>JAGWBU010000037.1 GCA_021295735.1 Candidatus Poribacteria bacterium | reverse complement strand
GTTTCTATTCCACATTGGTGCGATTAAAAGCGCGAATGCTTACATCGCCCACGAATTAGCAATCAAACGTTTCTATTCCACATTGGTGCGATTAAAAGGCGCCAAAGTCAACGGAAAAGAAACGTGTAGAGATTACGTTTCTATTCCACATTGGTGCGATTAAAAGTTGATAATTTGGGTAACTTCAGCCTTGCCCGCTTAGGTTTCTATTCCACATTGGTGCGATTAAAAGATAAACGGTCAGCGTTATATCCCTCCGCGTGGTGATGTTTCTATTCCACATTGGTGCGATTAAAAGCATCGTCGCCAACTATATCCATTGTCTGTATAAGAGCGTTTCTATTCCACATTGGTGCGATTAAAAGTACTACGATTTGGGAGGGTGAGAGCTCCCGTATAGGTTTCTATTCCACATTGGTGCGATTAAAAGTGGCGTCCTGTGCAGGAATGGAGCGCCCCTGATGGTTTTGGTTTCTATTCCACATTGGTGCGATTAAAAGGAGAGACTTTGGCTGGGTTTAGGGCTTCAAACAGTGTTTCTATTCCACATTGGTGCGATTAAAAGATCATCTTCAGAATAAGTAGTGCCTTCATCACTCTTGTTTCTATTCCACATTGGTGCGATTAAAAGTCAAATTCAGTAGAGCGCTCATCTCTGTCGGTAACCAAGTTTCTATTCCACATTGGTGCGATTAAAAGGCTATCCAAAAACTACATAAACATTATAATAAACCCTTACAGTTCCTGTCAAGTTAAAATTTATTTTTGTCAGATTTATGGGTGGTTGCCGTCAACCTCCAATCGTGCAAATTCTCTGGGAGGTTGACGGCAGTAGATGCGTCAAGGGTTTGTCGGGGATTTTGCACGATTTTCGGTGCAGTATTGAGCCGCAAAATGAGAAATATTTCGGAGGTCGACAGCAGAACATCAACCCAGATTTACCGATGACGCCTTACTACAGCAGGTTTGTCGCAGGATTCTTGTCAACACCCATCACCTCTTTGGTCATCCATTTCGCATCGCGCAGTTGATAGATAATAACTGAGTCTTTTTCAGGATCGGTGATTTCTGCTAAACCCGATTTGACACGAGCGAACTGTGCTTTGGTCAATTGTCCTTCAAATACAGAGTTTTGAATCCAATTGAGATGTTGACGCAGATATTTACATACCTTTGCCACCCGTTTCACTTCTATGTCGTAAACGAGGATGATATACATTGTGATTGCCTCCGTTATATAAGATTGTCGCGATTCCAAATCAACGGTATGAATGCCATTAAGGCATTCCCTGGAGATCGCTCCTACAGCGGTAAATCTGCTTTTTTCGGACGAGGAGACCTTGCCCCTACGATTTAGTGTGCTTCTACCACCACTGTCGCGAGCTGGACAAGAAAATCGGGCTTAGAAAGCCCTCCCACAAGACAAAGTGCTTCTACCACCACTGTCGCGAGCTGGAGCTCGCTCCTACAAGAAGAGAATCTACGATTTAGTGTGTTTCTACCACCATGGGCGGAGTGCTTGATACGTCTCCATCCCAACAAGATGTTTTATAAGTTTGTAACACTCTAATCTGATAAGTCGCTGATAGGAAACATGTCGATTCAGTTTACGATGCGAAACCGTCTGTTTGAGTTGTTCGTCAAAAGCAGCAATAAAGGTTTTGCGTCCGTGTTCGTTCAGATAACACTCACCGACCTTTGTTTCAAAATGTTTTGATTCGTTGAGTTGCCCACGGTTAAACAATCGGAAGATAATCCTGTCAATGATCAGCGGTTTGAAGATTTCTGCGAGGTCAAGACTCAGTGAAAAACGACGCTCTCCCGGTTCATGCAGGAAACTGATTGTCGGGTTGAGCTGTGTGCGATAGATTTCTGTGAGACACGCGGGATACATCAACGAGTTACCGAATGAGATAGCGGCGTTGATGGGATTGTCTGGTGGACGCCGAACTCTCCGTTCTAAAGGTGTTTCCAACGTCAGGATGGTATTGAAGGCGGTATAGTAGACGTCGCGCATGCTGCCTTCATAGCCCATTAGTTCGTTTGTATTTTTTGCGGATTTGCTTTCTGTGAGAAGTTTTTCAATTGTTTCAATTTGTGTGCTGCAATCTTTGCCACGATTGGTATGATACCGCAATATTCGGAGCATATTGAATCCTGCGGATGCGACAAATTCGTGGGCAATCACCATGCGTTTGGCAGGTTTTTCGTAGTGCTGCACCTGTTTAACGAGCAGTGAACCGGAGTTGAGATATTCTCTCGGATAATAACTTCCAGAATAGTATCCGTAATAGTTGAATACGTGGAAAGCGATTTTCTTTTGCGCGAGGAAGTTAAGCAGTTTAGTGTTGAGGTCAATTTCTCCGTAGAAGTAGAGTGCGTCGATGTCTTCTACGGGGATAGGGATACGTTTTGCGTCTTCCGGTTCAAGGTAGATTGTGTTGTCTTTTCGACGAATTCTACCGGGTTGTGTGATGTAGTAGTTGCGTGACATAGTTTGTTTCCTTCGTCGGCTATCGGGGTTGAAAACCCCTCCCACAAGAGAGGTCATACTACAAGTTTTAGCTCCAGCAGAGTTCTTGGTAACTACAGGATTTACATATCTTCATGTAATCGGCGTGCGGTGGTGTTGGTAGTGCGGTGATTTCTTGGACTTTTGTGATGGCGTCTTCCACCTCTTTTTCTTTTTCGGGTGTGAGTTCAACTTCGGTTGTTTGCCGTTGGCGCGGGTAGTTGATAATGCCTTTCCTATTGGATACACCTTTCTGTTTGAGCAGATAGAGGTAATAGCATATCTGCATGATGTGCGCTGTTTCCATTGATGTGCCAAATTTGATGTCGTGGAGGATGCCTTGTTTGTCTACGAAGTCAATACGAATGAGGTTGTCGATGTCCCATTCTCTGCGTTTTTCGCGTGGATAACTCTCATCGTGTAGGTGTTTGCCGAGGTCAACTTTATCGGAGGTATGCTCCATTTCGAGATGGTGTGTGTAGAACCAGAGTTTGCGTTGGCAGATGTAGAGGTAGTTGATGGCTGTGCCGGTGATGTTTGGGTGGTGTGGGTTTTGCATTTGGGTGTTCTCCTAAAATATATTTGGGTTTGGTTCGTCAAATATCAACCCAAGATTCTCATCATAGCAGACGTTAATGAACCACTGTTTTAATTCTTTATCTTTGCTGAGTAGGTCATCTCGGCACAGTCGTGCAAATTGATATTCCTGAATCTGTGCCAGATAAGACATCGCTTCATAGTATTCTTTTGCTTCAATATGTGCTGAATAATCATCCTTGTAAGTCATCGGAACAACTGGAATACTTTTAAACAGACTCTCAAATTCATCGCGACCTGATAAGTCTTCAATGAATGGAACAATATTTCGCAGATGCTGTTCAAAAAAGCGTTTTGCCTTGTCAAAAGTGGCTTGTTCATCATCATCATACCCTTCACAATAAACATTTTCTATAAGGACTTGGATTTTTGACTCTTTGAGTGTGTCATTAACTACAGATGCGAAAGCGTTTATAGTGCGTTCAACTTTCTCTGTGGAATAGATGTATTTATCGCTTTTCCCACCCTCTTTGCATATATGGACATCACAGATTCCTTTCTTGCCTTTTCTGTTGATACGACCAAAACGTTGGATGAGTGCATCTATCGGTGCAGGTTCAGTAAAGAGACAATCAAAATCAATGTCAAGTGATACCTCAACGGCTTGTGTGCCGACAAGGAGATCGGCGTTTTCAAGTTCTCCTTCTATCCTTTCCCGATCTTTAAGGATAAATCGGCTGTGAAGGAGTTTGGCATTATCGGCTCCATGCTGCAATTCCTGAAACACATCTTGTGCCTGCTTGACAGTATTACAGACAACCATAACGCTATCTCCTTGGTTCAGTTTATCCTTTATTTTCGGAATAGCATCGTGGATATTTCCATCAAGCAGCTTGACACGGTGCCGTGTGAATTTGTCCCTATCTTCTGGTGCCATGTCAACTGGTGTGAATTCCCCGATTGCCTTCATAATCATATCTGTAAGAAACTGGGGCATTGTAGCAGTCATAATGCAGAACTTTGCATTGTAATCTTCACGGAGTTTCTTTATCATTGTCAAAATAAGCGCGGTTGTGTGCGGATCATAAGCGTGGATTTCGTCAAAGATGAAAAGCCCTTGAGACATTTCTGCCATCTGCATTTCAAAGCCGCGTATACCGAAAAATGCTTTGAGGAGTTGAAAGGGCGTTAGCACCTTGTAAGGACGACAAATTTTTTTCGTTAGATCTCTTTCGTCTTGAGCACGTTTTTGCCTAACTAATTTTTCGGCAGATTCATGATCACGCCCCTGATCAATGAAAGCTTGATATATGGCTTGATATTTGGCAGCATTTTGAGGTGTATAGTCTTTATCAACGAGTGCTTGATACATGAAGTAGGTAGCCTTTCCATGCAACACACCTATTTTTTCGTCTGATACGAGTTTTTTCAATCTCTTATACATTGCGTTGATGCTTGCAGTATAGGGTAACACATAAAAGACACGGTTACCTTTTGTTTTGCATTGGTTTTTGTCTGACCAAAGCAGCGCAGCTTCCGTTTTACCTGAACCTGTCGGTGCTGATAGCATGAGCTGACCGTCGGTTTTCCCAGCATCCTCTTGAAAGGACTCCCATCCGTGAAATTGTCGTCCTCTTTGCTCAATGCTTTGTACAAGGGACGCTTCAAGTTTATCAAGGGCGGTTTGGATTTCGTTTTTGGCATTGACATTAGAAGCAAGATGATCGCAGGCAATCATGCATCCGCGCATCAGCATGCCGTAGGTTTTGTGTAGAGGGGTTAATTCTCTGTCCACTTTACTGTTCCAATAAGGTTTAAGATATTCTCGGTATCCGCCAATCAGTTGATCGGTTGATTCAACTGGTGTCCACAAGCATCCCGCTGTAGGACACCACTGTTGCACTTGTTCTTGGATTTCCATCAAAATATCCCAGTTAGGGGCAAGTTCTGCAACACGTTTTTGCCATTCTTGTTGGTCAGATTCGTTCTCTTGTCCGCACGAATATTTGTCCTTCAGGGTCTCTATATCCTTGTGATGCGTAAAAATAGCGAGTGCAATTGCCTGCTTTGTCTCTTTAGGATATTGAAGGTTAACAACAAATCCACCAGATAGGATTTCGTGGCGATAGTTCCACCGATCTCCACCGGTAAGTTGATTTTGAAAACCGGTTGCTGCTTTTCCAAAGTCGTGAAGTGCGACAGCGTAAAAGAGATGTTCAAAGAAATCTGGGACTTCGGCAACTTCAGCTAAAAACGGCATTCGTTCTCTTAGACTATTGTATACATCAAGACAATTCTGTGTATGATCAAGAAGTGTTTCTCGTGGATCACTTTTTGCTAATAGTGTGGACATGTCTTATTCTCCATGAATGCGTTGGTGCAAATAAACACCCCATTCCTTATCGGTATCGTGTAGTACATCACCCTTATATTCTATTTTCTCTGTAATGAGACAGTAAGCACGGGTACCACATTGCCTACGCGGTATATCTGCTGTGAAATGCGTTGGTAACGCTTGCACCTGCCCATGAAGTTGAGGATCAGGAAAAGGGAGCATCGTATTCTGATAAGTCGTTTCCGTTTTACGTTCTAATTCAACTTCCTCTATAGATTTCACCGTTGCTAAATCTGAGGAACGCCCCAACAGCAAAGGGTAATGTGGTCGTTCTAATGCATCCTTTAACCACATATCTGGTGTATATAGATAGAGTTCTGGTTGCACAAGGAATTCGCGTCTGTTGACGTTTGATTTTGCATCTAACTTGCCTCCAAATTCATAGACGGTTTCTAAATCAACTGCTCTGCCTTTACTCTTGAAAATAAACCCGATCGCTGCATCGTGCGGTGTAACCCAGTCACCTTTTGCAGCAGTCAAAAGTCCGTAAAGTGCCGATAGTGGTGGTAAGGGTAGTGTCGGTTGGAATCCGCTAATGAATAACGGATTCCGAAATGATGACACCCAACCAGTAATGTGAACACGAATCACTTTCATGATGCATCTCCGATGTGTGTTTCTAACCTCTGTGAGAGTTCAGCGATTACCCTATTTGGTGAATCGTATACGATTTCACATGATAGGTCTATGTCGTTGTCCAATTTACATAGATCTTCATCTAATTCATCCATGAATCCGCTGCGTCTACCGATGTAAATTGAGTCGCAAAACCTGTCTCCATAATCTCTGATGACTTCACGCAAAGCGTTGATACTCAATTTTCCCTCACCATTTTCTTCTACCATGAGATTCATGAAGGGATGGTTTCCGCCGTCAAGGACCGAGAGAATAATCAGTTTAGGTGTAACATCGGTGAGGTGTGATGTCAATTTTGCCCCACCACTGAGTATAGGAAGTGCTTCAAGAGTTTGTTGACAACGTCTCACCCGAATCTCTTTTGGAAGCACCCACGGTGCCTTTTCGTCTTCCTGAGTGCCACCCGCATTTTGGATAGTCTCAACATAACTTGATGAGATATTCTTATAGCCAGTCCTGTTAACATCAGAAAACGCACCCACTGCACTGAGATCTAATGAGAAAATACCTTGTAGGACACACGAATAAAATTGATGTTCATAAGGCACAGGATTGCCTTCTTGGCGTGCCATCACACCAAAATCATTTGTTGGGGTTTGTGGCGCTATGGAAATAAGCGGTGAACACTTGAGAGGTGATAACCGAGTTACAGTTAAATTGACCTTTTTTCCATCTTGGGTGTCGCTTTGTGCTCGCATATATCCAAAGACATCATCGTCGTCGTAACTTACTGGGTCTGCAGCAGTAAAAGCGATTTTTTTCTCCCTCTCAATAGGAGAACTATTCCATTCATCAAATTCGTGTTCAAGCGTGGTGCGCCACCAATTGCGCCACGCCTGCCCTGAGACATACGGATAGGTGTCACGTCCTTTCTGAAGTTTCTTGACGGTAACAATGTTTTCTGTTGCTTGTGAGGCTTCCGTTCCAGCGTTATTTAAGGCTGAATACGGTGCATCAATTATGGTTAGTCCGATAAGGTGTTTAGACATGATTAGTTTTCCTCCTCATTATTATCATCAGTTTCAGATGTGTTATCATCAAAATCAACATGACCTTTTTCCTTTAGCCATTTGTGAAGTTTTTCGTAAATCCGAAATAGGAGCAGGTCACGTGTCTCTCGCCACGGCGTAAGATCGAGGTTATCGCTTGCAGGGAAAAGATGCTCCATATAATCATCAATCGAAAATAGGGGTTCTGGTGCGCCTTGTTGAATCCTATCACGTATAACATATCGCAAGATATTCCGGCATTCACCGTAACTTTTAGCCATCTCCAATTGCTTAAGTCGTTTATCGCTTTCAGATTCTTGGATGCTTTTCGCTATGAGATCACCGACCTGTTTAATTTTTTCAAGTTGCGTTAGTTCCATTTTTCTAACCTCCTTTAGATAAAGTGAAAGTAGTTCCCAGTTGCTGCGTGTTTTCCGCGCAGTTCTATCAAAGAAGAAACCGAGTATTGATTTATCCTCTAATAGATTATTGTAAACCAAATTAGTCGATTTTTGATAAACTTCGGCAGGGTTTTTATTCTTTAAATCAATATCCTGAAACCCCTTTCTTGTTTGTCTTCGATAACCGCTTCTGACAATGAGATACCAGTTCTTTGCATACTGTGCACGTTGTACAAACCGCAAAAAATTAAAAACCCTTGCAGGTAAGTGATACATGTCTAATTCGGCTTTTCTATTATCATTGGAAAAGCTGTATACTTGCATCGTAATATTTTCAGTAGACCGATCCGCTTCATACTCAACCATCTTTCTTACCATGTAGAAAAGAGCATTTTGAGCTTTTGATTCCTTTGGGTCAAAAAAACCTGTGAATTCGTTTCGGGATCCTCGGCTCCTAATATCCGCAATACAGGTTCTCGTCCAATAATTTATGGCTTTCCAAGAATTTGAGTGTAAAGCTAAGAATTTTCCACCACTACGTACAAATCCTAAAGGTGCAAATTGAATAGCTAATGCACATGCAGCACAATAGCCAGAACCCTCAGCAAATAAAGGGAAAAAATTTCGCAGACTTCCAGAACCCGTGAGTGGAACTTCTGTTTTCTTAAGACGAAAATCTACACTACGCCTACCACACCCCATGCAATCGCCAGCATCATCAAGATCGGTAATTTTGTCAAGTTGTTGGAGCCATTCAGATTTCAGTTCTTCAGTAAGACTCTGTATACCTTTTTGGATTTTGCTATGTTGGGTTAAGGTACTGTTTGGGAAAATAAATCGAATTTGAGCTCTATATTCGTATTCACAATAAAGCGGTACAACTTCTTGAACAACTTGGCGTAAATCTTCGATTGTAATTTCCTCTGGTTGTGGTAACTTTTCTAACCACTCACAAATCACACTTACCCCAGCATCAACAAATGGATTTCCCATCAATTTTTCGTAAATCGGCATATCAAACACCTCCTTTTAAATAAATTACTGTGTAACTTTAATCATAACGCAAGTGAATAACGGTTGTCAAGTTAGAATTTACTAACCACGTACTTTTCCGAACCCTCTAACGAATTAGACTCGGGTAGTGTAACCTTCCTTTAGTTGTAATATAATACTTCCTCTAAAGCAGTCTGGAGATACGCTACAACAAATTTGGTGATAATTACGTTTTCGTAATAAAATCCGTTACTCAGATCGCCGTCAAGACGCAATGCCAATTGTGCCCCACTTCTTCGCCATTCTACTGTACGGGGACGTAGATCGTAATATATCTCCACGATATTTGTTAGATTCTTTCTTCCCATGTCAGCACAGTATATGAAGGCGTTCGTTTTTTCATTGATCAAAAGAAAATCAATAAGGTATTCAACCCCGAGTTTTGCAAGGTGTTTGGGTACGTCGTTCGTCCTTTCAACAAAAGAAGCGATAATACCAAAATGAGTGCATTCTTGCCAATCAGCAGCAAAACTTTCGTACAAATTACGCCTGTCAATTCTCCTATAAGTATTCATAATTGTTCTCCTCAGGTAAGTACTTAACTCTATATCATATATTATAAGCGGTATTTCCCTTTTATGCAACTTTTTAATTCCCAATATTTGTTAATGAATATATACTTATTAAACATTATACAGGAATTATACATTAAAGGGGTACGGGTTGTCAAATTTTTTCAGAATTATTCCAAATTGGTGCGATTAGAGGGACAGTACGTTATATTGTTATAAAACAATATACCTTTCTATTCCAAACTGGTACGATTAAAAATAACACGTCTACCACTTGCTATTTTAGCAAGTCAAGTTTGCTCCAATGTCAAGGTCTAACTTTTCAAGTTGCTAAATTAGCAACTCAAGACTTATGTCAAGTTTGCTCCAACGTCAAGGTCTAACAATCCTTTCCTGTTTTAGTGTTTCTATTTCCTGCTTCAGTTCCTCATATTTCTCGGTCTGTTCTCGTAGTTTGCGCCCTTGCAATGCGGTGATAATCTGTGGCAATCCGACAGCAACAGCAATCAAAGCGATTAACCCAAGGATGAGATTAAAATTGCGTCCAACCTGTGTATCCACAGCATTGATTCCGATAGTCAACTGTTTTTCCACCCCGTTGATTTTGTCTGTCAGCCGTTTTTCCATTTCAGTGAGCTTGATATCTACTTTTTCGATTTCACCAGAAACATATTCTTTCATACGCGTTTCAGATGATGTAATAATATCCTTCATACGCGTTTCAGATTCTTTGACAATCTCCCTAATCTTCTCAAGATCCGATACAGAAAGATCAGCGAATACCTGTGGACTAACCAACAGAATCCTAGCGAGCAAAATCGTCATCACTTTCATTACGAACTTCCTACCATACTGAATTTCTCAAAACATTAAATCTAAAACATTCCATCAACGTACTACCCATAGTTTCACACATTATACGATTTATGTCAAGAGGAAAGCGCAACGCTACACTTCCACCATCCCGAACCCCGCACTATTTTTGTCGCCAAACCCGCATTCATATCCTGTCTGAATCAATGCCACACTGCCGGACACACGAAATGGACACAAAATCCCGCGTATCTTGATACCCTTGAAATCAACGAGGCGGGTGACACGTCCCTGCTTCCTGCGGATATAGCTATCATCAAAATGGAATACCAACGTATTGTCTTGTGGGGCACGTCCGTGCATCGCCTCATGTTTGCGGATAAGGTTTTGACGGATAAGTTCGGAGAGTTGGGGATCGTCAGGCAGGCAGTAGTGCATGCGGCGTTTACCATCGTTTTCACGCACAGCGGACATCACAATCGGAGAGAGGCATCGGAACTCCATCTCAGAGCGAAAACGCGGGAGACGCGGGATCGTCACATCCTTGATTTTGAGTTGGTGCGATCCGATGGATAATCTGCCTTCGGTTAGGAGTGTATCGGCAAAATGGGATAAGAATTGTTCCATTGGGGAAGATACGAACCACGTCAAAGTAGACCGAAAATGTATCTGTTCGCCTAAGATACGTCTGCGTTCTGCCATCAGTTGAGAGAAGGTGAAAAGCTTGAACCGTTTTTCAGCGGCGTGATAACCTTCATCATGCAGAAAGCCAGCGTATTCAGGATTAGATTCTGCAAGGAATCGGTAAATCACTCCGACAAGGAGGTGGTTGTAGTTAATGGGTAGGGTAATGCCGTTGCCAACATCGGTAAGGATTTGTATTCGCATTGGAGATCTCCGTTTAGTTTTCTTGCGACTTAAGACAATCTACCGTAAATGTAAGAGGCGCCAAATACCATACGCGTATTTGGCGTTGATTTGGTAATAAATTGCGCGACTACAAACACACAAATCAGAGGAAAATGTAGAAGTATTTTAGATTTGACTAAAAAATTAAATCCCCATGCGGAGGGCGACAGCTGCAAGTAGAATTAGCAGTGAAACTACTCCCATGAGACTGGATACAATAGACATTTGCTTGCGGAGTGGTTTGACTTGCGGGGGAAGTTCTTTTGTTTCGGGGTCTAATCCTTCAATTGCTGCTGATAACCGTGGACCGAAGACAAAGCTGTGAAGCGCGGTTAGAATAAGCAGTGCGATAAATAATATCAGTTTGATAAGGAGTGTTCGCATGAAAGCATTGATGGTCTCCGAACCAGAAGATGAGCCTAAGCCTATTGCTTCAAAGATATTGGCAATGCCAGTGAAAAAGAGTATCCCGACACAACCCCACACAATCGGTTCAAACCGTTTGCCTATTTGTGTTAAGAGTTGAATGCGTTTGACAGGAGGTAGATTCTGTCTGAAATAGGGTACAATTACCATTGCTAAAATGAGATTTCCGCCAATCCAAACAACGGCGGCGATAACATGTATCCATCGAATAAATAGCCAAAATATATTCATTTACGATATTCCTTATTTATGTGGAGGAATAGCATCCTTAAAAGTGTCAAATCAACATTGAATGTGCTGATGATATTTGGCACTAACACAAGTTTACGTTTCTTCAATATGTTGTATAACAGTCTCAGCACGGGAAATTAATGATTTCCGTTCGTCAGCAGAAAGCGGTACAGGGGCAAACCGATGATAGTCGCATTTTGTAAGGATTTCTACCAATTCCATAATAATAGAATCGGCAACTCCTGCTTGTGTGTAAATTTCTTGGATTTCTGCTGTGTTTAGTGGGCGGTACGAGGAGTCTTGCTGTTCGCAGATATACTGATGCAGAATGCGAGTCAACGTTTCTCCGAAAGAGGTTGCTTGCGTGTCAATTTTGCCAGAATCAATTGCGTTGAGTGCCGATAATGCCCGTTCAGCGGGAGTCGTCAACGTGTCTGGCATAATTGATTTGCTATCAGGTTTTAACTTGGCACGATACAATAAATACGCACCAACCCCAACAAATATAGGTATTAGTAGAAGCAACCACAAAATCCATGATGGGAAATTGGATTCGCTATCAATCAAATCGTTTGAATTAGGAAGCACAGTAATAGGAATTGGGATTGTTTGGGTTGTTTGATATGTGTGTTTGTTAGGATTGAAAAAGGCGTATTCAATTTTAGGAATCAATAGGATTCCTGCCTTTAATGGTGTAATTGCGTAAGTATAGACGCGGGAATTATCTTTAGTAGTATTAGCAAGATTTTGAGGGTCTATTCTGAATCCGCTAATAGCAGGTATTTGCGGCGGCGTTACCGTTTTTATATTTCCGCTTCCTGCGATTTGTAATGAGAGTGTAAGTGCGTTTCGAATTTCAAGTCTTCTACGGTCAACTTGTGCTGTGATGTTATATTGACCAACAGTGCCTGTGAAGTTTGTGGGTTTTCCGACTTTAGGGAGTGGTTGGACATTGAGTGGTAGGGATTTTGTTTTTAGCGTCTTTGGGTTGCCTTTTATAGGGAGTTTTAACTGGGCAGGTTGAATAAGAATTCGTCCTATTTTATGTGGATATAAACGCCTAACAGACTCCTGAACAATGAATGTTTTTCCCTGCATCTGTACAGTAGTGTCTTTCTCATCAGGAAGTTCTTCTACTAAAAAGTCAGAGAATTCTGGAAGTGAAGGAGTCAGGGGTTCCAGAGTAGGTAGCACAGTTGTATATAGGTAGCGAAACCGATATTCGATCGCTTCATTAAGATACGGTTTTTGATTACTGACTTCAGCCTGTACTTTATGGATACCTCCAGTAGTATTGTTTACATAAGTGTCTACTGCTCCCACAATAATTTTGCCAGGGTTTGCCAAATAAGGAACACCTTGATAAGAAAATTGGACATCCGAAAGGGCGATCTCACCAATTTTTTGCGGTATAAGTTCATAAGCCCATGCCATAGTGACAGCAATTTTATCATCTATTAACCGTGGCGTTGTTTTGGAATGTAGGGGAACAGCGAGGAAATCAGGCAAAAAATTGAAAGTCGGGGAACCGATGTGTTTCATTTGTGTATTTCCCGAGATTGTGAGTTCCAAAGTTGCCTTCTCGTTTAATTGAATATGGCGGGGTGTAACTGTTGCTTCGACTTTAACATCCTTGCTTTGTGCTGCTGGCGTGAAAAGCATTAGTAAGATGCTAAAGGCTGTAACGCATAAACATGAATGCAACGAAGGCATTTGAGAATTACCAATCTTTATCACGGCGGTATCCGCTGTTGAGTTGTTGTTTGAGCATCTTTTGCCTACGCTTATTTTCATTTTTGCTCAGGCGTTCAAGAAGTTGAAGTGCCTCCGCTTTAGGAATGTTACTTGGCTCATTTTTTGGTGAATTCTTTTGCGTATTGAGTTGCTGCTGTACAGTATTTTCCTGTTGTTCTTTTAACAGTTGAAGTGCTAATGCGAGGTTATGTTTAGCATCAGCATCATGTGGGTTTAAGCGGAGTGAAGACTTGTAAGACTCAATTGCAGCGGTGAGGTCACGCAACTGAAATTGCGCATTGCCTAAGTTGTAATAAATAGAGGCTTCGTTGGGTGCATTTCCTTTTAAAAGTGATCTTTGGAAAGCTGCAGATGCGTCTTTATATCTGCCTTTTTTGTAGAGTGCTGCGCCGAGGTTGTGAAGGGCAATTGGATTATTGGGTTTGTCAAACGTTGCCTGTTGAAAAGCCTCTATTGCAGCATCATAGTCCTGAATCCAATACGCCTCGGTGCCGGTTTTCATCGCGCGCTTCCAGTTTCCCATCCAGCCGACAAGGAAAAAGATAATAAAGAGGACAAGTGAGGAATTAAAAATTTTATTCCACATATTTTTATTATAATTGATAACATGGCGATTTGCAAGAAATTGTAAAGACAGTCTTTGAAATCCTATCTAAGCTTACAATATCTTCGCCAATTATCCAAGATTTAGTTCAGGTTGTGTGTGATGAATAGCAGCGATTGAAGTTATCTTTTTAGAGATTTGCTTAGGTTGTGTTTAGATTTCATTTGTATTGAATCACAATTGAGGCAAAACAGACAAAACCGAGATACCTAACAGCCAACTTGTTATAACGCGTGGCAACACGCTGATGTCGCTTTAGGAATCCAAAGTAGCGCTCTATCAAGTTTCGTGCTTTATACAACTCTTTACCGTAATCTCGCTACACAACCCGTTTTTTTCGGAGGGATCATAACTTTAGTAGATGTTGGCACTATTTCTGCTATAAACACAACCTAATATACTAACATTGAGCAATCACAACTTGCAATTAAATCGCTATAATGTCTAATACGTTTCTAACTTCGCTCGCGCGTTCGAAACACCCTCAATAATCGGTTGTGGCGTATCCACCTTCAATCCTAAATAGATAAGCATAATTTCTTGGTCGTAGCCGACCCGTTCGATTTCCTTACAGATAGCGCGAAAATCCATCTCTGGTGCCCAGAACGGTTCGCTTCCTGTCCGTGAATCAACACCACAGTTAAAATAGATGCTATTTAGCCGTTCTGACAAGGTTTGCAAGGCAACAACTGGGTCGTCCCCAGCGCGATGGAAATGAAATGGACTATAGTAAAAACCGAAGTTTTCGGAGGGGATTGCATTGAAGATTTGCTGCGTGCGTTCAATGTTGTAAGCAAGGCTTCCTTCGTGTGCATAGAGGGCGAGAGTCAGATTGCGAGTCTGCGCTTCTGCTGTGACCGTTTTGAGATGATCAATAATCGTATCAATCTCGCGAGCGGTGGCGGTTTCATCTCCACCACTCGCGATGCTTACTATTGGAATGGAAAGCCTTTGGGCAACATCAAGAATCGAAATTTGTGCTTCAAGTCCGTCTGGCGCGTCAACCCGTACTGTGCTCAGCAAAGATTTGAAATGGAGTCCGGTCTCTTCTCGGAGTGTGGCGATGGTTTCGGCTTCCACATCTGAGAAATGAGCATGGGCGAGTTCAATGGCAGATATACCGCCATCAGATAACTCACTCACAAACTCGGTCAAACGGAAAGAGGAGAATGGAAGGGTGCTTGCACAATAAGTTTTCATAAGTCTATTCCTGCTATATAGATTTTGGAATTAAGGATAGACGGTTGCTCGGGCATCTATCAGAAGTCGTCTCTCTTATATGTAGAGGGTCGCGACCTGGAGGTCGCTCCTACAAGAAGAGAGTAGGCTCGTAAAGCACATCTGCAAGTAGGTGTACACATATTTCTATATTTGACCAAAACAAATTACTTGCCCATTCCTTTTAGTGCTTTCAGACAACGTTCCACAGCTTCAAGTGGCGGAAAAGCATCACTTTCATATTCTACGATATACCATTCCGTGCCACCCGTTGTTTCGCAGATACGGAAAATCTCTGACCACGGCACGCTATCCTCGCCAATGATAGGACGAAAACCTGCATGCCTATCCTCTTCACCATCTGATATAGTATAAGGTTTGAGATGCACTGTTCCTGCACGACCGGAATATTTCTCCAAAATAGCAACGAGATCAGCACCGCCTGACAGTGCATTTCCCATATCCAATTGCATCACAACACCTTTGTTTGTGTTTCCGAAGAAAGTGTCCCACTGAATTTCACCATCCATGGGTGAAAATTCTGCATGATGGTTGTGATAACCTGTTACCATACCGTGTGGTTCAAGTTTGTCAGCGAGGTCATTGAAGAAATCTGCTAACTTCAACCAATCTGCACGCGATTGACGAAGTTCACCTGGGATGCCCGGAATGATAACATAGCGATTTTCAAGGATCTTGTTGAATTCAATCGTGTCAGCGAGGTTGTCTTCTTGAACAAGATTGAACGGCGTGTGCCATCCACAACAGACCAACCCGAATTCGTCAAGGTAACCTTTTAATTCTTCTGCCGAATGTTGTGGAGGACCTGCGAATTCTACGCCTTCGTATCCCATTTCTGCGACCGCCTTTATTGTGCCGCGCGCATCTTCTGCTAACTCATTGCGGACAGAAAATAACTCTAAACCAATTGGTACTCTTGCCATAATTTTTCCTTTCAATTTTTAACTTCGACTGTGAATATAAGAGGCGCAATGAATTGCGCGACTACAAACATATCAAGTCTATAGAGTGATAAAAGTAATTGTGAATATAAGAGGCGCAATGAATTGCGCGACTACAAACATATCAAGCCTATAGAGAGTGAAAAAGTAATTTAGATTTTCTATAACCCATTAACTTGTAGACACTAAGCCTTTGAATTTAAGACTTTTACCGTGCTGTGTAATTGGGCGCGAGTGGGCAACTATCCGCCATAGTTTGACAAAGAGCAACCCGCGCCAAACCGTGAATCAGATATGCTGCCCCCGTCTGCGATTCATACCAATCAATCCCAGATGCACCGTAGGGAAGCGTTTCTGGAAAATAAATCTCCAATGCTGTTTCTGTGAGTTCAACGCCGCCTTCCAACCATGTCGGTTCGCCAGTGATGTCGTAGAGGTCAGCAAAGAGTTCAAGCGTTAAACCGATATCTGATGCTGGGATTTTGAATTCTTCTTTTTTAACACGATCGGCCGGAAATTTCCCATCAAGATAGGTATTGCCGACTGCGCGTGCAAATTCCATCAATCTGTCATTCTGTGTCAATCGCCACCCACCGAGACAAAGCACCCCTGTACTGCACACAGTCCCAGCACCATAGACACTTCCCCATGCTGACATTCGATCGCACGCGCGATTCGTCTCACATTCACACATACTAACGAATTCGCGAGTGTCAAGATTGTGCGGCGCGGCGAGAAACCCGTCAATGTAAACCAATCCGTATTGCCGCATCTGGTTTGCCAATTCCGGTAGGAACGATTGTAACAGCACCGCGGATTCAAGTAGACTAATTCCTAACGAAAGCGTCTGCGTCGGAGCATTCTTCTCAAAAAAACTTTCAGCATCCTTCGGTGAACGACTCTCTATACGCAATAGTCCACGTGCATCCCGTTTTTCCCACCAGTAATCGGTATAATTCTGAATCTGCTGGAGCGTTTCTGGACGTTGATCTTGCGTATACGCGAAAGCCAAATCAAAGATATAAAATCCCGAATGGCGTGGAAAATCGCATGAGCGTCCGCCACGATCGAGATGCTCCGTCATGTCAATATTCGCATGACGGATGTATTCAAGTTCATCCCCTTTTGTCCAATGATAATCCAACCCATCCGAAAAACTTTGGGCACAGGTGGGATTAAACGTATTCAGTTTCTCCCATAACCAGAGTGGAACTTGACGCAGATGGTCGTGAATTGCGGCACCACCAGCGGGATTACGAGAACATCCGACTCGCTCCTCAATCAGATGCCAAAAGGAGTGCTCACCCCAAGGGAATAACCCCGTTGTTGTCTGTGTGCAATTCAGGGCAAAATGCTCCAAATATTGATCTACAGCTTTAGTATATTCTGGTTTTGATTCCGTTTCAGCGAGTACATTTATGGTAGCAAGCAACGGTTCATCGTGAATCAAGTTTGTGCCGAGATGTGCCCTATCACCGTTTCGTTGTCCCGGAATCTTAGGTGGTTTTTCCATCAGCATTTCGCCAGTCTGCGGATGCAGAATGGAAGGAAACAACCCTTTATATTTCTTGCTGCTTTGGATCATCAGATCAATAGCGTTGCATATTTTGGTGATGATTATCTCTGGGGTTATCACAAATGATTCCTCCGTCTCTGATGAATGAAAATATGGTATCATTAATGCATTATAAGGTCAAGTTCGGATAGCAAGTAATACCAATTCTAATAAATAAAATACCATTACGAAGATTCTATGAGATTTTGAAACTCATCTTATGTTGAATGTCCGAGGCGCAATGAATTGCGCGACTACAAACGCGTTTTTGTAAATGGGAAGTTATAATTTAGAAATGGTATAAGAGTTGTGTGTAAAAATCTTGTCTCATAGGTTTAATTACGAAGAATTCTTCACGTTTTTCTACTGTAGGGTGGGGTCTCTGTGCCCCGCCGAATGCAATACGCGGATGAGGTGTCGATTTTGCCATGTCCGATGTATACAATCAATGGGCGGACACAGAGACCCACCCCTACAATAAGAGATGGACGCTTTTGTTAAAACTTTGCTTACCTGCTATTTTCTTGCCATTTGGTTAGTTGTGTTATATAATCACAATGCTTTTATATTAACGTGAGTTTGATAAATAGTTAGGATTTCTACATTTCCTCTTAAAGTCCTCTGATAAGGGACGATTTTTTCAGCAAATATGCCCGTTCTCTGTTCAATTTTTGCCTGTCCAGTTAATTATCAAACTCACGTTATATTATTCTTTTTAATCATCATTTTATAGGAGCGACTAATGCAAATAGGTCTGATGGAGGGAACGATTCGGCGGGAAACGCTGCAAGAAACCCTTGATGCAGTGGCTGCACACAGCATTCACCATCTACAGTATCATCTATCTCCAGGTACATCGCTTACCGAAATCCGCAGAGAGCTTGACGCTCGGCAAATAAAGATTTCTGCCCTTTCCGGCACTTACAACATGATTGACCCTGATATTGAGAAACGTCATGCTGGCTTGCGTATGTTACGCTTTGTCGCTGAACAGTGTGAGCCGCTTGGTACATCTGTCATTACGCTTTGCACCGGTTCTCGCGATCCACAAAGTATGTGGCGCGCGCATCCTGATAACAACTCACCGTCTGCATGGAAAGACCTTGTTGAATCTATGGAAAAAGCGTTGGAAGTTGCTGAGGAATACAAGGTGACATTAGCGTTTGAACCGGAAGTATCAAACGTGATTGACTCGGCACAGAAATCGCGCCGTTTAATTGATGAGATGCAATCTCCTTACCTTAAGGTTTGTATGGACGCAGCGAATATCTTTCATAAGGGTGAGTTGCCAAAGATGCGTGAAATTCTTGACGAAGCATTTGCGTTGCTTGGTGATGATATTGCTCTTGCACACGCAAAGGATTTGGATCGGGATGGGCAAGCAGGGCATCTTGCTGCAGGCACAGGATTACTGGATTACGATCAATATCTTGGTTTGCTAAAGAAGAATGGATATAAAGGGGGAGTAATACTGCATGGGCTTTCTGAAGAACAGGTGCCTTTTTGTGTAAAATTTTTACAAGAAAAGATTGATGCGTTATAGGAATTGTCTGAACCAGGATTTACAAGATTTTTAGATTTGTAGGATTATAGCCAATTTACAATTAACGGCGCGCTTGGAAAGCGCGCCTTCCTGTGAATGTCCGAGGCGCAATGAATTGCGCGACTACAAACGGCGCAAATCCAACGAAAATTGTATAGATAATTTTAGATTTTACTGTAAATCAGACGGTTTCAGACATACGTTCTGCTAACCGCGCAAGTGCTGGTGACCTATCCAATTTTTCAAGTTCTGCTTCAATAAGTGTGAATTGTTGCGTCTCAGCTAAGGCAGTTTTCATCGCCTCATCAAATTCGCCTTCGGTTTGCACATGAAACCCGCGTCCTGCACTAAAGAGTGAAGGCATACAACTATAGTTCCAACACCCAATATCGTTAAACTCCCCTTCAAGCAGATGTCGTTCCGTTCCGTATCCATGGTTGTTTAAGAGAAGAACAATCGGATTAAGTCCGTAACGGACGGTGGTTGATAGTTCTGTGCCTGTCATTTGGAAAGCACCATCCCCCACGATAACGAGCGGGCGGGTGTTCGGTGTGCTAATTTGCGCGCCAATGGATGCTGGCACAGCAAAACCCATTGAGGTATAGTAGGCTGGACTGATAAAATTGGTGTGTTGATGTATCCGCAATTCTGCTGCGCCGAAAAGACTATCACCTACATCGGCAATCACTGTGAGTTCATCACTAATGAATTCATTGAGATGTTGGAACAAACGTTCAACTGTTAGAGGTGCGTTAGACTTGACTTCAAAGGGTTTAGCATCTGATAATACCCACGCTAAGTTCGGTTTCTTTCGTCTGCGGAGTTGTGGTGAAATGAGTCCATCAATAAAATCATCAAACATCACTGCTTCATAACTATGGTAACGGACAGAGATTTTTTCAGAGGTGGCGTAGATTGAGCGGGCACGGTCAAGGTTGGCGGTGTAAATCCCAAGATTCACATCTGTCATGAACGCACCGAGGATAATAACACAGTCGGAATCTTCAACAAACTCTCTAATTTCCTCTCTACCCATCGCTCCTTCATAAATTCCTAAGTAAAGCGGATGTGACTCTGGTATCACGGATTTGCCGAGGAGCGTTGCAACGACAGGGATACGTTTTTCTTCAACAAGTTTAAGTAATTTGTTTTGATAGCCGAATCTGTGAAGTTCTACCCCTGCAAGAATTACTGGATTTTTACTTTGATTGATGAATTTAACCGCATCGTCAACGGCGGCGTTCAGTGTTTCTGGATCGCTGACACGCCCGCCTGTTGAAGGACGGCGGTAGAGCGTGCCGCGCACATCTACCATATCACGCGGGAGTTCTATGTATCCCGGACGTTTATAGTGATACACAGCATCAAGCACCCGATCAATTTCGTTGAATGCGGTAAAAGGTTCATCAAGTAGGGCAGTCGCGACGGTGATTTCGTCATAGATGCGTTGTTGTGTGTGGAAATCTCTGACTTTATGGTGGAGGAGCGCATCTTTACCGCGTTCTTTGATACCCGGCGCTCCACTAATCACAACAACGGGAGATTTTTCGGCATAAGCACCCGCGATGGCGTTCACCATTGATAAACCACCGACACAATACGTAATACACGCAGCACCCATGCCTTTTGTGCGGGCGTAGGCATCGGCTGCGTAACCAGCTGCGTCTTCGCGTGTCATGCCGATGTGTTGAATTTCACTTTGTTCAATGAGATGGTAGAAGCGCAGCACATAATCGCCGGGGATGCCGAAGATGTGTTCTATTTCGTAACTTTGGAGTTTTTTGAGTAGGTATTCGCCGATTGTTGGAGGTCTGTTGCGCATGGTGTCACCTCTCGCTGTGTTTGTTTTAATATCCGATCAGGATAATACCTTTCAGTGGTAACACTAACCGATTACTGATGTTTGAAGTTCCTTATTATTAAGCAAATTCCATTCAAGTTCATCTTCCGTTTTATGAATTAGGTATTTTCCCGACTCAAGAAGGTCACTTGCAAATTCATAATACGCTGGTACAATTTCAAAACCTATGTAGTGTCGCCCCTTCATTTTGCTAACGACAGCAACCTGCCCAGAACCCAAAAATGGATCTAAAACAACATCGCCTTTTTGGCTTGAATAATCAAGGATTTTATCGATGAGTTCAGCTGGCAATTTTGTTGGTGTTTTCACAGCACCTTGCCAATATTCTCTCTTGATTTCCCAGACATCCTCCTTGTCCTTGTAGTGTGCAGATCCACCGTTTTCAGTCTTTGCTTCTTTATCAAAGCGACGGTAAGGATAAAATTGTCGTTTTTTGTCGTTTTTACATAGGAAAAGGCAGTGGTAATGAGATGTCACGTACTTACGCTTGGTAACAACGCCAAACTGATATTTCCAAATCAGGTGATTGACCGTTGTAAGTTCACACTCATCAATTGCAATCAAGAGGTCTTTCAGGTAATTCCAACCTGAGAAGATATACATGCTGCCAGAATCTTTTAATACTCTTGTCGCTTCCGAAAGCCATTCAAGTGTAAAAGCCAAGTAGTCACTTCCCTCAATTTCATTGTATCCTTGAAGAACGCGGTTCCCTTTTCGGTTATAGTTGTGCCGAGTAGCTTTGAAGTCAATGGCAAAAGGCGGATCTGTTATGACAAGATCAACACATTCAGGTGGTATTTCTGACATCAACTCAATGCAGTCACCTTGTTTGATAGTATTTATGTACTCAGGATGTTTCATTTTTAACCTGCGTGCTATAGAAGCATCGCTTCCCCATTGATTCAAAACTGTTTGTCGCTATCCAATAGAATGGTGACGGGACCATCATTAATAAGTTGTACGTCCATCATTGCTTGAAAGGTGCCGCCTTGCGTTGGGATATTGAGTTGCTTTAAGGCAGTGATGAATTGTTCATAAAGTGTGTTTGCAACTTCGGGGCGCGCGGCATCAATAAAACTTGGACGCCGCCCTTTTCGACAGTCGCCATAGAGTGTGAATTGTGAAACGACCAGCGCTGAACCGCCTATATCAAGTAGCGAACAGTTCATTTTACCATCTGCGTCTTCAAAGATACGCAGATTTGCAACCTTGTTAGCAATATATTCCAATTCTGTTTCGGTATCACCGTGTGCAATACCGAGAAATATAAGCAATCCCGCTCCGATTTCAGAAACGAGTTCACCATCTACTTGGACGCTTGCTGATTGGACGCGTTGGACGACTGCTCTCATTAGACTGTTTCTATAGGACTGAGGCACAGAGACCTTTCCCTACAAATAATGGTTTGTGTTTCCGCAGAACTAAGACAGAATGCTTCAAGTGAACAGAGTAGTTGAATTCTCTATATGAAAGCCCTAAAATAACAACTTATTCCCTTCCATTTCTTGTGCTTTTTCGCCACCTAAAGTTAGACTGAACTGAAATCCGGGAAGGTTGTTAATTCCAATTTGGAATGCCAACGTATTGGAAACTTCATAACGGAATGCAAGACCGAGAATGCTTGAGAAGTTGACACCAGCATACTGGACTTCACGCGAAAAATCGGCGGCGAGCCACATGTTATCTGAAACAGCGATTTCACCACCTGCCTGCCAATTGAGTGTGAAAAAGTCAGTCGTCTTGAGTGCTTTTGAAGATAGGAAAATACCTGCCCCCGCGTGAACTTTAAAATACTTACCAAATCTTTGTGTGCCAACGAAATAGGTGTTGATACCAACAAATGGAAATCCGTCGATAGGACTATTATCAAGAAAATCATTATCCGAATTGAGACGGTCATCCGCTGTAAACCCGGAATACACATCGCCACCGACTGAGATACTCGGAAATCCATCGTTTTTTTCTGGTTTTAGGTTGTATTTGAGTCCGAAAAGTCCTTCGTATAGCGGTTGGTCGTAAACTCGTTTAGAGTTAAGCTCCGGGTCTCCAGTATTATAAAAATCGTGAACGACTTTGTGGACACCACCTGTTGAGAGTGTAGCGCCTAACTGCAAATCAAGTTGTTCGCTTAAACCATAAGTAAATCGGACGGGTATAACGAATGTCTCAATTTCGAGTGTAACACGGTGAGATTCTTCAAATCCACCGATGACGACATTCTGGCTATGTTCGGGCAATAGTTCATTTTTTGAATGCTGAAACAAGCCGAAGGATGTAACAGATCCGCCTTTGCCTATCGTATCCGCAGTCTGCATAGTTATAAGTTGAGAAGTGGACAATGTTTGTGCTAAAATCGGAGAACTAATTCCGATGAATACTAAAATGATTCCAATAGTGATGTGTTTATTAAAGTGCATAGATTTCCTCTAATATCTTTATACCAAAATGTCAATTAAGTGGTTGTGCTTCAACCATCTCGCTTTCGTCTCGCTTACCATCGGGTCCAGGAGTATCGTCGAATGCGGTGATGAAGTAGGTTCTAAAAAATGCTTGCTGATTGACTACAATTGGGTCTTCGCCAGGAATTGTCAAACCGTTTTCTCTTCGTCCAGCAGACTGACGTGGCAGCAAATTGCCTCCTGCGTCTTTTGTATAGATTTGGTATCCTGCAAGGTCCCTCTCAGTATTTGCGGACCATGAAATAATAGCATCGTACTTATTGTTAAAAAAGGATCGCGCTGCGTAAAAAACCGTAACATTTTTTGGTGGGGCAGGTGGCAAATGCGGAGAGGTGGCACTAATAGTGGTAATGGCTTCTACGCCAAACTCGTCAACAGCAGCTACACGATAAACTTTGGTTTCTCCATCTCCCCGAAAATTTACGTCAAAGTAATAGAGTTGATCCCGCTTTATCTCAGCAACACGTCTAAAAGCAAGTTCTTTTCCTGTCCCTTCATCCCTTGCTATATAAACACGAAAAAGAGAAAAATCGTATGAAAAATCGTAGTTTTCCCAAAATAGTTTGACGGTGAGATCTGATGGTGTTCCAAGCGTAACAACAGGGAGAGCAGGTGGAATGCTTGGTGTGCCGGCAACCGTTTGCCACACACGGAATGTTTCTTCTGTTGTACTGGGCGGGTTAGATGGATCTGGCGTTTCAACGCCATTTATATCAATATATGAGATGCGGTATTCATAAGCGAGAACGCGTCCTAATGAATCTTTACGATCGTTTTCAATATTTTGTGTATCCACGAATTCGCTTGCCGGTGCATCAATCATGCCGACTAACTCAAACGGTTCATCTGAATTGGCTATTGAACGACGATAGATTCGATAAGCCTTGATACCTTCCTGCCCGATATCTGTCCAAGTCACACGTACTTGTTGGTCACCGGGGTAAAGCGTGAGTCCTTCTGGCGCCCCAGCTGTCCGCAAATTTTCTGAGTCAAGAGGGTTCGCGAAATCCTCGCTATTAGTACATCCTACAAATAGTAGAATTATTAGGAACAATGGTATACAGAGCACTGATGCTGTTCTTAACGAAAAACGGCGCGATTGCGTTTTAAAAAGACTGCGAAATAAATACATTTATTTTCTCCCCGCAAAATGATTATCTATCTCATATTGCGGAATATGGCGTATACGACACGCCTTTTGGACAATAGAATAAGATGTTTTAGAAACGGTGTAAGAATTGTAGACTCGCACGTTGTTTTTCGAAATCAAAGTGTGGACGCACACTAAATTCTTGTGACTCACTCCAAAACCCACTATCTAATAATATTGGTGACGCGGTAAAGTTAATTGGATAATGTGTATTGAATTTAACATTACTTTGTGTTTGTGATAATGGAGTAATCTCGATTGAAGCATTGTGCAACTGATTAAAGATGGATAGGATTACAGCAAGTCCAATACATCCGAAACCGACACGAGACATTATAACACTCGCGTTTTCTCTGGCTACCACGTCATTTTTGTGGTTTTGAATATCATCTTGGATTGCCAAAGAAAGATATTCCTCGTACCTACTTTCCGCAGAGGTATGCAGCATCGTACTGCCGACTTGCAAACCTACGCCAGATGCCAATAGGGTTATGGCGAGACCGTGCGAGCGGCGAGCAGCTTGTGCAGGTAGAATCGTCAAAATCAGGATAAAAATACAGCATATCCCTATGACAAACCGCTTCTGATTTGAACTACAATGTTTCATTTTGGTTAATCCTTTCAGTTCAATTTAATACGGCTATTATATTAAGTGTACCCAATTTTTCTCCGAAAGTCAATGCTTTTTGAAATGTTTGGCAGAGCCATTCAATTGTATGGAAGTCATCTTGTTAGAGGGTTTTGTCCGCCCGATTTAACAACAAAAGCGTTTAATGTAAATGTCGGACGCACATTCACCAAGCGCAATTCATTATGCCTCTTTTTAACGCCTTTTGAGGTGTTATTTCACACTTCTGTATTCAAAACTAAAAAATGAATGGCTCTGGACTCAATAGCAGGGCTATTTAAGTTTTAAGAATTATCAGTTAATGCGCGTTACTGAAAGTTTATATTGTCCGTTGGGTAGAGCTTGCGAAACCCGCCAAATGCCAAAAAGCGCACTTGACGTTGATTTAGACTTACATTTTGGGTGGACGGAAACCCACGGCGTGTGCCTACTACTTTGCATACGTATTAGTTTATATTAAAATGTGAAAAATATAGCCGAAAAACCGAAAACTAAATAACCCTGACTCAATAGCAGAGGCATTCAATTGTCGGTTTATAACTCGTTTTAGTCGAAAGGTCGCGAGCTGGAGCTCGCTCCTACAGGAAGAGGTTTTAGGGAAAAGAAGAAATTATTAGAGAATTGAATGGCTCTGGAACTCAATAGAAAAATATTTGACATCCTAAGGAATTTGGGTTATAATTATCATTTCTTTTTTACCGAAGTCTCAGTAAAATACAGCGGATAAAAGCACTGGGGAGGCGATTATGCACCTAATTACACTGAAAGACTGGCCAGAAACGGATATTCTTGAAACTGTAGAAAACTGCCTTAAGATCAAAAATTATCCTGAAAAATATAGACATACAGCAGAAGGGTTAAGCCTTGCGTTGCTATTCCAGAAAACCTCTACGCGTACGCGTTGTGCGGGAGAAATTGGCATCGTGCAGCTTGGTGGACACGCGCATTATTTAGATTGGCGAACAACTAACTTCGGTTTGGCCGACCTCAGCGATGAAATTCGTGTCCTGTCTGCGTATGTAGATGTGATTTTAGCTCGATTCCTGAAACACGCAGATATCTGTGAGGCAGCGGCAGCATCTGTTCCTATGATTAACGGTTGTTGTGATAGATACCATCCAACCCAAGCACTCGGGGACCTCATGACAATACAGGAACATCTTGGTAGATTGGAAGGTATCAAAATTTGTTTTATTGGCGTTCACAACAATGTCTGCAATTCGCTGATTGCCGCAGGAATGAAGGTGGGGTTAGAAGTGACTGTCATCGCGCCAGAAGTAAACCCTGCTGCTGTTGATAAGGAGTTATGGTCTGCAGCGGAACAAAAAGGTTGCTATAAAACGGTCTCTATAGATGCTATTAACAGTGCTTTGGATCTGCAGCAAATCATCGCGCAAAACGATGTTGTCTACACGGATACGTGGATAGATATGGAATTCTTCACGGACCCTGATTTTGCGGAGGAACGGGAACGGCGAATGAAAAAGATGATGCCGTATCAATTGAATTCTGCACTTCTTAAGGGACTTGATTGTAAGATTATGCACTGTCTGCCAGCACATCGCGGCTATGAAATTGCAGGTGAACTTCTTGACGATCCACGTGCGATTATTTTTCAACAATCCGAAAACCGTTTGCATAGCATGAAAGCTATCATTCTCAAGTTGCTTGGGCATTCGTAAAGCGGTTGGTTCTTTTCGTCATTGTGTTGGATTAAAGCATGAAAAACTATTTACGACATCTTGAATGCAGCAGCTGTAATGAAGTCTACCCATACGAAATACCGCAAAACGTCTGTCATTCGTGTGGCAAACCTTTGTTTGCACGCTACACGCTCGGACAATTGGCTGATACATGGAGACCTGAGCACCTTCAGTCAAGACCTCCATCGCTATGGCGATATAGAGAGCTTTTACCCGTTTGCGACGATAATATCGTTTCACTTGGGGAAACAATGACCCCGCTAATCCATGCGAAAAAGCTTGGTGATCAACTCGGATTACCAAAACTTTGGATAAAGGATGAATCCCGCTTGCCGACTGGAAGTTTCAAGGCGCGCGGCTTAGCGATGGCTGTTTCTAAGGCGAAAGAACTTGGCATTAGCAAATTAGCTATTCCATCTGCAGGAAATGCAGCGACAGCGTTGTCGGTATATGCTGCGTGTGCTGGTATTCCGGCTCACATTTTTATGCCGACAGATACACCCGCCTTTAATCGAGAAACGTGTCGACTCTCAGGTGCAAACGTCACACTGATTGATGGCTTAATTACAGACGCTGGTAAAATTGTTGCTGAGCGAAAAACAGATGAAGGGTGGTTTAATGTTTCAACTCTGAAAGAGCCTTACCGTGTGGAAGGAAAAAAGACAATGGGGTTTGAACTGGCAGAACAGTTAGGTTGGAAACTGCCAGATGTGATAATTTATCCCACTGGCGGTGGTACAGGCATTGTGGGGATGTGGAAAGGTTTCGCAGAATTAGAGGCAATCGGTTGGATAGGTAAGAAAAGACCACGGTTTATCGCGGTTCAGGCAACGGGATGTGCCCCAATTGTTAAGGCATGGGAGGAAGAAAAACCAGCTGCTGAACCGTGGCAAGATGCACAAACCATCGCAAGTGGGTTGCGGGTACCGCAAGCTATCGGTGATTTTCTTATTTTAGATGCTATTCGCAAAAGTAATGGTGCTGCTGTTGCTGTTACGGATAATGCTATTGGTCAAGCGATGCAATTATTACCAACGGCTGAAGGGATTTTGACTTGTCCTGAAGGCGCGGCCACAGTTGCTGCACTAAAACCGCTTATAGCGAATGGAATCATTAAGCCAACTGAGCAAGTTGTGTTGTTTAACACTGGCGGGTATCAGGCATAGGAGAGTTTGAAGCAGAGTGTTGTCTCCGTGGGCACGCCAGACAACGCACCCACGGAAATTGTTATTTATCGGTCCTGTTCAATGTAATCGTACCTCGGTTTCGCCTCCTGGGCAGGATTCGCTCCTTCCATAGGATGCTGTTCAGCAGGCGTGTTTCCACGGTTGACACGAGGCCCGAGTTTATAGGTGTGAACTTTTACAATCGGATATGGGCCATCAAATCCGATGATCTCTCCTTGTACTTCGACCTCATTATTACCCTTTGTAGTATCAATTCTCAACTGGTCGAATTCTGGAGATGTCTTAAAAACAAATTTCTGTCCGTTGTTTCCAACATTCAGTGCGTGATGAATTTCAGAAGTATGCGGTCTCCAACGCGCCCATCCCGGTACATCGCGGAGATTACCTCGTGACCATCCGGGGTGCGCAAACAGAGTGCCTGTAATTGTGGCTTCAGTCTTTAGGAGACGGACCTGTCCGAGTCCATGTCGTCCGCGATAGCGCGTATCTCTCAACTGTCGCATAATGTCATAGGCGTCAAAGGTATGTGTTCTGCTATATTTTGAAACGCCTTGTCTCGGTTTTACTTCCACAACAGTTGTGAAAAGTCTTTTTTTACCATTCTTGTCTACGGGGGTATGGAAGGTTACATCTTTTGCGTCTGCCCAAGGTGTCAACAATCTTCGGATTTGGATGGCATCCGCATGACTAACAACATCTGTAATTTCTATTTTCAAGGTTTGTAATTCTGCTATACTCTGCGTACTAATGCCACTCAGCAGAAATAGAAACATTGTTACACAGATGATACTGCTGAAATATGCGCGTTTCATAATGTGTTCCTCACTTGAATTCTAATTTACATCCATTATTTACATTATATACTATTTAACGAAAAGTTGCAATGAATAATTTCTGTAAGACGATTTCAACCGTAACAGAGAGAATTCATATCTGCAACTGCTCCAATCTTACATCTCATTGAGAGTATGTTGCTGAAGTACAACGTTTCCAGCAACCATTATAACCTAAGTTGCTACGGACAAGATTTCAAGTTAGCAAACACTGCTTTTTACTGAAAAAACAAGGCTTTTTCGCTGNNACCAAATGCGCGTTTGGCATTTGGCGGGGTTAGAAACCCCTCCTACAAGAGCATTTGCGAAATAGGTGGCAACTTGGGTCATTATAGTAGATTTACAATTAACGATACACTGTCGTTTGGTGCGTTTACAAAGCAACCTACAGTTTTAATCATAAAGTCGCGACCAGGAGGTCGCTCCTACAAAAGAGAAGAGGCGCAATGAATTGCGCGACTACAAACGTATCAACTCAAAAGAAAATGTCTACTTATTTTTATAATTCACTATAGTTGACACGCACTTATTGATCGGCATTACGTTTTTCAACAAGATAATACAATGCCGGTAAAACAAGGAGCGTTAAAAAGGTTGCGGTGATCATGCCACCACTGATAACAATTGCAAGTGGTTTCTGAAGTTCTGCACCTGAGCCGTGTGCAAGCGCCAGGGGTAGCATACCTAACCCTGTTGTCAAAGCTGTCATTAGGACAGGGCTAATCCGTTCCGATGCACCCTTCATCACAGCATCGTATAGCGGCATGCCTTCCTTACGCAGCGCATTAATGTGAGAGACCAAAATGATACCGTTACGCACGGCAATACCGAACAACAGAATGAAACCTACCATAGACGGAATACTCAACACGCCGCCAGTGAGGAAAACACTGACAACGCCGCCGATTAACGCCAGTGGTAGATTCAGTATGACTAATATTGAAAGCCGCATTGACCCCATCGCAAGATAAAGCAAAATAAAGATACCAATAAAAACAAAACCAGTTTGAATTAGAATACGTCTTTGTGCGCGCTGTTGACTTTCAAACTGCCCTCCATAAGTGAGGAAATATTCTTCAGGTACATCAACATGCGCCTCAATTTCTTTTTGAACTTCAGCAATAAAATTGCCGAGGTCTCTGTTCTGGACGTTGCATTGAATCACGATACGTCGAGAGACGTTCTCGCGATTGATAGTATTCGGTCCAAAGCCGAAACTCACGTCAGCAACTTGTTTCAACGGAATAAATGCGCCTGCAGGTGTTCGGAGTTTTAGATTACCGAATGACTCAACGGTTTTGACAAGGGTTGGATCAATTCGGATCACGAGATCGTACTGCCGCTGTCCTTGTATAATTTGGCTGACTGTTTCACCCTTGAAAGCTGCTTCTGCAAAGTGCGTTATGTCTTGAACGCTTAAGCCGTACCGTGCTGCTTCAAAACGCTTAACTTTGATTTGGAGTTGTTCAACCTGCACCTGTTGCTCAACTTGTAGGTCGGCAACGCCATCAATTCCAGACATGACTGCTTCAATTTCTTCCGCTTTCTGCCTTAGTATGTCAAGATCGGGTCCGAAAAGTTTTAATGCCACTTGTGCGCTAACACCCGACAAGAGATGGTCAAGACGGTGTTGAATCGGTTGACCAACGGATACTTGAACGCCCGGAAAGTTTTCTGTGGAAAGCAGCTCTCGCACTTCGGCAAGGAGGTCCTCCCGTGTTTCCTCACGTTCATCTGGCGGCATGAAATTCAGCACGATTTCATGCGTATTCACATCGTGTGCGTGTTCATCCGCTTCGGCACGCCCTGTCCGACTGCTGACGCTTGTCACCTCTGGAATTTCCAACAACCTTGTTTCCATCTCACGACCAATACGTGTAGATTCATTTAGTGAGGTTCCAGGTGGTGAAAACACGCTGATTGTGAACGTAGCTTCGTCCATTACAGGCAAAAATTCTCTGCCTAATCGCGGAATTGCTGCAAAAGTCAATATCACTAATAAAAGTGCAACTGCTACAACAAGCCAACGGAAACGCATGACCAATGAGAGAATAGGACGGTAAGCCCGTTTGATCCACATGACAACAGGCTGAAGCGTCAAAGCATCATCAACATCCGAATCGGGTGCTAATGTGACAACAAAAAGCCTCCATCGTATCACAAGGTTGCGGAAACCGTTGTATATGCTTTTAATCCCTGTAAACACACCCCGTTTTCTTGAGGGATCAACGCCTGCGGTAGGTTCATGCAACGGTATATCCCTGACACGTCCCAAAAGTAAGTCACTTAAGACTGGTACCACTGTTAAAGCGACGAGTAGTGATGCCGCCATAGAAATTACAACAGCCCAACCGAGCGGACGGAACATTCTACCCTCAATACCGCTGAGACTGAACAGCGGTAAAAACACGAGAATGATAATTAAGGTCGCAAAAACGATAGATACCCGCATCTCATCGCTTGCGCGTGTCACAACTTGTGTCGGTGTTTCGTCAGTTTCATTTCCTAATTCACGCAGATGAAAATATTCCTGCAATCGCCGAAAGATGTTTTCTACGTATACAATCGCATCGTCAACCACCATTCCGACTGCAATTGCTAATCCAGCAAGCGTCATGATGTTGAGCGTGCCGCCCTGCCAAAGCAGCACAATAATTGCGATTATTAAAGATAATGGAATGGCAGTCAGTGTAATAAGCGCGGTGCGAACATTGAAGAGAAAGATGATTAGGACGATGACGACGAGAATTGCACCATCCCGCAATGCATCTTTGACAGTATCCACAGCACGGCGAATGAGGTCTGCTTGTGCGTATTCAACTTCAACCTTTACATTTTCTGGTAGCGACTTCTCTAAAGATTCAAGTTCTGATTTCACTTTATCACTAAGGATAAGCGTATTGATACCGGGTTGTTTGATGACCTTACCTAAAACGGTTTCTTCGCCATTGCGGCTTCCTGCACCCCGACGAATTTCAGGAAGAGACCCAATTTTAACTGTCGCGATGTCCTTGACAAGGACAGGCGTATTATGTTCCCGGACATCAATCACAACATTTTCAATGTCGGCAACTGTAGAAATCCGTCCTAACCCTCTAATCATCAATTCACGTGCGTCCTTGATGAGAAATCCGCCTGAGGCATTATCGTTGCTCTTTTCGAGCGCATGTGCAACATCTTCAAGTGAAATGCCGTAGCTTACCAACCGTTCAGGATTGACGAAAACCTGAAATTGCTTGATATAACCTCCAATGTTTATCACATTTGCAATCCCGCCTTGTGATTGGAGGCGAAACCTTATTACCCAATCTGCTATGTCGCGCATCTCCATCGGGTCAAGTTTTTCTTTTGATTCCGATTCATCAACAAGCGCGTATTCCATTATCTCTCCCAAGAGAGAGGAAGTGGGTAAAATAATTGGCGCATCAACGCCTTCGGGTAAATTCGGTGCAACAAGTTGCAGACGTTCAGAAACCATCTGTCGCGCCAGAAAAATATCCATCCCCCATTCAAATTCAACGAAAACAAGCGACAAACCGATTGCTGACGATGAGCGAACCAATGTAACATCAGGCGCACCGTTCATTGAACTTTCAATCGGCAGTGTCACAAGAGTCTCCATCTCCTCGGGGGACCAGCCGTGCGCTTCAGTTAGGACAGTGATGCGAGGTGGATTGATATCGGGGTAAACGTCAATCGGTGCCGTTTGGAACATCCTGAAGCCGATAATGATTGCTGCGATAAGTCCACAAATAACAAGGAGTCTGTTTCGCAGTGAAGCTTCGGTGATTTTTGACCACATTGATTTTCCTCCTTGGAACCGTGATTAATGTGAATGTCCAGCATGTGGGTCAACAACTGCTGCGGAACCTGCTGAAGCGCTCATGAGTTGATGCGTTCCCTGGACAACAACAAATTCACCCGGAAGTAAGCCATCTCTGATTTCAATATACTGGTCATCCTTTACACCTACTTCAACTTCATGCTTAACGTAAGTGTTTCCCGACTGAACAAAGACAATCTGTGTTGCACTATCTTGTAAGACAGCACTCAACGGCACACTTAAGACGTCATCCAATTTTTCAATAACAAGCGTTTGTTCCGCAAACATGCCAGGTTTTAATTGATGTTTAGCATTGTCAACCTCAGTCCAAAAGTGGACTGTCCGTTTCTCTGAATCCACGACTGCCGATATTTGAGAAATCTTTCCCATAAATACTGTTTTAGGATAAGCAGGGACACGAATTCGCACCTCACTGCCTACCTGCCACTTATCCTCTAAAAGAGCAAGCGTATCTTCATAAGCCTCACCTTCAACCCAAACAACGCTAGTGTCGAGTATTGCGTATAGGGAATCGCTTTTGTCAACGGTTGCACCGAGCGTTACATCTTGCTTAATGATCTGTCCTGTGGCTGGTGCTGTGACATAGAAGCGGGAGTGAGGTTTTCCTATTTCTATAACCTTATCTATCTTGCCCGAAGTCATACCGAACACTTCAAGTTTCTGGCGGACCTTTGCTAACACAATAGCAGCACTACGTTGCGCTTCTTCTGCCTGCAGCAATGCCTCTAACGCTTCTGAACTTGTCATAAAAGGTGAATATTTTTCAATAAGTTCATCGGTGTGTAAATCATTGAAAGATATAACCGAAGTGGTTTTTGTAAGTGTTTCCAGATGTGTTTCGGTCAAACCTACAGCTAATGCACGGAGTTTGTTCGCTTCAACCTTAATAACAGCAGATTTATACGCTGTTCCTGCATCTACCAAACCCGTTGCTTCCTCTATTAGCGTCACGTATTTCAACGCATCAACATTATCAGTCGTTTGCGTTAATTTTGATTGTGCTTTGCTATTAGTCTTCAGAAGCGTGAGTATAGGTGTTGTTCCATCATCGTCAAGAATCTTTTGGAGCGTCTTTTTACTGACACCGAGGAGTTGAAATTGTCGTTTTGCACCTGCCAATGCGTTAGTTGCTTTCGTGTATTCTGCCTTTTGCGCAATAAGTTCCTTCTGTGCAGAGATACGTTTTTCGGTTAGCATTTCAATACGTTCAAGCGTATTCTTAATTAATTTGCTTTCAACATCAGCTTTGATAAGGTCAACGCGCATCTGCTCTAAAGTGGAAATGGTTTTAGCGATGGCTATAGACCTATGTTTCTCATAAGCGGTTTTCTGTTCTTGCAGTTCAGCAAGAGATTCCAAATAGTCAATTTGTCGCGTTTGTAATTCCAGTCGTATCTGCTTAGCAAAAACCGATTTCTGTTTTGCTAATTTGGCATCTAACGATTTCTGTTGATGCACTGCTTCAATCAGATCAATCTCAGCCAATTGCAAATCTACACTCTCCAATTCGAGTAGCACATCACCTTTTTTCACCGAGGCACCAAGGTTGGAATGGATACGTTTTACGATACCACCAATCCTTGGCGTAACAATTGCATGCTTTCCAGGGTGGGCAATGACGTTGCCTGTAACTTGTACAACCCTTTCAATAGCGCGAATATCTACCTCTGCAGTTTCCAAACCGATGTTGGCTTTTGCTTTATCGGTGAGAGTAACCGTGTTTTCTGCGTCGTGTGCATGTCCTCCGTCTTCAGCCTGGATGTGCGGATCGTCTTCTTTGTGTTGACCTTTTTCATTTTTTATCTGTTCTTCAGCTGCCCAAGTTAATGTGAGGTCAGGGTTTGATGAAAACAAACCACTTATCGTAACAACAGAGATTCCCAACAATAATAGCGTAAGATGAAAATAGCGTGGCATTTTTATGTCTCCTTAAAGGTAGTAGGCACGTTGCGTGCATGGTAACTGACTATCGTACTATTCAATAACCAATCCGATGGAAGTGCCGATAGCGGCTTCAAGTTCTGCGAATGCTTTGTGATACGCCGCAAGCGCGTCAAGATAAGCAAATCGTGTTTTGACAAATTCGCTCTGTATTAAAATCACTTCTAAAAGCTCTGCCTCCCCCAATTCGTAGGCAGAACGCGTGAGCGTTAGGTTTTCATTGAGCAACTTCAGCAAATTGTCATCATAAAATTTAAGGTTTTTTTGTGCAGCATTCAGCGAAACAAATGCTGTTATTACTTCACGGATAATTTGCCTCTCAGAATTGGTAATTTCAATTGTATCAACCTGCTTTTGCGCCTTTGCAGCATTGATCTCAGCACGATTCCAGTCGAACAGTGGCAAAGGTATTGAAAACTTCACCCCGAATCCTGTTGAACCTAAACTCCGTTCTGCAATGCCGCCGATGCTCAGGTCAGGGATGTTTGCCGCTTTTGCAAGCCGATGTGTGCTTTCGGTCTGTTTGACGTTTAATCTTAGCGACTTCAGGTCAGCACGATGGACAAGCGCGTGCAACTTCAATGCATCAAGGTCCAAATCTTTAGACATTTCTTTCGGCAACTCTCCGATTGCGGTCAGAGCTGCGTCAAGCGAAGTTCCCATCAAACCGTTCAATTCAAGCCGCGCCAACTGCAAATCACTTTCTAACGTAGCAGACTCACGCAGTGCTGATTGCAACTGGATATTTGCCAAACCGACCTGTGTAACAGAAATATCGCCTGCTTCAAACTGAACGCGTGCCATGTCGAGTATCTGTTGATTGTGTTTGATGATCTCTTTTGTTAACTTAAGTTTTTCTTGTACAAGAACAAGTTGATAAAAAGCATGTTTGACAGATTTGGTAAGTTTCTGAGATTCTTCAGTGAGTATAAGGTTAACTTTTTCAAGATTTATTTTCGCTATCTGTTTTCGATGGCTGCGTTGTCCGCCGAGTTCAAAAGTTTTAGTTAATTCAAAAATCTGCTCTGCATCAGAACCACCGATAAGTTCTGATTCCAATTCCGGATTACTGAACAGCGCAATACCATCAAGTTGGACTTGTGCAACTTTAACTTTTTCGCGGATCGCTTTAAGTGCTGGATTTTCACTCAACGCAGTCTCGATTGCAGACTCAAGATTAACTTCTTCAATTTGAATAGCGTAAGCAGATTGCAGCAAAATATTGAAGGTTAAGAAACACATTCCTATCATTGCAATGATAATGCTTGGTTTTAATTTCATGAGTATTAAACTCCTCATAAGTTAGACTGTAAAAGATCGTATTTAGCAGTCGACAATCGCTTAATCAATGGAATCAATTGAACTACGTTCGCGAAACCTTGTAACAAAGGTTACACGACAGCAGTCCAGATGACATTGATTTAGAACAATTCAACGTCACCTGCAATAAGAATAATCTATAGAGGATCAGGACAAGATGAATTTTATAGTGAAACCCATAATTATTTGGACATTTTGTTCTTATGTGGATTTTAAACACGCCATAAATGTCCGAGGCGCAATGAATTGCGCGACTACAAATGCCGCTAATCTTAAGAAAATGTCCAGTTATTTTTAGATTTTACTATAAATAGCGCGGGAAGGATTAAATGAGGAGCGTAACAGTACGAAGTGAAATGAGCGTAGGATTAATTAATGGTGGGATAACTGAAAATAGAGTAGATGTTGGAATGGAATAATTTGATATTTCCTGTGAAATCGGTAAGGTTGCTGAGACTGTATCTTGTATTGGCAAATTTTCTTGGACGGAAACAATGTATAACTCACTGTTTAGAGAAGCGAAAATGGGAAAATCAACACATTCGCCACAGTGGTCTTCATTTTTCGCAGCAGCTTCCTCTGGGTGATCCAAATCGTAAGCAGGCACGTCTGTACAACAGCCATTCGCCGCAAATTCAAATTCTATGTGTCCATCTTCGCCAATACAGAGGACGTAGTTAGACAGCTGCATTGGGATTATTGCAGAATAAATGAATAACCAAATTAGAGGAATAAGGGTGCAATTTTTTTGAGAAAAAAGAGTAACCATTTTGTTGTATCCCTCAAATTTATGGGACTCTAATCCAAGTAGCCTTACAGAACATAAACAAATTCAATACTGTTTATGAAGTATACACAATTTTCTACAAGAATGTCAAGAAGAAAACGTAGAAGTAATAGTTGAGTGTGATACTTATAGTAAAACCTGTAATTACTTATACACTTTTATAATATCGTCAATAGAGGTCTCAGCGTTGTATTGACGTATCC
>JAGWBU010000036.1:15634-52989 GCA_021295735.1 Candidatus Poribacteria bacterium | reverse complement strand
GATGTAAGACGCTTCTTCGGAAACGCTAACTGCTACGAAGCACAAGCCCCTGCCTTTAGGTAGTGGGTCACTATGACTGTGCTACTTCCGAATCTTGGATGATATTTATTTTCCATTAGTATTCTAACAAAAGTTGGCAATTAGTGCAAGAGGATAACCGGAAAATGACATTGACATGATAGCGAACGTATCATAGAATACTGTATAAATACTTTAGGGATATTTGCTATGGAACATTATTTAAAAATCCAAAAACCTGAGCTTGGATACACTTACGAGTTTGAAATTGATCAGCTTTCCCAAATGTCTGAATGTTTAGTGGCACATGGGTTTGCAATTGTTAAAGACGTGCTGCCTGTTGAGTTAGTTGATAGTTTGAAACAAGCCATTTTTGATGGCACAGACCCAAACAGAGAATTAGAGCAGGGACAAAGTCGTACCCGACATGCTTGGATTGAATCTGGCAAAGGGGCGTGGCAGCTGCTGGAATATGAACCGTTCATGGAAGTCCATCGGCACCTGATTGGCGCAGATGAACTGACCGTACATCGCTCTGCTGCAATCATTCGGATGCCCGGATCGCATCCTGTTGCGTGGCATACCGATTGGTGCGGGTTTTCTATGGATACACCCAAAAATTCTGGTGATGTGCTGAACCGAGGAATGTGGCCCTCGGGCAAATGGTTTTACATCACCGGTTCGCGTCCAGAACACGGCGGTTTATGTGTGATTGCAGATTCCCATGTGGAAAACTGGGAAGGTCCAGAAGGTTTCAACCTCACAGCAGATAAACGTTCATTTTACAAAATAGGTGGAGAAGAGAAGGCATACACAGGTTTTGATGTTCCGGGAGTCGTACCACTCTTTACGAACCCCGGTGATATGATTGTGTTTGCGCATCGTACATATCACGCCGCATTCCCGAACCAGATTGACGAGATAAGGCTATCGTGCGCTATCGGTTTTCGGAGTCAAGATCACCACATTGATATTCCGTGGGAAATACCGGATGTAGGCAAGCAATTTTTAGCGGATTTACCGCCACATCTGCACAAATATACACACGGATACACCAGTATTGATTCGGCTTGGCGGGGATAGAATCTTATTGTATTGGATATGCAGAGAGTTGACGTTGCACTTCAGGCGGTGCGCCATTCTTGAGCCAAGTGATAGGTTGTTCTTTCGTTGTTCGTTCAGGGTTTACCCAGATAATGTCTCGAATTTCACTAACACGTTGAGAGACTTGTGCGAAAAGCGTCCGAATAGTTTCATCAAGCGAAATCACAATCTGATCAGTCGCCAGTGCAGCTCCCAAAAGGTGAAAATCTTTTAGCATCGCGTTGATGTCTTTTTGTTGGCTTGCTGTCGCTTCAATTTTCTCGTGCAAAGTCCGGTTCTGGGAAAGTTTGACATAATGGAATCTCTTTGTGGCAATCATGTTTGCTAACCATGCGGCTGCAAAATTCGATTGATGTTCATCCCATTCCTCAGACAACTCCAACGTCATCACAACGTGGTGTGGAGTATTGTCTCGAAAGGTTTCAAGAAATTCGGTGCAATTAATTGATACAGACGCAGTAGCACCCTCACCACCGGCAGCACGCGCAACAGAGGCATTTACCACGATTCTTTTCATACCCCTTGGACGCATATTATGTCCCTTCAATGAAACGCGATCGTGATGCCTTTATATAACGGCTCTGTACGTTGAGACTAACATCATTAAAATCTACGGGCCACTCACCGTAAGTCCCCGCTTCGTCTAAATCCACGCTGTCAACTTTGGTAATACCTTCTTTGTTCCGTGAGAACCAGTGTAACTTGACCAATTCTGGCGAGAGTTTTCCTTCTGCAACAAGCGTTTGAATCCCTAAAAGCAGTAGCGAGCTGTGTGTTTCTGCTACGACACGCACACCTCGCTTCGCTGCATCTGCTAAGACTTGTGCTAACTTGACTTGCGCGTTGGGATGAAGGTGCAGCTCAGGTTGCTCAAGATAGACCAACTGTCTTGGCTTAGCTGCAATCAGAGCTACTACAACAGGTAAGACTTGAGATACACCGAATCCTACATCTGCAATGTTGACCGTATCCGTCTCTCTGGAACTGTCATGCGGAAGACGACTCACTTGTACCTCAACACCGATGTTACCTATTTGTTGTGTACTAACTTGTGCTGTCAATCCAAGGATATGAAGTGAATCGGTAATCTTATTCAGTTGTTTACTTTTTGTTTCTTGCCATTCGTGAATGACACTTGATGCATAATGCTCAAACGTACCAGGATACAGAGGTCCTGAACTGGTCAGTCTGTAGATACGTTCTGGATTGCCACGTAGACCGGGAAGGTAGATGATGTTGAAAATATTGGATTCAACTTTTGGTGTAATAATGTAAATAATCTCACTATCTTGAGATCCAAAAACTAAAAAACAGCGTAATCGTTTGACTATATTAAAATCTTTTGGAATTGAATGTTGTTCAATTATCGATCTGATTTCTTCAGATGTCATTTGAGGTGCTAAAGTTAAATGTTCTGTTGGTGAGAATTTGTCAGAGAGCAATTTTTCTTCACACGTCATTTCAATTATTTCAACTGTTCTTTGTCCACTTCTAAAAGTCAAAGCCATTGAATTTGAATAATCAGAATCACGAGTGTCAATCTTAACCTGAAAACTATCAACCGTTTTCTTGTCAGTTAACGTAGAAAGAAATTGTGATGTTGAAGTGAAACGAACGTTAGGCCCATCAATCAACAACGGCCCTGGATCATAAGGTGCCTCCAACGTCTGCTTCAGCAGCAGCAGCGGCTGCATAATGCTGGATTTCCCTGAACTGTTCGCACCAGCAAGGATCGTTAATGGACGGATGTCAATTTCACACTCCTCCGCTATTGACTTAAAACCCTTTACAGCTATCTTGGTAATGCCTGAGATATTTTCTTCTGGCATGTGTGTTCTACTCCTAAGAAATACCGTTGTTTAATTGAGGTGGATGCAACACACCATAAGGCAACCGTTCACCCTTCAACCCAGCAAGTAAATTCTCCATTGCCATCGTTGCCATTTTCATACGGGTTTGAATTGTGGCACTACCGAGATGCGGTGCTATGAGTAAGTTATCTAAATCAAGGAGTGGATGGTCAGTGTTAATCGGTTCCGGTTCAGTTACGTCAAGTGCGGCACCCGCAATTTGTCCTTCCGTGAGTGCTTTATACAATGCATCGTGATCAACAACAGGACCTCGGGCGATATTGACGAGGATAGCAGTAGGTTTCATCAATTCAAACTCAGCTTTTCCAATCATGTGAGCAGTCTCTTCTGTCAAAGGAACATGGAGCGTAACAAAATCGGAAACTTTGAGCAGATGTTCCAGTTCAACGTATTCAATTCCGAGTTCCGCTTCCCAATCGGGTCTACGTTCACGTTTGTAATATAGCACGTTCATGTCAAATGCCACAGCGCGTTTGGCAACAGCATACCCGATACGCCCCATACCTACAATCCCTATTGTCGCGTGATGTACATCATATCCCCAAAGAATGTTCGGGTCGTAGTAGTGCCACTGCTTGTCAACCTGAACGTGGTTATAGGCTGGTACAACATTTCTTGCAGCAGCAAGCAGGAGTGCCCATGTCATATCAGCAGTGGTATCGCTGAGCACACCAGGGGTATGTCCAAGCGCAATGCCACGTTCTCTGGCTGCATCTTCATCAACATGGTCATAGCCAACACCAACAACAGAGACAACCTTAAGATTGGGCGCAGTGTCAAACATCACATCAGTGACCGGTTCATGTCCGTAAGTCATCAATCCGTCAAGCGGAGGAATCTTTTCAGCGATAGGCGGTAGAATAGCACTTGTGTGCCACATGTCAACGTCACATTCCGCTTGTATTCGGACGAGAACAGGTTCGGGAATAGGGCGAGTGATAAAGATTTTTGGGGGTGCCATGGAATTCCTCGTAGGTTAGGATTTTTGGATTAAAATTACAACTGCAAGGCACAAGGGCCTCACGCTACATTTATTGGGAAATTGCGAGGCATAGAGACCTCACACTACGATATGGAAAACTGTATGGTTAATTTCTCCGATAAAAGATGCGGATCGGTGTGCCGTGAAATCCAAAGGTGCTACGAATATTGTTAATCAAATAAGCAGTATAAGGAGGACGAACTCTGTGTGTATTTCTACCAAAAATCAGAAAAGTCGGTGGTTGCGTCTCAACCTGCGTCATATATTTCAACGCTGGGCGTGTGCCTTTTACACGCGGCGGTGGATGTGCTGTTCGTAACTCTAACAAGAGTTCGTTGAGCGCTGGCGTTGGTATGCGGGTGCAATACTCGCGATGAACGTCAAGCGCAACATCAAGGATTTTTGAAACGCGTTGTCCTGTTAAAGCGGAAACAAAAATTTTGGGAACATAGTCTAATTGTGGAACCTGAAATGAGATTTGCGACATAAATTCACCGTGGGTTGCGTTGTCCTTCTCAACGAGGTCCCACTTATTTAAAACCAGCACAGATGCTTTCCCGTTACGTGCAATAAAACTCGAGATTGTTTTGTCTTGCTGCGCCACATCCTGTGTAACATCTAATACCAACGCAGCGATGTCACTTTGACGGATACTGTGAATTGCACGCTGGACTGTCTCAGATTCCAATTCATCTTTAATTGAAGATTTTCGCCGCATTCCTGCAGTATCAACAAGTTCAAAAGGAATATTTTGATATACGAATCGGATATTGATAGCATCGCGAGTAGTACCGGGGCGGTTATCCACAATCATACGTTCTTCACCGAGAAGAGAATTGAGGATCGAGGATTTTCCGACGTTCGGACGGCCAACAATTGAGATTTTGATGGGTTCGGAAGCAGGTTCTGATGTGTCATCAACTTCAGGGAGAGTTTCCACAACTTGGTCAAGAAGTTGACGGACACCTATATTTTGTACGCATGAAGTCAAAACTGGCTCTTCCAATCCGAGTGCATAAAATTCCGCCGTGTCCATTTCAAGACTGACACTATCTGCCTTATTCGCAACAAGGAGAATAGGTTTTCCAGAAGCACGTAGTTTATCTGCAACAATAATGTCGTGAGACATAATACCAGTCCGAACATCAACGACAAACAGAACGAGTGTTGCCTCAGATAAGGCATGGTCTACTTGCATCTGGACGTTATCAATAAGTGGATCCTCGGGATCAACGTCCAGTCCGCCTGTATCAACAATCGTAAAAGGTGTTTTACCCCACTTTACATCTGCATAGTTACGATCGCGCGTTACACCGGGTCTATCATTAACGACAGCAATCCGCTTCGGATGTTCAGAACTTTGACGAGCATCTGCGGTAATGCGATTGAAGAGAGATGATTTGCCCACATTAGGCCTACCGACAATAGCGACAATAGGAAGTTGGTTTTGCATTAGGATGGCTCCTGTGCGGGTTGCGCGTCCGCATCATTTGCAGCAGATTTTGAAACGGCAATGATAGATTTTATCACAACTATAATTGGGATTGCCAGTAGGACGCCCCAAAAACCGAGAATAGAAGCACCGACTATAACGGAGAACATAATGAGCAAAGGATCGACATCAACAGCATTACTCATCACTTTCGGAGAAATAAGGGAATTGTCAATTGTCTGAATACCGAGGATTGCACCTAATACAAACACACAACGGATGAGAAACCCAGTACTACTAAAATCGCTTGCGGCGAGTCCCATCAACATTGCAATGTAAGCGAATCCACCGCCAATGAAAGGACCAAAAGTAGGTATTGCGTTGCAGAGTCCTGCTAATATGCCTACAAGAAGCGCGAAGGGCACGCCAATAATACGATAGACGATACAAGAAATAATAGAAATAATTACAATCACAGTAAATTGCCCTTTGAGAAACTGATGCATATTTCTATCAATTTCCCGCAGGTATGCCATAGCAGTTTCCTGGTGTTTTTCAGGAACTAAACTGATAAAACCACGGAAATATTTATCAAATCCTTGGCTTGCGTAGACAAAAACAATGAATGCAAGGAACACAGTCGCGATGAATCCACCGAACTGAAATGCAATGGAACCAGCTAATCCTGACAACCACCTAATAAACGCACCGCCACTTGCTGTCCAACTAGGAATTTTCTTAGTAAGATATTCTTGAAACTGTTTTACATACGGATCATCCCTATAGATCAAAATACCCTGTTCTGAAAGCGCAAATTTTTCCCATGCTGATGTGTTATTAGGACTATGGTGAATAACGCTACTGTTCCCCGCGTACAGTCCAGAAGGCACTGAAACTAACAGGGAAATGGATCTCGGAAGACGATCCGAGTCAGACATTTTTCGCCATTTTTCCTTACTACCCTGTTCATATCTTTCATATAACCCATCCACTGTTCCAGCGTAGAGTTTAATATCACTCTTATCGGTAGGTGCAAGGATCTTAATTTCCTGCGTAGGAACATCACCTTCATTTAACGGTTCCCATCCCATCGCAACAGAATTCGCCGAATGTCTAAGCCGATGGACAAGAGTGGCAGTGGTAATTTCCTCCTGTTTTTCATCATTATTTGGTCTTTCATCTATTTCTTTTTCTATACTCGTAGAATCTTGTGCTGTATCTTCTGTGTTATCAATAGATTGGGAAGTACCATTTGTGTTTGTTTTTCTTTGCTGATCCGTTTGCTGGACTACTTGCTCAGTTTTTTTGTTTTCTAGGGTAGTGCTAACAACATAAATAGATCTTGTTCTGCGCGCCCTCTCAAATCTATCAATAGAATTAATACTAACAATAGGCCTTTCTTCCTCCCCATCAATTGCAACTCGGGACCACTGTTCTATTGAATCAGTATTTGTATACACTCCCTTATAAAGCCCTGTTTCTGTTCCAACATAAATTAACGAAGAATCCCATGATGGTATGTTAACAGATTGAATAGATTGGTTGTCAAAACGTGTGGCATTTATTTTTGTCCATATCAAATCTTCAGTTGGGGTAATCAAGGAATCTTCTGTCTCACCCATTGCTACCTTTACAATTTTCTTACTACATCGGTACACCCCACCTTTAGTGCCAGCGTAGATAAATTTATCACTCACAGCAATTGTCTGAATTGGCTTTCCAACAAGCTCACCGTTTGTAATGCCGTTTCTTTCGGGTTCTGTGTTCTCTTTATTAGCATCTACATCTTTATTTTCTTTATTAGCATCTACATCTTTATTTATTTGATAAAAATAAATACCATGGTTCGTACCAAGATAGAAGGTTTCTGTCTCACCAGAAACGTCACTTACAAATGCCGTAAACTCCTCACCTACGACTAACGGCAATAATGATTCGTGATAAAATTTCTGTAACCCTTTAGCCATCTGACCTACTTGATTGCTAACCCGAAAGCCTGTCAAAATTAACACACCACTACAAACAAGAACGATTAAGACAGTCGCAATCGCACGTTGGTAATACTTCTTGAATGGAAGTGCACGCCACAGAAACCGAAAGAGATAGGCAAATCCGAAACCGAGGATGAAAGGCATCAAAACTCCCAACATCCTAACAAAGAGCCAGAGACCAATCATAATGATTTCGAGCTGGACGACAAATTTAATGTCAACCCACCGATAAATACGGATGAGAAGCGCAATAAGCGCGATGGGAACAAGCGGATGCAATAACAGTATCCGATTTCCATTTGTATCGGGACTCGTGCCGTGGTAGAAGGCAAATGCTATCCATAAGGCAGCAAGTGCGACACTAATGATTGCAAGAGCCGTCTCGCCAGAAATGCCTGATTGTCGTGGAGTTATGTCGTTTCGGGAGTTCATTTTAGTGTAGGAGTGTTTTTAGTTCTTCCTTGTAGGTGCGTTTTTGAATAGGTCGTTCCTAAAGCGCACCTACAAGGAAGATTCAACGTTTTCAATTGTTACGTTGAAAAGTGTTTTTCAGGATAAACTAACGTAAGTTCAACTAAAGTCTTAGCGAATCTATGCTAATAGAACGCTTATAACATTTGTCGGGTTTCACTGCGTTCAACCCTTATGTGTCAATTTAGCGATGATTTTCTTGTGGGAGGGCTTTGAAAGCCCGATTTTTGAGACTCAAACCGTTATATCGGGTTGAAAACCCACAGCATGCCATACGCGCATGCTGCGTTGATTTGGCCAAATGCCAAAAAACGCATTTGGCGTTGATTCACTCCCACAAGAGGGTATATCCTTAAATTGACACCTATGGGTTCACTATGTTCAAACCAACCTACACTTAAACCACCTTCAAACTAAGTCGCTGGAACTTCTGCGGAATCTCCAGATTCATAAGTTTCAATGATACCGGCACCGACACTGTCGCCCCAAACGTTAACGGTGGTGCGGAATCTGTCAAGAAGCCAGTCAATTGAAAGTATCAAGGCGACACCTTCGATCGGTAGTCCAACAGCATTTAGCACAATAACCATCGTAACAAGTCCTGCTTCAGGTATCCCTGCAGCACCGATTGCGGCAAGCGTTGCAGTCAACACAACAATTATTTGCTCCACCGGTCCCATTGGTATAGCATATACCTGTGCAATGAACATAACAGCGACTGCTTCATAAAGCGCAGTGCCATCCATGTTAATGGTAGCACCTAATGGCAAAACAAAACTGGCAGTACGGTTAGAGATGCCGTTTTGTTCTTCAACACCTTCCATAGTGAGCGGCAAAGTCGCACTTGAACTCGCTGTGGAGAACGCGTTCAGCAATGCGGTTCCCACGCCTTTGGCGTATCCGAAAGGGTTTCGCCTTCCTAAAATGAGAAGCATCACTGGAAGTACAATGAAACCGTGGACGCCAAGCCCCAATATGACCGTAACACTATATTTTCCGACAGCCACTAATTCTGGCCAGAATCCAGCGAATCCGTCCGCCTTTCCTATCCTACCAGCTATTAAGCCAAAGATACCTACCGGTGCAAGGAACATGATCCAGTTAACAATCCGCATCACAGCTTCATTAAACGCTTGGAAAATAGCTATAGCGGGTTTACCTACTTCACCGATGACTGACAAAGCCGCACCGATGAGCAGTGAGAAAAAGATGAGTGGTAGGATTTCCATGTTCGCCATCGCCTTGAAGACGTTTGACGGAATCATACCCTGTTTCCCAGTTTCTTTGTTCCCAAGGAACACCTCTATAATGGTGCCAACCATAGTACGTTGCTCTTTACCTTGAACTTTTGAGGCAATTGGCAGGGAAATTTTAACACCGGTACCAGTTGCTTGCAAATCCAAATCACTAAATTGTTTGTTATCGATCATTAACAGGTTACCACTCTCTGCTACAATGTATTCCACATCATCTGATAAAACTTGCCATCGATCTACAGTGACTGTGTTGCCATCAATAGATTTTATCTCGCCTACCACATTCTGATCGTCGAGTGTGATGACATATTTATCGGTATAGTTTCCGGTCACTTGACCGTCCAATGTAACAGTCAGATCACCTGTGCCGCTTAACGTATAGTTTGCATTCGTTAGTTCTTCACCCGATGAAAGCCCTTTTCCGGGGGCAATGATGTTAACGAGAATCATCCCAATGACGACAGAGATGCCGGTAGTTGCCATATAGTAAAGCACAGTGCGTCCACCAATAGAACCGAGGTTACGGATATCACCTAAGTTCGTAATACCGACCACCATAGAGAAGATAACGAGTGGAACAACTATCATCTTGAGCAATGTTAAGAAGATATCACCTAATATATGTGTGTGTTCGGCAAAATCGGGGAATAAGCCACCGACAAGTGCGCCAACAATGATAGCGATAATAATACCGTAAAGTATACCAAGTTCGCTCTTTCCATTTCGGTTTTCATTCATAGTTTACTTCCTTTTGTAGGTGGAGTTTTACCTCCATTATGAAATTATTGTAAGATTGATTAAGTAAAGAATGTATCTCGGTAAATTTCATGCATAACGTTTACCTTTTCGGTATACATAGTATCAAACTATTGCTTCTGTGAAGTAGCAATAATGTATACAGAATTACCGAGACTATTTTCAATTCACTAATCCTAATCTACCTGAAGGCGGCCCCAATGACAGCCTCAAACGGGCGGTCAACAATTATGTACCCCCTCATCCGCCCAAGTCCTCAAATCCTCTCATAGAAACATTTTCTCAGAGTGTTAGTAAACACAAAACCTTTTAAGCACGCGTTACGCATCCACATCTACACGTATAGACAACTCTTCTAATTGTGCCTCTGTCACAGTAGATGGGGCATGGGTAAGTGGGCAAAGCCCTTGTTGCGATTTTGGGAATGCAATCACCTCGCGAATGTTCTCCTCGTTTCGCATTAACATCACAATACGGTCAAGCCCTGGTGCAATCCCCGCATGTGGTGGCGTGCCATATTCCAAAGCGTCAATGAAATAGCCGAACCGATTTTTAACGTCTTCGGGTGTAATCTTCAGAATATCAAAAATCTTCTGTTGGATATCCCATTGATGTATTCTAACACTCCCACTACAGATTTCTGAGCCATTGCAAACCAAATCGTAGTGTTGACTCTGAACCTTGCCGGGATCTGTATCTAACAGATGTAAGGTATCCTCTGTTGCACCCGTGAACAGATGATGGAACGGTTCAAATCGATTCTCCTCTTCATTCCATTCGAACAGCGGATAATCCACAATCCACAAGAAGTTATAACGGTCTTCATCAATCAGGTTTAGTTTGCGACCGAGATGTAGGCGAAGATTGCCGAGTGCATCTGCAACAACTTTTGATCGGTCAGCAACAAAAAACATTATGTCTCCGGGTTTTGCTCCCGTTCTCTCTTGTGCTGTTTCGAGCTGCTCAGTTTTGAAAAACTTAACAATACCTGATGAGAATTCATCTGATGTGACCTTAACCCATGCCAATCCCTTTGCGCGGTAGGTCGCAACGAACTCCGTCAAATCGTCAATATCTTTTCTTGAAAAATCTGCCCCTCCAGGGACAGCGATGCCTTTTACTTGTCCACCGGAAGACAGAGCACGGGTGAATACCTGAAAATCACAGTCTGCCATTACATCGGAGAGGTCTGTAAGTTCCATACCAAATCGCGTATCTGGTTTATCATTGCCGAACCGTGCCATCGATTCATGGTAGGGCAACCTTAAGAAAGGCGTTTCAACAGAAATGTTCCCAGCTTCCTCAAATATCCGTTTCATCAGACCTTCGGTTACCTCAAGCACATCGTCAACACCTGCGAAGGACATCTCAATATCAAGTTGTGTGAACTCAAGTTGTCTATCAGCGCGAGTATCCTCATCGCGGAAACAGCGTGCAATTTGAAAATAACGGTCTACTCCGCTCATCATCAGAATCTGTTTGAACTGTTGCGGCGATTGCGGAAGCGCATAGAATTTACCGGGATAATAACGACTCGGCACGAGAACATCGCGTGCGCCTTCTGGTGTGCTATTCATCAAGATAGGTGTCTCAATTTCAAGGAATCCCTCTTCATTCATATAGTTACGGGCTGCAAGGGCGGCTTTATGCCGCATTTCAAGCGTTTTTTGCATCTCCGGTCGCCGCAAATCGATAAACCGATAACGCATCCGTATATCTTCTGCTACCTCGATCTCGTCTTCTACTGGGAACGGTGGTGTTTTGGCAGTATTAAGTATGTTCAACGAATCTACCGCTATTTCAATCTCACCTGTGGCAAGCTCTGGATTCACGGTGCCTTGATAAATATTTAGACTGTCTGCTTCACGTTCTATGTCGTAAGTTCTATTATTTTCCACATCAGTGAGAAGCCATCGTTTGTCATTCTCGCGAACATCAACTTTTATGTTGTCTGACAGTGTGTATTTTGTATCTAAATCCGAAAAAAGTGATCGCAATTCGGTTGACAAAGATGTTCCATTGGAGAGTTCCGCTTGGAATGCTGCATCTGCTTTGAAGAGCAGTTCGCCCGGGGCACGTTCACGGACTGTTCCGCTGACATTTAGGACAAACTCACTTCTGACAGCATCTGCAAGCGCGTGTGCTTTTTCGTCAATCTGTGGGTCGAAGACTACCTGTGTAATTCCAGTTCTATCGCGTAAATCCACGAAAATCACACCGCCGTGGTCGCGGCGACGTCTCACCCAGCCATTCAGTTGGGCAGTGGTACCAGCATCACTCAAACGCAGATCACCACAATAGTGGGTCCGTTTTAAAGAAGGTTCTTGGGACATAATGGGTCTGTATTTTCCTCCTATTTTTGTATCTCTTTAAGTTCGTTTTGTATCTGTTGTTTAGCAAATTGTAAGTTTGTTAGATCAGAGGTATAAGGGATAGCTCGATCGATATTTTTTAGTGCGGTTGTAAAGTACTCTTGCTGTTTTTGTGGTTGATTCATAGCGGCATAGACGTTGCCAAGGATGTAAAATGAGCGCCACGCATTTTCATCAGCATCCACACCTTTTTGTGCGTACTTCTTTGCTTCATCTAAATTATTCAATACAAGGTGAAGACGTGCCATAGCAGCGAAGATTATTTCGGGCAAGTCAGGTTCACGTTGTTCCCACCGTTCGTAGGTGCGAAGTGCCTCCTTGTAACGTTCTTGACGTTCATATAACGCACCAAGAATAGGATAAACTTCTGATCTGCTCGGATCGCGCTTGAGTAATTTTTCAAGTTCTGTTGATGCTTTCGCAAGTTCTGTTGTCGCCTTTTCAAGTTCTGTTGTCGCCTTTTCAAGTTCACCCTTTCTCTCATACTGCATCGCCAGATTTTCATACTCTGAAGCATAACGCTCATACACTGTCGCCAATTGAAGATGTACTTGAACATCGCCAGGATTTTGCCGCATGTTCTGTTGCGCTTCTTTTTCAAGTTGGCGGAGTTCTTCTTGGTAACCTTCGTTAATAAAGCCGGAGACAACCCCAAAATTGTAGCGAATTGTTTCGTCAATCGGATTGTCGCGCACCGCTTCGTTCATCAAAGTGCTCGCTTTTTCGAGTTGTGCAGCGGGATTGGCAATTTGTGCTTTAGCATAAGCAATCTGTCCAAGAATCAATTTCTGTGTGGCATTAAAGTAGGTAGCTATCTTTTCCTGAACTGCTTTTTTCTCTTCCCACGTCGCACCATAGTTTCTTAGAAACGGTGTAACGTGCTGCCGATATTCTTTCATTCCTTCAATATTTTTAGCGGTAGAGCTCACTAAATCTTCACCTTTAAAGAATTCTAATCTGGGTCTGTCATCTGTGTGGATAGGTCCATCACTTGCATATTCTCGAACTGCCCTTGGTCCCATCATAAATGAGTCAAGCAGCGACATGCCATCAAGGTCATCAGCAGCAAGCCCCTCACGAATACTCGGTATCCGACAACGTGCCATAAAATCTTCGTAATCTATAGAGAGACGTTTCCGTGTGCCGATAAGAATCACAAAATCGGGTGTGTATTTATACCAGAGGGTTGTCTCTGGAAATACATTGATAAATGTACGAACAATCATCTTATAATGCGCCTCCGGTAAACGATGCAGCGGCACCCACTGACACATCACACCGCCCTCAGTCAAGATTCTTTTACACAACTTATAAAAGTCTTCTGTATAGATATTGGAACTTCCAGCACTCACAAGCGGATGGATTATTCCAGTAGAAATCATATCATACTTCGTTTGCTCATACTTGGTTTGCGTCATCAGGATATGGTTGCGTCCATCATTAATCTTATAGTTAAATAGTCGGTTTTCAAATATGTTGCCATTAACATGTTTGAAATGTTCTTGTGCTGCAGAAATCACCCCTTTTGATAACTCTATTGCATCAACTTGCACGCCATGTTGCGTTATTGAATGAGAAGTGAGTCCCATGCCAAAACCAACGACAAGTGCGCGTTTCGGATTAGGATGTAATAGCAATGGCAAATGTGCGATAACACGGTGCGAAGGAGAGTCCCACCGCGAAGCGTCAGCGGCTTGATTCGCATCTACATAGAGTCGGTAAATCCCTTCGTCATCTTTCAACGTCGTTACCGTCGCGTCTACTTCCTCCTTGTAATCAACAACTTCATCGCCCGGGCGTTGCGTTTTATAAATCGTGCTTTTTTTGAAAAGCGGTTGACTCAAAGTCAATAATAAAATAACAGCTAACCCAATATTGAGTATCGGCACAGCGATGCCCATTCCTTGAAAAATAGACTTGGCACCGCTTCCTGATTCCGTTTCACCTATCTCAGCATCCTTAGACGTACGTAATCCTTTCAAAACAAGCAGACACCCGATACCTGTGTTCAATGCTACTGTTAAAACAATACTTGGACGAATGCCTAATAGTGGAATTAACAAAAACCCCGCACAAAACGCGCCCAAAATACTTCCGACTGTGTTAATAGCATAAACATTGCCAATACTCCTACCGAGTTGACGCGCGTTACCGGTATATATTTTTGTAACGAGTGGAAAACTTGCGCCCATCAAAAATGTAGGAAGACTCATCACAACGAAACAGGAAAAGAATGCCCAAAATCTGCTACTACCGAATGTTGACTGGAGTGCATAGGTCATCCCATATAATCTCTCAAATGCGGGCATCAGGGCAATTGCGAAGAGTCCAATACCCAGTTGTACGATGCCAAAAATGGTAACCGGTTGTTTTATCTTGTCAACCCAACGTGCTAAAACTATACTTCCTAATGCAATTCCAAAAAGAAACGCAGCGAGCATCGTGGCAAACGCATAAGTCGTACTCCCAAGAAAGAATACGAGAATACGAGTCCACAACACTTCATAAGCTAAAGCACAGAAACCTGATATTCCTATCGCCCATAGAACCAATTGTCGTTCTTGTTTGACAACTTCAGGGACTGCGGCTTCCTGTTCACCTGCTACGGATTCTGTTTGTTCTATTGACTCCTCGTTTTCATCCGTTTCTATTTTGTGGGCATGCCGTGCCAATACCAATGCAACTAACGCAACACCGAGATTTATTGCAATTCCCACTCGGAGTGTCCATGTAATTCCCAATGCTTGAATCAAGAAAAACCCTGCCGCCACAGTGCCGATGACTGCGCCAAACGTATTCAACGCATATAGAATTCCGATGTTCGTGCCAAGTTGTTCCAATCTTTTGACAAAAAACCGTGTCAGGACAGGTAAAGTGCCACCCATCAATGTAGAAGGGATTAGTAATATGCCAAATGTCAGGACAAAACGGATAAGTGAGAGGGTATAGAATTCGGATGTAATGTTGCGGTAAATAAGGACATAGAGACCAGTGAGGACGGTTAACAACAGCGGCCAGATAATACAAAACCCACCGATACCTACTTCAAGGAGGGCGTAAAGTTTCAGCGGTGACATTCTGCCCTCATCAATCTTTCTGCCGAAGTAGAAGCTGCCCAGCGCGAGTCCTGCCATAAATGCAGTCAGCACGGTGCTTGTCGCAAAGACGGTGCTGCCGAAGACAAGCGTCAGTTGCCGCATCCAGATAACTTCATAGATGAGGGCACTCGCGCCGGATAGGATAAAGATGAGCCAAACGAGGAGTTTTATGTGTCGCATTTGCTTATGCCTAACAAGGATATGTATATATAATACGCCAGTATACCCAAAATATCAAGAGGAATCTTCTAACCGCTTCTCCAATCACACAATATGCCGATAAGTTGTAGAGAAGATTATGTCATCTATGTATTTGCCTAAACCCTATACATGGTCTGAAGGGACTTCCTGCACCACAGGAATGACGTAGCATCGGATAGTCACCCCATCTATCGTTTCTGTTTGGACGCGTGGTTCAGGTTCGGCACGATGATCGAAAACGACGTAATATCCTTCCTGCACACCTTCTAATTTGAGATACGCGGCCAGTTGTTTCTTACCTGCATCATAACGCAGTTTCCCCTCCCAAATCTTTGTTTCAACGATATATTTACTTCCGTTCTGAAAAATAATCATGTCCATCCTGCCCCGCCCCGTTTGTGCTTCAAGGAACATTGCACCACGGATCAGGCTAACAAACTGGTCAAGATAGGCGTAGAGGAGGTCTTGCCCAACAAATTCTTTCGGAGTTTCTGGAACTTGTAGTATCCGATACCCTACGCGTGCAATGAAATTTTGGAAATTATCAAGAAGCAGTTCCATATTAATTTGTCCTGTCGGCGTTAGATAGTCCAGAAAATCGGTATCTTCAGGGAGGTAGTCCTGCTCAAGTCCATTCATCTCAGGCTTAAACGCCTGCAGGATGCAATAGTGGTAAATCGGATTAACAATTTGACACATCCCATCCGGTGCTTTTCCGATTACACCGAGTGTAGCAAGTTCACTGATGATTTCTCTGCGTGGGTTGAAGCGGACGCCCCTCTCATAAGAAACGATTCGCATCAGGATATTTTTATAGCGCGGGTCTCTACGGATATTGGTCATCAGATGTGTGAGGTTCGCGTTATCTTCTTCTCGGACTTCTATGTGTGCCTGTGAAAAGTGCGTCATCGTAATTGTTTCCGTTTTCGGAATGTCCATCTCCTCTGTGAGCATCTGTGCAAATCGGTTGACAAGGAAAGGTTGTCCGGCAGTTTGTCTGTGAATATTCTCAATAACCTCAGGCGCGAAAGTTTGACCGACCTCATCCGTATACTGATCAAGTAGATCGCGCACCTGTTCAAAGGTGAAGTTCGGCAAAGTGAACTCGTCCTGAATATTGAACGGTGAAATAGAGCGGTTTAGATTGAGTTGTATAATGTTCTTGACCCCTACAATACCGATACTGTAGGGACATTCACGCATAGAACGTTGAACATAGATGGTGCGGAGTGCATGCAAGAAACCGCTCACAGCATCACGGGGAATGCCATCAAATTCGTCAATGATGAGGACAAGTTTTTCATCTCCAAGAAAAGCCCCGAACTGTTGAAAAAATCTGAGCATTGCAACGTGATCGGTTAACTTCGCGTTTTCCAAGAATTGGCTTTGCGCTTCAGATGGCACGTATCCGCGTTTCTCAAAAACACATTTAATCTCCTCGTATATGCTTTCATAAAGTTCGGTGTAAAAATCGGACGCGCTATAGTTTTCATAAACCTCAAAATTCAGTTCAATCGGGAAGTAGGTTTCTGTCTGATCGGTTGTGAGGGCATTAAGAGCCCATTGGAAAAATGTCGTCTTGCCTGTCTGCCGAGGAGCGAATATAACGATATATCGTCCCTGCTTAACGCGGTTGATGAAATCAGCGAGTTCCGCGCTGCGTGAGACAACGTAATGATCTTCAGGATTTACAGGACCGTGAGTGCCAAATGTTCTCATGTTTTTCTCAATAACGATGCAGACAAAGACCCGCTGCGTATGTCTGCTACTTTTGTGTCATTCCTAATTTTTCTTCTAAACGCACAATATGTCGATAGGTTGTAGAGAAGATCATGTCAAGCGTAGCAATGTCTCGTGCCTCTAACGGCGCGCGTGAAAATACACGCCGTAACGATTTCAAATACGTCTCCCATTCCTGATTATACGGAGACATACCCACCTTATCTAATAAACGGGTAACCCTTCCATAGAATTCCTCCAAAGCGTTTACTTCAGCATAGTCAATCTCAACAGACGCATGTTCCTCCAAACTCGCAATGAATACCTCATACGCGAAGATTTGAACTGCTTGTGCTAAATTCAGAGACGGATTTTTGGTCGCCATCGGCACACTTGCTGTCAACTGGCAGAGACTCATCTGATCTGTGGATAACCCGAAGTCTTCACGACCAAAAAGTAGGGCGACCGATTTATCCTGTGAGACGGATGCGATTGTGTCTGCAGCATCGCGAGCAGTTACAGGTGATGGTAGGCGCATATCACGGCGACGGTGTGTTGTGCCAACAAGGTACTGAATGCCTTCAAGCGCATCCTTTAGTTCAGGAACAACTTTGCAGTTTTCCAAAACATCCTTTGCCCCGTGTGCCATGGACCATGCCGCGTCCACATTCTGAAACGGAACAGGATGGACAAGGTAAAGCTGCGATAATCCCATGCCTTTTACAACTCTTGCGACAGAGCCGATGTTGCCCGGTTCTCGCGGTTCAAAGAGAATTACACGAACATTCGCAAGGTTCTCTGGCACAGCTACAGGAATAGCGCGGAAACTCTCTGTTGGTTGAATCGGTTTTCTATAGGTCTCAGTTGACATAATAATAAAGGTATAGCAAATTGCACAAATTGAATATTTGGTTACATAGGTTCAATTTGCAATGATTACGCGGCGTTTTCCACTGTAGGGCGGGGTCCCGGGGAATGCCTTATGGCATTCCCGGAGACCCGCCCCTACAATAGGAGTTGTGCGGATTTCTACAAAAACTTTACACACCCGTTTGTGGGTTTGTGGAAGACAAGGTTACATTCCGTAAATGCACCATTAAAGCGGTAGATAATTAACCATTAGATGCATCACAGTCCCAGAGATAAGAGGCATTGTTAAATTATCATTTATCCGAAGTGGGAGGAGTTCAACAAGAGTAGCTACGAATGCACCGATAAGACCGACAAGTGGGTTCAGCCAGAAAAGCGAAATTGCAGCACAAACGATGAAACATGCAGCACTCCCCTCTAAACTCTTGTTACCGATAAGTTTTGTTCGACCCCACCTTTTCCCTACTAAGGCGGCAGCCGTATCTCCCAAAATAATGAAAAAAATACAGGCGATGGCAATAGATTTCTCAAAAAAGAAAATGCATAGCAAGATGCTGACGATATAGTAAGTCGCACCGGTAATCGCTCCTTTCTGTTCATGAGTCCGAAGAATGGACTTGAAAACACGAAAAAAGAAATCTCGGAAACGTTCAGATACCCATTTCAAAAATTCTACTACCACCGCAATACCTGCCAAACATCCGACAATGAGCAACATAGTGGACTTTTCCAAAACAATATAAATTAGGGGTAAGAAGAATCCTGCCAGATGGGTCGTTTTTCGGAGCAATTCCGTGATCATGAATTTGGAGTCTCCACTCAATGAAGTTAAGGTTAATGTAGGTTTATTATTGCAGATTTATACAGTCAAATACAAGGAAAAATATTTTCTTGTATTTGGCAAGAAATTATCACAATTTTGTTTCAATTTCGGGTTAAAATTTCTTTATCATTGGAATTGTTTGAGAATAAATAGAATGATCGTAAATCAACAGAATTAAAATGAGAGGAAACATGAAAGGTCTTTGCATCAGGTTGTTATTTTTTATGCTTGGTATGGGACTCATCTGGACAGTAGGTGCAGCTGCGCAAGAAACACAGCAGACCGTAAAAATCACAGGAGTTGTCGTAGATAGTGATACCGATACACCGTTAGTTGATGTGACGATAAAGGTAGTAGACACAAACATCACGGTAAAGACTGATGAAACAGGGGCGTTTTCTTTAGAATTGCCTGCTGGCACTTATACTTTTCAAATTTCTGCGCCGTTCTACAACGCTGCTGTACTTTCTGATATTGAAGTCAACGCCCAAGGTTTATCAAAACCGCTACAGGTTGCACTTGAACCACAAGTTATAAAGTTAGATGCAATTAATATGAAGGTTCGATTAAGTCAATCTGGAGAACGCGGTCTTCTTGAAAAACGGATGCGGAGCTCTCGAATTGAAGATAGCATTAGTACTGAAGAAATCAGCAAATTGCCGGACTCCTCAGCGGCTCAGGCTATTAAGCGTGTAACAGGTGTTAGTATTGTAGGTGGCAAATATGTGTTTGTCCGTGGGTTAGGTGAACGTTATAGTAATACCCTTCTCAACAATGTTGAAATTCCGAGTCCGGAACCGAATCGTCGGGTTGTCCCGATGGACATCTTCCCTGCAAGTTTGCTTGCAAGCCTCCAAACTGTGAAAACATTTTCACCTGATCAACCCGGAGGATTTGCTGGTGGTTCAGTGCAGGTATTTACAAAAGACTTTCCAGAAGCGTTGATGATGTCGCTTTCGCTATCTACCGGTTTCAATACACAGGCAACCGGCACAGACGGATTGACTTATCCTGGTGGAAGTCTTGATTTTTTAGGATTTGATGACGGCTCGCGTAAGCTACCAGAAATTATCCAAGAAAAAGCAGATGAAATTCCTATCCGCGAACGTGGTCGTTTTACTACAACAGGATTCACACGTGAAGATATTCAGGAATTTGGACGCGCTTTTTCTAACGTTTGGTCACCCGAACGGCATGCGATCCCCGCAAATCAAGGTTATAAATTCAGTATCGGTAACAGCAGGACAATTTTTGGCAAACAATTTGGTTATCTCGGTGTCATCTCCTATGGTAATAGCCATAGTTACAGTACGCAGGTGCGCAAAGCATTCCGCATAGGATTAAACGAGACACTTTCACCCGTAACCGATTACGCTGTTGAAGAAAGTGGACACGAAGTCGACTGGGGAAGTGTTATAAACGCAAGTCTGCGGTTTTCACCGGATCATCTCCTCAGTTTGCGGACGCTTACGACACACGCAGCAGAAGACCAAACCCGGACATGGGAAGGTTTTAACGCTGATAGAAATACGGATATGCGGAGTGCACGTCTTAGATATGTTGAACGCCAACTCTTCTCAGGACAATTGGCAGGCACGCACGGGTTTAATTTTGGCGAACCAGAATTGCAAAACGCCGCTGCAGAAGAAAATATTGATTCCATGGAAATGGTATTAAATCAACCAGATTTTTCTATGGAATGGCGGCTCACCTATTCGCGTGCGGCGCGCGATGAACCCGACACACGTGAAGTAATTTATGAAGATAGAGGTGACGGCACGTACACATTTCGCGATGTTACACATAGTGGTAGTAGATTCTTCTTTGACCTTGAAGATGATGAATATAACGCACGCGCTGACTGGAAATTAGTGATCAGGGAAACAGGTTTCTTCAAATTTGGAGGCCTCTTACGAAATAGGGATCGTTCGTTTGATGTTCGGAGATTCAGATTCTTGCCTTCAGATAATGTTGATACAGCTGTTGATTTGTCCTCACCACCGGAAACGCTTTTCCAAACTGAAAACATTGCCCCACGCGTCTTTGAATTACGCGAATCTACCCTTGCAACTGATAACTACCTCGCTGACCATAATATCTACTCAGGTTATCTGATGCTTGATATTCCGCTTACTACAAAATGGCAAGTGATGACGGGATTACGATTGGAATCCTCTAATCAAGTAGTAACAACATTTGACCCGTTTTCTCCGGTATTGAAGCCAATTAAGGCAGATTTGGAAACCCTTGACCTGCTTCCGGGACTCAACCTTACATATCGGTTAACAGAAAGGATGAATTTGCGTGCTGCCGTATCACGAACAGTCACACGTCCCGATTTTCGAGAACTTGCACCTTTTGAATTTACAGACTTTGTTGGTGGGAGAACTATTCTTGGAAATCCTGACTTAGAACGTACACTGATTGATAATTACGACTTCCGTTGGGAAGTTTTTCCAAATACAAGCGGTGGCGGTGTTGTGGCAATAAGTGCATTTTACAAGCGGTTCCAAAAACCGATTGAACAGATTATCCAACCGCAAGCTGAAGTTCGCATCACTTATGAAAACGCAGAAGGCGCTAACAACTACGGATTGGAATTTGAAGCGCGCCAGAACTTAAGTGTACTCTCACCAAAATTGAGCGCTTTTTCAATTAACACAAATGCCGCGTTTATTGCGTCCAGAGTTGTGCTTCCCGAAGATGTTGGTATTCAGACATCCTCGGAACGCCCCCTGCAAGGACAGTGCCCTTACATCATCAATCTTTCAGTAGGATACGAAGAGCCAAACTGGGGAATTTCAAGTTCAGTTGCATACAACATTTATGGACGACGACTCTCTGATGTAGGCAACCATGGTGCGCCAGATGTTTTTGAACAACCGCGTGGACAGTTAGATATGAGTTTTAGCCGGACAGTTGCTGATACATACAAATTTAGTTTTTCCGCTAAAAACCTGCTTAACCCTGCTGTTCACTTCAAACAGGGTGAAGCAACATCAGTCAGTTATAAAATTGGCAGATCGTTTTCATTTGGGATAAGTTATAACCTATAACCACGCTAACGACTTATGAAAGTTTATCAGACATTTCTTTGGATGTTTCAAGTTAGTCACAGAGATGATTAAGTGCCGATAAAAAGTCATAACGTCGTCAGTATTTTGTAACAATTAATGAGTAGTATTAAACGTGACAGAAATTGATTGTAGTGACTTCTAATCAAAGGATTGTAGTGAGAATAAAAGTCCATTCATTATTGTAAGTGGGATTTAAAATAGAAAGGAGCTTTGCTAAACTAATGTCAAATATCGTGTCAACCCTAAAATCCAGTTGGATACAAGGTAAATTTACATGGTTGTTTCAGTTAATGGTCATCTGCACATTCGGATTTACCTTAGTTTTTGTCGGATGTGGTGAAGATGGTGACCCAGAACCAGAACCAATAGTTGAGGAAATCATTATTGTTGATGGACGTGAAGTGGTTGTCCTACAAGGCACACTCACGGAAGATAAAACACTTTCATCGGACTATGATTATTTGTTGCGCGGTGCAGTGTTTGTTGAAGATGGTGCTACGCTAACAATTGAACCCGGTGTTACAATTTACGGGGAACAGGCACAAAACGGCACCCTGATTGTCGCGCAAGGTGGAAAGATTATGGCAGATGGCACAGCCGATGCACCTATCGTTATGACAAGTGATGCTGAAATTGGACAACGCGCACGTGGACAGTGGGGCGGTTTGATTATCAATGGTAGAGCACCCACAAATCAGGGTATTACCGCTGGTGAAGGGAACACAGGAGATTTCGGCGGAAACGATCCTGCTGATAACAGTGGTGTGTTGCGTTATGTCCGTGTTGAATATGCTGGTATTGAATTTAGTCCAGACAATGAATTGAACGGTATCGCTTTACAAGGTGTCGGTTCTGGTACGGTTATTGAATATGTCCAGGTGCACATGAACCAGGATGACGGAATTGAAATGTTTGGTGGTACTGTCAATCTGAAATACGCGCTCGTCACTGGTGCTCGCGATGATTCATTTGATTGGACAGACGGTTGGACAGGTAAAGGTCAATTTTGGGTTGCTCAGCAGTACGGTGATGAAGCTGATAACGGCTTCGAAAACGATAACAGCAGTAAAAATAACGAAGCAACCCCGCGTTCCGCACCAACTATTTTCAACGTAACGCTCGTGGGAGATCCAGCAGATGGATCCAAAAGCGATAACGGCATGCTGATTCGTGAAGGTGCCGCAGGTATGTATGTAAACTTCATCGTTACTGGTTTCAGAGAAGTTGGACTTGATGTTAACAATGAATCATCACACAAGCAAGCGAATGAAGGAAATTTGATCGTTAAAAACAGCATCTTCTTTGATAACGGCAAAGCCAACTTCGGCGATGAAAAAGATGATGACGGTTTTGATGAAGCAGCATGGGCAAAAGGTCTTGACAATTACGAAAAAGACCCGAATCTCGTAGCACCGTTCAACAAAGACAATCCGAATTTTACACCCGGTGCTGGTGCCGCTTCTGTTAGTGCCGCTTCACCACCTTCAGGCGGTTTCTTTGAAACTGCTAACTTCATCGGCGGCGTGAGTTCTTCCAATAACTGGACAACAGGTTGGACAACGAGTGCGCGGAACTAAACGGTGTAGTACTACAATCTCTGCTGGGTGCTACCTCTCTCACATTGCGATTGCAGTTCTACTGTTTAGCATTAGTTTGATGGGGTGTCAGCGTCAAGTATGGGAAAACAGTCTCGATTCGCCAGACCAACTTGGTCTGGCAGTCGTTGACGCTTTAAATCAGAAAGATATTGTCCAGTTAAACGAGTTGCGGGTACAAGAGAAGGCGTATGTTTCTTGGATTTATCCAGCTTTTCCGAGAAGCAATTTTCCACCTGATTTCGCTTGGTCAAATCTGAATAAAAAATGTAAAGTAGGCATGAAAAGGTGGATTGACCGATATGGTGGACTTAACCTTAGTTTTGTAAATATACGATTCGATAAACCGACAGAATCTTATGATGGGTTCCAACTTTTACGTGGAACCGTTTTGACGTTACGGAATTCCGCGGGGCAAAAAGAAGAATTAAAGATTTTGGGCTCCGTTGTTATGAAGGATAATCGTTACAAATTGCTCAGCTATGATGACGGCTAATTTCAGTTTTTATATGCAAATTGAATTGCATTTTTAATCTGTTTTTGTATGGTATCTACACCAAAACTGAAATCTATAAATTATAGGCAGATATTGTACTTCAAATGCCTTATCTAAAATCTGGGAGGACTTAAATTTAATGAGTCACACACTCTCTATTTACACATCTGGTAAACAGAGGAAAAAGCGTTACAAAAAAAAGATGGCAATGACCGGCAGCGTGAGTGTAAAAGCGCCGAACGTTGCAAAGAGAATGGCATCTGAAAACGCGTCCGAAGTTTCAATCACATTTGTTGAAGCGCAACGACAAAATCGTCAGGCAACCCAAAAATGGAAAGCAAAAGCCCGAAAATTTGCATTTGGACTTGCAATTAGTCTTCATGCTGCCGCCCTTGTTATCTTTGGTATTTGGTTTATTAAAAAAGCGGTTCTGCAGATGAACGTAGATAATCTGCAGAGTGTTATTGTGAAGGCACCGAAACCTCAAACAAAACGCATCATTCAGCCACGCAAAACTCAGAAAACGGCAAAACCAAAAGTCGTAAAAGTGCTTGCACCGAAAACCAACGGGATAACAACGAATACGAACGTCTCTGTGGGACCGGCAGATTTCACTATTCCAATGACTGAACTACCAGCTGACAATACGATGAGACTTACGGCACTGGAAAGAGGAAAAGGTATGATGGAACAAACCCGACAAGTGAAAATTGTCTCCACAGCACCTAAGTTTGAAATGCCTAAGTTTGAAACTACGGGTTTAACAATGCAAATGGATATGGGAACGAGTTTAGCCACTGTGGATTTTGAAGATTCAGCAGATCTTAGTCTGTCTGCTGCAGGTTTTGGGGATACAAAGCAGTCATTCTCAGAGTTTTTGAAACGGGTGCGTGAACGGATAAAAGAGATGCAACGTTTTCCGCCAAACGTTCGGAATTTAGAAGAGGGTTCTTCAGCAACTATCCGCTTCACACTTCTTAGAGATGGCACCATTCGAGATCCGAAGGTTGCAAGTTCCTCTGGTTCACATGTGTTAGATAACGCCGCCCTCGCGGCTGTCCAAAATGCTGAACCTTATCCACCGTTCCCCGAAGCACAATCTGGAAATAGTATACGCCTTGAACTTCCGGTTGTCTTTGAATTGGTTAATTAGTTGTCTTGAATTGTTTTAGAATAGAAGATAAAGGGTGGTGTTATACCACCCTTTATCTTACAAAACGTCCAGCTTATTTTCACTATAACTCTGAACATTCAAACATTTATTTTTCACTTTCTAACTTATCCCAGTTCTGTATCAAAAGCCAGTTTTTCTGCTTTCGCCTTCTCATCATTAACAAATGCAAGCAAAATCAAGCCCAGGATAAAGAAAACCATTAAAGAAATAATAGCAAGACGCGCACTGCCTGTGATCTGCTTGATAACGCCAAACGTCGTAGGCCCCCAGATAGCAGAAAACTTACTAAAGACAGAATAAAATCCGTAGAACTCGGCACTCGCTTTCTCTGGAATCATCGCGCCGTAGAAAGAACGACTCAGAGCCTGTGTCCCACCCAGTACAAAACCAACAATCATTCCCAAAATAAAGAATTGCGTTGCAGTCTGGATGAAATATCCATAAATTACAACGCCACTCCATAGGACTAAAGAAAACATTACTGACCTTCTCGCGCCAATTCGGTTTGCAAGTAGACCGAATATCAACGCACCTACTAATGCAACAACTTGTATCAGTAAAAGTGTCACCATCAGATCTGTATCAGAAAGTCCTAACTCTTCTTTACCATAAATTGTCCCCATACTGGTGACTGTGTGGATGCCATCGTTGTAAATCATATATGCAATCAGGAATAGGGTGAGATGCTTGAAATTCCCTACTTTTTTCGCTGTTGCAATAGTTCGGTTGATGCCGAGGGAAAGGTATGCTGAGATTTTCGGTTGATTGCGGTACTTCTCTGGAAGTTCCTGCTCTGTCTTAATCTCCTTTAGGTATTTCACAGTGAATAGCGTCCATCCTGCCCACCAGAATCCTGTCATCGCCATGCCGATGCGGACTGCCATTACTCGGTCAATGCCGATTGTTTCGTGCAAAGCAACAAGTGCCAAAGCTATTCCAAATTGTATGGAGCCTCCGACATAACCGTACGCGAATCCTTTGGCAGAAACCGAATCAAGTCTGTCCTCAGAAGCAAGGTGCGGTAAAAATGCGTCATAGAAGACATTCCCGCCAACAAAGCAGACTTGCGTGCAGATATATAGCACAACCGCTATCCACACATTACCCGGCCTGCAAAAGTAGAGCATGGTTGCAAACAAACTTCCGAAGTAGGCAAAACCGATGAGAAATTTCTTTTTTGCCGAAGAAAAATCAGCGATTGCACCCAACACAGGTGCAAATAGGAAAACCAAGAGTGCAGCGAATCCCAACATAAATCCCCATAACGCTGTCGCACTGACAGTTGCTCCGAAAATGGGAACACCCTCTTTTCCTACAATGCCTTCCGCAAAATAAATGGGTAGAAGCGCCACACCGACAGTGGTGATATAGGCAGAATTCGCCCAGTCATACATGCACCAGCCAAAAATTGATTTTTTATCGTTTTTCATATTTTTCCTATCTGCAAAGGAATAAGGCTGGTACCTTTTCTGTACTTTCCTACATCTACTATTGGAGTCTACATTTATATTGTAGGTCGCGATTCGGAGAGCGCTCCTACAGAATCATGTATTGTAGGAGGAAACTCCGATGCCCGACTATTATCAAGACCCACGATTTTAGATTAGACAATCCACTATGCAGAGCAAATAGGGCATTAGAAGCGTGAGGGTTCCACGCTTCTAATGCCCCAATCTTAATGAGATTAGACAAGATCAAAACGATCAAGATTCATAACCTTGTTCCACGCAGCGACGAAGTCATGCACAAATGCTTGTTGTGCGTCATTGCATGCGTAGACTTCCGCAATGGCTCGAAGTTGGGAGTTCGAGCCGAATACAAGATCGACACGGGTGCCTGTCCACTTTAGTTCGCCTGTCGCGCGATGGCGCCCTTCAAACACGCCTTCCATTATAGGGGATGCCACCCACTCGATGTTCATGTTAAGTAGGTTCACGAAGAAATCAGTCGTCAACGTCTCTGGACGGTCAGTGAAAACGCCAAGTTCGGACTGACCGACGTTTGCATTTAGGACGCGCAAGCCCCCGACGAGAACCGTCATCTCAGGCGCGGTTAGCGTCAGCATTTGTGAGCGATCCACCAGCAACTCTTCGGCTGTTCTCTCGTGTCCGTTTGCGAGGTAGTTGCGAAATCCGTCTGCAGTCGGTTCAAGCACAGCAAATGAGTCTACATCGGTTTGCTCCTGCAACGCGTCCGTGCGCCCCGGAGCGAAGGGAACTGCTACGGCAATACCAGCATTCTTCGCAGCTGCCTCAACCGCTGCACACCCTGCCAGAACGATCAGGTCAGCAAGCGAGACCCGCTTCCCACCAGACTGCGATCCGTTAAATTCCTCTTGAATTCCCTCAAGGGTCTGAAGTGCCTTCCCAAGTTCGGGTGGATTGTTGACTTCCCAATCCTTCTGCGGCGCGAGACGAATACGTGCGCCGTTAGCACCACCACGCTTGTCGGTGCCGCGGAATGTTACGGCAGACGCCCAAGCGGTAGAGACAAGTTGGGAAATAGACAGCCCCGATTCGAGGCATTTGCCTTTGAGGGCAGCAATGTCTTGCTCTCCAATCAATTCATGATCCACATCAGGGACGGGGTCTTGCCACAACTGCGGTTCCGCAGGAACCCAAGGACCGAGACACCGTGTGCGAGGTCCCATGTCGCGATGGGTTAGTTTGTACCACGCCTTAGCAAAGGCATCTGCAAACTCGTCTGGGTTTTCGTAGAAACGCTTAGAAATCTTCTCATAGCCTGGATCTGCTTTCAGAGATAAATCAGTCGTGAGCATCATGGGAGCGTGCTTCTTCGAGGGATCGTGAGCATCTGGCACGGTATCTTGTGCAGATTCGTCTTTGGGGGTCCATTGCCATGCGCCGCCAGGACCTTTTATCAGTTCCCACTCGTAATTGAACAAGTTTTCAAAGAAGCTGTTATCCCACTTGGTCGGCGTAGCAGTCCAGGCACCCTCCAATCCGCTGGTAATTGTATCGCCACCTTTGCCGCTGCCAAAGGTGTTCTTCCAGCCGAGTCCTTGTTCCTCAAGGGAGGCTCCCTCCGGTTCAGGTCCAACATACTCGTCCGCATCAGCAGCACCATGGGTTTTGCCGAACGTGTGTCCGCCCGCGATAAGCGCAACCGTCTCCTCGTCGTTCATTGCCATGCGACGGAACGTCTCTTTAATGTCTATCGCTGCAGCGACGGGATCCGGGTTACCGTTCGGACCCTGCGGATTCACATAGATTAAACCCATCTGAACTGCGCCGAGAGGTTTCTCCAAATCCCTGTCGCCAGTGTAACGTTCATCGCCCAGCCACGTGGTCTCCGATCCCCAATAGATGTCTTCTTCGGGTTCCCAGACATCCTCTCGCCCGCCAGCGAATCCGAGAGTCTTGAGACCCATCGACTCGAGGGCACAGTTTCCGGTTAAAATTATCAGGTCTGCCCACGAGATCTTCTTGCCGTACTTCTTCTTGATCGGCCAGAGCAACCGAACCGCCTTATCAAGACTTGCGTTGTCGGGCCAACTATTGAGGGGTGCAAAACGTAACGTACCAGAGGCTGCGCCGCCACGTCCATCGCCGATGCGGTATGTGCCTGCACTGTGCCACGCCATCCGAATAAAGAGGGGACCATAGTGGCCATAGTCTGCGGGCCACCACTCCTGCGATGTTGTCATCACTTTAAATACATCATCTCTCAAGGCATCCAAATCAAGTGTCAAAAACGCCTCAGCGTAGTTGAAATCCTCTCCCATAGGATTGGATGTGGGTGGGTTCTGGTAGAGCATCTTCAGGTTCAACTGATTCGGCCACCACTGTTGGTTTGCTATGGTGCCCCGTGCATGAGAGTGTCCCATCACTGGACATTTACTTTCGTTACTCATATTTCCTCCAATCGTGTTCTACATTTTTTATTCTATTCCTTGAAGTATTCTTTCCTTAAGAACCTATTAAAAAAAATCAAATGGATCTCTGAAAGTTGTCATTTTACGGTAAATACCTTAAAAACCGGTTGATTTTGCTCCTAAAATGACAAAAGAGGGCCATTTCATCTACTTCCAAAACAAGCTCTAAGTGTCATACAAGGGAGACTTACATCCTATTCCTTGAGTATATTATACATCAACGCTACAAAGAATGAAAACAAAATTTGACTTCCTCATCGTACACATCATATAATATCATTTCTAAAATAAGATTTCATTATGAGATTATAGGTTCACACTGGTGAAAAATGTCCGAGGCGCAATAAATTGCGCGACTACAAACGCGTTTTTTCTTAAGTTGACAGTTATGGATAGAGCGCAGCGAAAACCATAACTGTCAACCTTCTTGAAAGTAATAAACAACGGCACGCGAAGCGTGCCTACTACCTTTAAGTGTAAACATTGTTGGGAAAGATTGATATTTTCAAAGAACTCGTGGAAGAATCCAGAAGATTAATGTATAATTTTAACAGATTGGGTATAATAGCAGTAATCATTTTAACGTTGAAAATATACTTGTCCGCAGGAGAACTCAATGAAAATAGTTGAGGTAAAAACCTATATGATTGACGTACCGCCTCCACATTGGGGCGGTAGGCATTGGATTTTTGTCAAATTAGTGACTGATGAAGGAATTGAAGGCGTAGGAGAATGCACCTATCATACCCGACTTAACCACGTCGTCATAGAATTAATCAAAGATTGGGGAGAACGTTATCTCATCGGTAATGATCCGTTTCGGATAGAAAAAATCTGGTCAACACTTTATGAAGGTCCTTGTGTACGACACCCTGGCCCGCTTGCTACACCAGCAATGAGTGCAATAGAGATGGCGTGTTGGGACATCGTCGGGAAAGCGGTGAACCAACCTATTTACAACCTTTTGGGTGGCATGTTCCATGAAAAATTGAGGGCATATTCCTATCTCTTGCATTGGCGGCACGGTGATTCTCCAGAAAAAACGGGTGAAGTCGCGCTTTCTTACGTTGAAAAGGGATTTACTGCGGTCAAATTCGATCCCGTTCATCCACACACTGCAGATAGGTTAGAAACACTCAACTATGCAGAAAGTGTCATCCGTGGGATTCGCGATGCTGTAGGTGATAAGTGTGATATTCTCATCGGCACACACGGACAATTTAATACCAACAGTGCTATCCGCTTTGCCAAACGTGTTGAACCCTACGACCCACTTTGGTTTGAAGAACCGATACCCCCTGAAAATATCAAAGAGATGGCACGCGTCGCACAATCTACAAGTATCCCTATTGCCACCGGTGAACGACTACTCACCAAATATGAGTTTTCTGACCTCTTGGAGCAACAGGCAGCATCCATCTTGCAAATGGATTTGACGATAACAGGCGGCATCCTTGAAGCGAAGAAGATTGCGTCTATGGGTGAGGCACACTACGCGCAAATCGCACCGCATCTATACGGCGGTCCAATCGGAGGCGCTGCAAATATACAGTTGGATGTCTGTAGTCCAAACTTCCTAATTCAAGAGGGCATTCATATGTGGGACGGTTTTCACGCTGAAATTCTCAAGGAACCAATACAATGGGAGGATGGTTACATCATTCCACCGACTGGACCGGGACTTGGCATTGAACTGAACGAAGAAGTTTTGGAAAAACACACCATTGAACTCTGAGATTAAAGGAGTGGCATGTCAACCGCAGATACACCAACGGGTACGCTTGATGAGCTGCCCGAATCAATTGAAGAAACATTAAAAACGCTGGATATAGACTTTAAAAAAATCCGATTCGCGGTTCAAAGTGACGTAAGTTCAACAGGGAATTACGGTGAAGAATGGTTTGTGTTAACAGATATAGCGATTTTTACCGTAACGGGTACAGGTGAGGTGCTTCACTATATACCCTATAAGAGTGTGTTAGGTATTCGTGCTGAGACCGTAGTGGATGCTGGTCTCGTTGTGCTGGAAACACAGGAAGGGACGATAGACCTCATCCGTTATTCAAACGGTTGTGCGGCGAAGTTCGGGTTCGTGGCACGTTTTATTGGGGATGAGATAGAATTTCAAGCTGGTAACCGGGATGAGCCGCCGATTTGGGACTATAAGGTTGAGGAACATTCTTGTAAAACTTGTGGATTGCCACTTGCCGATGAGTTTTCTCCGTGTCCTGCATGCACGAAAAAACATAGGGTAATGCTACGCATTTTGTCATATATGCGACCTTACCGGGGTAGGGCATTCCTCTTTATTGTATTTGTCATTGTTGGCACCCTGATTTCTCTGGCTCCACCTTATTTTTTTCAAATCTTGGTTGACGATATATTACTGCTGAATGATGCTAACGCTCCAACACCTGATGGAGAGACAACATGGTTAGGCGAAATCTTTCGAGCGATCCAACCAGCGGCGACAGCGTTATCCATAGCGGTAGGGACACTGTTAGTAACGCATCTAATCAGCGCAATTATTAATATTTTGCACTCGCGATTGAGTGCGTGGTTGACGCTCCACATCGCAGCAAATATACGCGAACACGTTTACGAGCATTTGCATGATCTCTCTATCAGATTTTTTGACAAACGAACTACAGGAACTGTTATCTCACACATCACCGAGGATAGTGAACGGTTACAGGACTTTATGTTGGAAGGACTGTCGTTCCTTGGTAGGGAATTGTTTCTGATCTTCGCGATTGGTGTCGTGCTTTTTTTGATGCATTGGCAATTGGCATGTTTCGTCTTAATTCCAATTCCGATTATTGTTCTGGGCGGAGGTTGGTTTTGGCGAAAGGTGCGAAGTCTTTGGCATCGGGCATGGCGACGCCGCTCAAAACTTTTTGATGTTGTCAACGATTCTGTGTCCGGTATCCGAGTTGTTCGTGCATTCGGTCAACAAAGAAGTGAAGTTAACCGATTTGGTGGTGCGAACATTGATGCGCGAGACTATGAAACCCAAGCTGAGATGGTCTGGGCAACCTATTACCCGCCGCTGATGTTTGCTGTTAATTTGGGGTCTCTCATTGTTTGGTATGCAGGAGGACTTGATGTTCTTGATGGGGCAATGACGCTCGGCGAATTGATTTCTTTTAACGCATATCTCACAATGTTCTATGGACCGTTGCGATATATTAGTCCACTCATCAATTGGGCTTCTCGGTCTATGACAGCAGCGGAACGACTTTTTGAGGTGATAGACTCACAACCGGAACAGTTTGACGATGGCAATCTTAAAGCGATACCAAATATTGTCGGAGAAGTGAAATTTCACAACATGACTTTCGGTTACGATGCGCATAAACCTGTACTTCGCGACATAAATCTACATGTAAAACCGGGTGAAATGATAGGACTCGTTGGGCATTCAGGGGCAGGAAAGTCTACCCTCATCAATTTAATTTGTCGGTTCTATACACCGGATGCCGGACGTTTAGAAATTGATGGCGAAGACATCAAACAGATAAACCTCAAGGATCTGCGTAGACAGATTGGCGTAGTGCTACAAGAGCCATATCTGTTCAGCGGCACCATAGCAGAGAACATTGCCTATGCGAATCCCGATGCCTCAATGGAGGAAATTATCACTGCATCAAAGGCGGCTAATGCACACGAATTTATCATCAAATTCCCTGATGGATATGATACTGAAGTCGGAGAACGGGGTGGGAGTTTATCCGGTGGTGAACGTCAGCGTGTCTCAATCGCACGGGCGATTTTACATAACCCGCGTATCCTGATTCTTGATGAAGCCACCTCTTCCGTAGATGTGGAAACCGAGAAAAAGATTCAGCAGGCGATTGACAGATTGGTGCAGAACCGAACCACGTTTGCAATTGCACATCGTCTTTCAACACTCCGAAATGCGGATCGGCTTTTTGTAATAGAAAAGGGAAAAGGTGTTGAGTGCGGGTCTCACGAAGAACTTATGGAGAAAAAGGGCATCTACTACAAACTTGTAGAAACACAGCGGGAAGCTGCTAATGTTCGCGCAGAAGCACAAATCGTGGAGAGATAGAAATGCAGAACGAAAATACCGAAGAACAAAACATGGCTTCAAATCATAAGTCCGAAACGACAGAGTCTCATGAGCAAGATGATTTTACACAACGTTTTTTGGATGCATCTGAGCTTACGTTCACACGTTCTCAAGTAGGTACTGCACGGCTTGAAATTCGCAATGAAGTCTGCCATCTACGCGTAATCGTACGCAGGTTGATGCCGCTTAGTCATCCTGAACAATACATCTCACTCGCCGCTGATGAGGACACTGAAATCGGAATCCTTGCGAGCCCATCGGAACTCGCACCTGAAAGCCTGCAAATTTTAAATGAGGAATTAGATAAACGGTATTTCACGCCTATAATTCAAAAGATATATCGTGTTAAGGAACAATTCGGTATCCATGAGTGGGAGGTAGAAACGGAGCGCGGGCGTGCGACATTTTTAGTGCGTGGATTGAATCAAAATATAAAGCAGGCTCCACCTGCACGACTTTTTGTGACAGATGTGCGGGGGAATCGCTACGATATTCCAGATTATCGGGAGTTGGATGCACAGAGTTTTCATCAAATTCAGCGGCATCTATAAACAAGCAATGAAATATAAACGTCTTCATGCAGTTTTCGCTTCAGTGGTAATTCATCTCATTATCGCTGCGATTATTGGTCTGTTTCTGTCAGAACACTACTGGACATTGAATGACGATGCAATCGATGTGAGATTTGTCAAAAACACACCTACAAGGGATACAGTGCACCGAACACATAGAACGGTGGTACTTCCCACGCCTCATCAAACAGTTGACCCATTGCAAGTTCACACCCCATCAGTCAATCAACTCCCAAAAACCGACACTCCAATTCAAAACGCAACGGCTACACCCATATATGACACAAACGTGTTAAAACCAGATGATGTTCCAGCGCCGAATCTCCGCGTAGAAACAGATCAACGTGCAGTTGATACCGTGCGGGAAACCCCCATAGGTGTCCCTACAGTCCCATCAGCCGCAGTAAAAATAAAATCGCGTCTTAATGCTGTTGTTAGTCCAAAGTCAAACGCGCCTACGACTGGCGGATTCGCTGAGTTTCTCGACAACACTTTACCGGATGACAACTTAAAGGGAAACCTTAATGTCACATTACAAAATCCTGTTCTGCTGCCGCAAGGTGAATTGGGCGCAATCCTTGAAGGCACAAGCGAAAATTTGCGCGGTCATATTCGGATTATTCGGCTAAAACATTCGCTCTCGGATTGGTGGCAAGACCCTACTGCACTCCCGGCACTTATGAAATGGATGGATAAATATACGACAATTCGGGTAGATATGAATTTTGAAGGCGGTTCGCTTCCGCTGACAGATCCGAAAATTTTCGACGCACCACTACTTGTGATGACAGGGCATGACAGAGATATTACCGCGGGCCGTGGGCTTGCAAAAGATGGTCCTTTACAAAGTAGTTTTACGCCAGCAGAACGCGCCGCACTACGCAAATATATCGTTGATGAAGGGGGTATGCTCTTTTTTGACGACTGCGGTTTTCACGGTCTTTTTGCACATATTGTGGCTGAGGAGCTGCAACAGATTTTTCCCGATTATCCGCTTGAAATCCTGCCGCATGAACATGAAATTTATACGATTCATTACCATCTCCAAAAACCACCGACAGGGGGTGATGTGTTCTGGGGCAACGAGAATAACGCACAACCAACAAAATTCCGTTTTCAGAAAGGGATTATTATTAACAATCGGTTAGCGGTTATTTTTAATCGGAAGGATTATATGTGTGCGATGGAGACAGCAGAAATTCAGAGCCGCACGATGCTACGGCTTCGACGTTCTCCAGACGTTTATCGGTTTATGACAAATCTGTTGATTTACGCGTTGAAGTACGGCGGAAATACGGATAGATCTGGATATAAGGAGTAAGTCCTTATTCCTATTTGAAGCAAAATCACTGTGGAAAACGGTTAACTTTACCAAATGTCCGCAAATAGAATAACTGTTGGTAGGAAAAGAACAAAAACAATTTCTATAGTGTAGAAAATTACAAGAGTGCCAGAAAAAATAGCAGATAGCCAACTGCTTTTATAATTACCAATATCCATATTCAGCAATTCCCACACGCATGCGCTGGCGAGGTTTCCTAACCTCGCCAATGTAAAGGTAATTGTGAATTTTACTATAAAATCTGTGTCGTCTTGTTTTCTTACTGTATCGTAGAGGTGCCGAAATAATCGTTCTTGCCAGAGGAAGAATCCATTCAGAATCCAAAATCCAAAGATAAAAAAAATGAGCATCGCTGCCTCTGCAATGGCAAAAGAATCCTCTCCAGTGAGATGGATGTCTTCATGAAAGGCGAAGAAAACATAAGAAACAAATAAAACTTGGGATGTTATAACAAATACGATGCTCCCACCTTTTACGAGAAAACTGTTGATTGCCAAGCGTTTAATAACGGCTTGGATCATCTCTAAATGCTTCACAACTTTTTCGGTGCCGTTCATAGTTTCCATCCTATTCATGCCTACGGAGGAGTTAGGATTGCGGCGATGTTTTTTGGTAGTTTGATATTATGTGTCTGTTCAAAAACTTCAACGTTTTCGTAGTCTTTACCAAAGTTATCAATGATGATATTTTCTTGAAGTTCTATGGCATTTGTCAGATCTATTTTGGCTTTTTCCCAATTCTGCAAGTGTACAAACGCCATGCCGCGATTGTAATATGCCTCAGTTAATTCGGGTTTACGTTCTATTACCATGTTATAATCTATGATAGCACGTTCATACTCGCCTTTTCTACTGTAGACATTACCACGATTGTTATAGGGATGGACCAGATCCGGTCTCAGTTCTATTGCTTTGTTATAGTCTTTGATTGCACTATCATATTCTTGTTTTTCATAGTGAACAATACCACGGTTGTAATAGGCGTAAGCAAAACTTGGATCAAGTTCTATTGCTTTGTTATAGTCTTTAATAGCAGGTATTATCTCACCTTTAAGTTTATAAACTATTCCTCGATTGTTATATGCTTCTGGTAAATTTGGATCTAGTCTTATAGCTGTGTTACAATCTTCAAATGCGCGGTCATAGTCGCCTTTCATGCGGTAAGCTGCCCCGCGATTGCTGTATGCTTCGGCATAGTTTTCCTTGAGTCGTATCGCCGTGTTAAAGTCTTCAATGGCGCGGTCAATCTCATCTTTATTACCATAAGCGATGCCTCTATAGTTATAACCTTGGGCAAAAGTGGGTCTCCGTTCAATTGCTTTGTTAAAGCGCTCAATGGTGATATCGTAAGGTGTCTGTTCTGCTTGTGTCTGCATGCTTTATGACTCCCTTTTTTTACTGGGTTGAGAATCCGTAATTTGTAAGACATCTTCTATCGGTTGCGTTTCGCTTATGTAAACTTCTATGCCTTCTTTCAGGTGGGTGTCTTGGTTTCTAATATACCCGTGGAGGTCGTTGTAGACAGTTTGGATTGAGATACCATGATGTTTTTGCAAATGGACTAATATAGGTTTTTTAAGCAATCCAGGAATATCAATTACAGTATATTGTTTTCGTTCAAGAAAACCCATCGGAGGTCGAACGAAGACACTTTTTTGCGCTATGATACGATTTTGAGGATTCTGAGGTCTTTTTATTTGATATTTTTTGTCTATATCTTCCGTTCTTTCTAACAAGATCATCCTGCCTGGCTTGTCAAGGGAACTCTCACATGCGAAGAATAAGGCAACGTGGCTATCAGTCGTAAAATCTATAAGATTGGTATAACCACCGAAGTGTTGAAGTTCGGTTAAAATTTCAAAAGTGTCTTCTTCGTGAGTATAGTCTTTAGCCACTTTTAACATCTGCTCTTGTATGACTTCAATATTGAAGTCCTCTGATCCGATTTCTTCTGTGCATTCACGCCACAGACTTGAAGATACTTTCTCATAGTGTTCGGGTTCGCCTCGATAGATGAAGTCACCACCAATTGATTCTTCAGCTATCTCTTGGATTATTTCAAAAACATCACTTATACCAAATTACCCTAAATCGTAGGGGCGGGTCTCTGTGCCCGCCCTTACCATCGGCAGTGAAAACAATACAATT
>JAGWBU010000036.1:0-15592 GCA_021295735.1 Candidatus Poribacteria bacterium | reverse complement strand
AAATCGTAGGGGCGGGTCTCTGTGCCCGCCCTTACCATCGGCAATGAAAACAATGCAATTCTCGTTAATTTGGTATTAGACTATTTGGAAACTCCAATTCGTTTGGTGTATTCATTCTGTTTTCCACAATGAAATTCTTCAAGAATTACGTCGTATTATGAGTATACCAGGAGACAATTTCATTTTCAAGAAAATTGGTATTGACTGTGTGTTAAGGTAAGGGTTAGTCTTGTGTTTGATTCATTTCAGAATGGCAGTTTTGATTATATCTCGAATTTTCACAGGGACACAGATGGGAAAACCTCAAAATTCGAGATGCTGCCAAGAGGAATTTCGTAAAACTCACATAATTCGAGATTCTGAAAATATGCCGAACCCACTATCGCTAGAATCGCGAATGATCATGGATATTCTCCACGACCATTCTGCGATTCTGACATTCTTTACAGTGTATGAGGTGAGCGTTACTCCACAACCCACGTATTGCCAGCATTGAGGAGTGCTTCAAGGTCACCTTCACCTCGCTGTTGTTTTGCAGAGGTTATCTGGTCAGCCATCATATCCTCGTAGCAGGTATGCTGAACGCTTCGGAAGATACCGATAGGGTGGGGCATTTCAGGCATATCACTCATACGGGCAAGGAAGTTCGCTAAGGTAGTATTCTCGGCATATTGATCATGCACGATAAGATCATCTGTGCCGTTTGTCACTGTGGTGACTTCGGGTTGGAATCCGTTCAAACGAATCCCTTTTTCGCGTTCTTTGCCAAAGAGAAGAGGTTCGCCATGCTGAAGAGAGACGGTGTTATCGGCTTTGGTCTCTTTTTCTGTGTATAGAAAAAAAGCTTCATCATTGAACTCGTTACAGTTTTGATAGATTTCAATAAAAGAAGTGCCTTTATGTTCAAACGCAGCTTTAATAATGGATCGTAAGTGTTCGGGGTCTCTGTCAAGTGATCGTGCCGCAAAGGTCGAACCCGCAGCCAGAGCAAGACTAATCGGATTAAAAGGAGACTCAAGCGAACCGAACGGACTTGATTTCGTGTCTTTTCCCTGCTCCGAAGTGGGTGAATATTGCCCTTTGGTAAGTCCGTAGATACGATTGTTAAAGAGCAAAACGTTGATGTCAAAATTACGGCGCAGGAGATGGATGAAATGGTTTCCACCAATGGACAGCGCGTCTCCATCGCCGGTGATAACCCAAACAGAGAGATCAGGATTTGCCATTTTCACTCCAGATGCGATAGTCGGCGCTCTACCGTGAATCGTATGAAACCCGTAGGTATTCATATAGTAAGGAAAACGACTTGAACACCCAATTCCAGAGATAAAGACGATATTCTCTCTGGGGACACCCAATTCAGGCATAATCCGTCGCGTTTGTGCAAGAATGGAGTAATCACCGCAACCAGGACACCATCGCTCATCTTGATCAGACTTAAAATCTTTAGAAGTAAGAGTAGGCACCCCAAGCGGAATGCCTGAAGATTTTTTATTTTTCATACGTGTGCCTGCCTTTTTGTACATTATCCGGGATATCTTCGGCGAAGTTTGAAAATTTATTTTTATGTCAATCCCGGCATATTTATGTGTTAGATGTAATTTTCAATTTTAGATTCCAGTTCAAAAACTTGGAAAGGTTGTCCCTGGACCTTGTTGAATCCGACAGCATCAATAAGATATTTACTTCGAATCAATTGACGGAGATGACCGGTATTTAACTCAGGAATTAACACGGTTTTGAATCGGTTGAGGATTTCGCCTAAATCGCTCGGAAACGGATTGAGGTGACGCAAATGAACATGACCAATTGCGCAACTGTCTTCAAGTTTATTTTCAACCACAGTCCTAATTGTTCCAAAAGTGCCACCCCATCCAAGCACAAGCAGGTCACCCTCCTGTGCACCAAAGATTTCCGTGGGAGGAATTTCATCTGCGATACGTTTAACTTTTTCTGCTCTAATACTCACCATTTTCTGATGATTTTCAGCATCATAACTCACATTCCCTGTTATGTCCGACTTTTCCAAACCACCGATGCGATGCTCAAGTCCGGGGGTACCAGGCTTTGCCCAGGGTCTTGCGAGCGTATCAATGTCTCTTGTGTACGGTTCAAAACCATTCACATCGGTTCGGAAATTGGGTTCAATTTTTCGGAGATCCGCAACATCGGGAATCTGCCAAGGTTCCGCACCAAGCGCGATATAAAGTTCCGAAAGGAAGATAACAGGAGTTCGATATTTTACTGCGATTCGGCATGCTTCATAAACTGTGTCAAAACAGTCAGTGGGACGACATGCTGCAAGAATAGGAATAGGGGATTCTCCGTTTCTACCGTAAAACATCTGCAATAGGTCTGCCTGTTCTGTTTTTGTCGGCATTCCTGTTGAGGGACCAGCTCTTTGGATATTGCAAACAACAAGCGGTAATTCTGTAATCATAGCAAGGTTAATTGCTTCAGATTTGAGGGCAAGCCCTGGACCACTACTGCCGGTCACACCAAGTGCACCACTAAAAGCGGCACCGATAGCAACCCCAACAGCAGCAATTTCGTCCTCCATCTGCATTGTCACAATGCCAAAGTTTCGATAATTTGCTAAACCATGAAGGATATCACTTGCAGGTGTAATCGGATAACTTCCGTAAACCAGCTGTAATCCAGATTGATGTGCAGCAGCCACAAGCCCCAAAACAGTGGACGTATTACCTGCAATATTACGATATTTTCCAGGGGCAAATTTTGCTGGCTTCACTTCATAGGAAGTCGCAAATTGTTCTGTTGCTTCGCAATAGGTATTGCCAGCTCGGAGTGCTAAGATATTCGGTTCTATGAATTGCGGATATTTGGCGGCAAACCTGCTCTTAATCCATCTTATAGTGTGATCCATCGGGCGGCTGTATAACCATAAGATCATACCAAGTGCAAAAAAGTTTTTACACCGATCCATTTCTTTAGTCCCAAGGTCTGTCGATTCAAGTGTGTTTCGAGTGAGTTTAGTCAAATCAACAGGGAAAACCTGATATTTTGTCAGCGAGTCGTCCTCTAACGGATTTTCAGTATAACCAGCAAGACGTAAGTTTTTACGTGCAAAATTATCGGAATTGACAATCAATATACCGTTAGCCTTCAATTTATGGAGATTGACTTTTAACGCGGCGGGATTCATCGCTACGAGGACATCACAAGTATCACCAGGGGTATGTATGGTTTCACTGGAGAAGTGTAATTGGAAGCCTGAGACCCCAGCGAGCGAACCTGCGGGGGCTCTAATTTCAGCAGGGTAATCGGGCAACGTGGCGACATCGTTCCCGATAATAGCGGAGGTTTCTGTCATCTGCGTTCCGATTGTTTGGGAACCATCGCCAGAGTCCCCTGCAAACAGAACTGTTGCCGCTTGAATTTGCTCTACTTGCTTACGCATCAGTGTTTAGCCTTTTTATATGCAATTTATAAGGGTGGTCCACAAAGTCCACCTGTAAAAGACTTCGTCCATTGTCATGCTCCTTCTCGTGCTTTCAAAGCATCACGCACCGGATTGGAGGGCAGTGTTAATACCTCCTGTGGAAAATACTCAACGAGATAAGAGATAACATCGCGAATTGATACCATGCCGATAGGGTGTTGGTGTTCATTAACAATCGGCAAGTGTCGAAAACCGCCTCGTGCCATATACAACACAGCTGTATCCAACATATCTTCTGGGTTTGCTGTTTGCGGATCCGCCTTCATGAATTGCGTAACAGGAATTTGCGTTAGATCACCTATCTGTTTGTTTAAAACTTTTCGCAATACGTCGCGTTCACCAAAAATACCACGAAGAACACCATCTTCCACAACGGATGCAGCGCCAATATGGTGTTCAATTAGCAAATCAATTGCGTCCTGCATGCTTGTAGTAATGTCAATCGTCACACAAGACCGCATCAAGTGTCGGAGTGGCACCTGAATCTCACTTACTTTTAACGCTTTAAGAGGCGCCTCCGCATCTTTATCCATCTGTGCTAATTCTTCATCAATTGCATGGTCATAAAGCATAGTTATGCGCCTCCTTCCTGATTCTCAATAAATATAGCGACGTGGTCTAAAATATCCCGTGTTGAAATCAATCCAACTGGAAATTCTTGATTTTGGTCATCCCAAATACAAAGGGGGACATGCCTGAAATGTCCGAGATGCATTAGATTTAAAGCAAAGGCAATCGGGTCGCTGGCACGTAACGATTCGGGGTTTGCTGTCATGATTTCTTCAACCTTGACACCTGCAGGTTCTAACCGTTTACCACACACATGAACGAGCAGGTCACGATCAGTGAGAATCCCGACAAGTCGTTGTTCCGCATCAACAACAAGGATGCATCCGAATCCCTGTACTTGCATGATGTCAATGGCATCTGATACTGGAGAACCAACTTGGACGGTGGCAGGTTGCTTGTAACCAAGCGTGCTAATCGGTAACGATAATGTTCTCGCGTCCATCGTATAGACTCCTTGATGTTAACGTCAAAAAATAGGGTTGGGTTTCCTACTGTCCCTTATTTAAAGGATACTATATTTACTACGAATTTGCAAGAATATTTTGGTGCAGCACTATTGGGTGTAAAACTGCAAATACAGATTAATTTTTTAACACTGTCGTAACTGCACGCGAAGAAGGAGACCCCCACCCTGGAACAACCATACTCCATCTTCCTGCCGGCCCGCCAGCCACCATCAGAAGCAGGTCATCTTCCGAATATCGCTTTGTTGTCTCAGCGATGTAGCGTCGCACCTCTTCTTTGCTAAAGCCGTTTGCTGAAATCGTTTTCGCGTGTTCAATTCCGATAACGATAAGTGTTTCACCGCTGCTGTTGCCGGGAGCAGAAATGTTCTGACAGATCGTATTGAGAATTCCTTCCGCTGTGTTACTGCCGTGATCGTTTATACTCTGCGGGCCTGCACCTGCAAAAACGGTCACAGTACTCTCATCTGCCTCAAAACCACGCTCAACATGGAATGGATTCCATGGGTTTTCCTCTTCTTTTTCAGCAATGCAATAGGTATATTTGCCAACATGTCCAAAGGCAGCGCGGTCTAATTCTCCGGGTAGTGCCCCACCAATGTTTGTACAGATGAGACGGACTGCTCTGCCGATAGTTGCGTTTGCACGCCATCCCTGCCCGAAAAGATTGAAGCCATCATTAATGTCTAATGCTTGCCTGATAGGACCGTTTACTACCAACATAGGAGCAACATGCGATGTCGTAACCTGCACGCCGTGTAGATTAAATTCCTCGGAGGCCATCGCTTCTACAGCAGCCAGAACAACCGGTAGATACGTTGGTAGACAACCTGCCATAACTGCGTTAATTGCTATTCTTTCAATCGTCGCCCTGCCCCATTTTGGTGGGACCGATGTGATTAATTCCTCAGGTGAACGTTCCGTACCACTGAGCATTCTCTCAACACGTTCAGGTGTTGGTGGAACAACGGGAAGACCATCAGTCCATTCGTTTTCATAGCAAGCCTCAATTGGGTCAACCTTCTCGTCAATAGAAACCTGCCTGGCGTGCCATTCTTGTGCCATGTCTGCCTCCTTGCAGATGAGATTGATATGTTCTCTTGGAACATGTTATTATGTTAGCATAGACTTTATGGTTTGGCAAGAGACAATCTGCCACAGAACAACGCGTAGATAAGGTTTACTGTTGATTAAAAGCCATTCTGTAATAACAACTAATATCCAATTGAATCGAAATCGCATCGTTGATTGGAAAAATATGTCAGAACAAAGCAATACATCGCTACAAAATAATAGCGAATCTACATTAGCAACGACACCTCTTAAACCGATGGGATTTGGGGAAATTCTGGACACAACATTTAGTCTCTATCGGAAACATCTTACGCTATTTTTGGGACTTGTCGCATTTTCGGTCTTTGGGGAGCTCGCAGTACATCTTTTTACGGATTTTTCTGATTTCTTCTTTTCCCGTTATCTTCTATTGGGAATAGGAATGGTCATATTTGCAGTCGCTTTCTCCATGATAGGTATAGGTGGAATAGTAATTGGAACTGGTGCAACTTATCTGAATGAGGATATAACAATCCGTTCAGTCTTGCAGCAAACAATTCAAAGGTTTTGGCAATTGCTGGGTTGTTTTTTCGTTTGGTCGTTAGTTGTAGGTAGTTTAGCAGTTACGATCATCGGTATACCGTTTGCAATCTTTTTTGCTGTCCGATGGGGATTTTTCATTGGAACAGTGATGTTGGAAAAGCCTGTGGTTAGCACACCTTTTAGGCGGAGTGGTCAACTTGTTAGTGAGATGTGGTGGCAGATGTTTGGAATGTTACTTGCGATCTTTTTGTTTAGCACACTTGTTCACGCAATATTTGAAATTTCTATCGGATTCATCCTTATTTTATCAAACCTTGGTGGTGAAATCGACTTCATTGATATTCTTGAATGGGGGCTTTTCGGAGAATCTTTTGAGAACAACACATCACTTTTTTTACGCGATTTCGCTCGTTATACATCTACTTGTCTATGTAATATCGTTTCCAATTTGGATCATCGGTATCACCCTTCTTTACTATAACCAACGTATTCGTAAAGAGGGTTTTGATATTGAAATGCAGGCACGGGATACCTAATACTGTTGAACGTATTGTGTTTGATTCGTTGGCAACATTTTACACATAAACACATTTCAAATTCCATAGACGTAAATAACAGACATTACACTGCTAAGCCTAAAAGAATCAAGAAAATAGAGATACGATTCTGTAAACATTACACGAAAAACTAAGTTAAAACATAAATTCTAAAGATTCATAGGAGAAAAAATTGAGATATGTTACGTTTCACGGAATTATCGCTGCCAGAAAAGTAGTGTCCCGTTTCTTAAAATCAACACCTTTAACTCACTATCCTGAATTATCAGAAAAACTCGGATTTCAGGCAAACATAAAACATGAAAACCATCTGCCGACAGGCAGCTTTAAGGTGCGCGGCGGCATTAATTTCATGTCTAATTTACCCACAGAACAGAAAAAACAGGGTGTCGTTACGGCAACACGTGGCAACCACGGACAATCTATTGCTTATGCAGCAGCACAATTCGGCGTAAAAGCGACTATCGTGGTACCGCACGGGAATAACCGAGAGAAAAACAGCGCGATGCATGCATTTGGCGCTGAACTGATTGAACACGGTAATGATTTTGATGAAGCACGCGAATTGTGTGACACGCTTCAAGCAGAACGCGGTCTCTATTACGTTCATCCGTGTATCGAACCAGCGCTCATCCACGGCGTCGGCACCTATTCGCTTGAGATATTTGAAAGTCTTCCTGATGTACACACAATTATTGTGCCGATTGGGGGCGGTAGCGGTGTTTGCGGCGCGATCACCGTTGCTAAGGCAATTAATCCGAATGTAAAGATCATCGGAGTGCAAGCGGAAAACGCTCCAGCCATATACCGTTCATGGAAAGCAGGAGAGCATATAGAGACTGATTCTTGCAATACAATCGCAGATGGTTTGGCGACGCGTGTCCCGTTCAAACTTCCATTTTCTATCATTAAAGAAGGTATTCACGATATTGTTACGGTCAGCGAGGAAGAAATAAGAGCGGGGATCCGATCAGCGTTGCGACATACGCACAATTTAGCCGAAGGAGCAGGTGTAGCAGCACTCGCAGCTGCGAAGAAACTTAAGGATAAGTTGGCAGGACAGAATGTTGCTATGATTATGAGTGGTGGGAACTTGGATATGGATACACTCAAAGAAGTATTAACCGATTCCTAATCGTACCAATTATGAATCACGTAAACGGGGGCGGAGTTTTCAGTCAGTTGAATCTCCGCCCATTCTACACCCTCTACAAATTCGTTTCGGAGCGCATTTGTTAAGTCAGGATCAATATGTAAAGATGTCAAGTCCCAACGCAAATTTTGACTGCTTTCTACAACGACATCGGCTTCCTCTGCGAAGAGCGAAACACGCTGCAAACCGCTGTTTTTCCGTTTTAACCGCAATTCTGATAACACATAGTGAATAGTTTGCTGTGGATCACGCATTTCGGCTTTGAAGTCGGCAAGTTTATAATTAGTGAGGTAATGCCCAAAACGCATTAGTTTCAGGTTTCCAAGAAAATGATCTGTCTCATACTCTTCAGGACGAGGCAAACCACCGTAAAGAATAATATGTTGAGAGTTATACATATCCAGCGCGTACTTAACTGCTAACTGTCCATCGGTATAATCCTTATCCGTTTGTCCTACCCACTTTTTAACGGTCTGCTGCGCTTTAGTCACTATGTCGTTTATGGAATCAAGGTCACCGATTAGAATATCCGGTAAGAGGTGGATGTCATCTATTTTATTCAATTCATCAAAGATGCGTAATCCACCGTCAGCACAAATAATAGTAGCACCATTCCCAATTCCTGTCTCAATCTCCTGTTGATAAAAATCGAGATTTCTAAAATCGTAGTAACCGTTAAGAAAAATAAGTGCAGGTTTCATCTCATTTTATTACCAAATTGTATGACGGCATCAAATGTGTAGGGTGATAGGCAAGTTTCACCCGTTTCAGATTCTCTAATCCAGAATCATCCATTGCGTTTATCCACTTGTAAGTGCCCATCAATTCTTTGCAAAATTCCCTATAGATAAACTGCGCGAGTCCCTTTATGTTGAGATCTGAAATTTCAAACAGCACACAGAACGTCTCACTGTTCAATTCATATCCGAAGGTATACGCTCGTAACTCACCATCAATGCGAACAACCCTGCCAACCAGTCCCAATTCCTTTGCATGTGTTATCCCAATCCGATGTGCAGATTGCGAATCGTCAAGCATTGCTTGATAGATTGGGTCATCATATTTTTCTGCGCGCGACCTTCGCCATGTCTTATAGAGATTCAAACACGCATCCCGATCAGTTGAAAGATACGGTTCACATTTTACCAACGGATATCGTGATACAAAAGCATTGTAAGCATTCCGTTGTTGTTTGTAGCGATCTCCTCGTAACTCACTTAAATCTTCTGCTCTATAGACATATTCAGTTTCTTTTTGGATAGCGTGAAAACCTTCATTTTTGAAAACAGGGAGTAGTTCTTCTGGGACATTTTCAATGCGTGCAATCTGAGGATTCCGATTGGATTCCAGCATGAATTGATACGTTTCACAAACTGTCTTTAAATAGGAACGGTTGCCGACAGTATAAGGTATCGGTAGAATCGGCATAAAGTAGTCATCTCCTTGCTTGGCAAAGATACAAAAGTGGTCATGTAGATGTGTCCAATAGAACTGAAAGTGATTTCGCCACACATAAAGTGATGCGAAGGCATAGTTGGACAGACACATGCAGGTCCTACGTATATATTCGTCAAAAATCGGTTTATCGTCGAGGGTTAATGGTCGGAGTTGCATGTGTCAATTTTTGATTGAGCGTATGAAAAACCTTCACCGTGTCTTGATATTCCCCAATGAGACTCCAATTTGCAGCAATCTGTTCCATCACTGTCTCTGATTCTACATAACTAATAACATGCTGAAGATGTTGCTGAAAGGCTTCTGTTTCCAGATGCGCCTCACCAAACGGGCAGAGCATATCCACTCCCAGCACGACACTGTTCCTGTCCTCATTGAACATCAAAGCAAAGGGATAAAGTTGACAATCAAATGGACGATTCGCATAGATACTACATCTACTCGTTTCCGGTTCAAAGAAGGGACAGATGTAAAAATCTTTATGTAGTTTTAACTTAATCTGTGAACTTTTTCCGTCTGCCTGCGGTTGAAATAAAATTGGGTCTGCACCTTGAGAAATTATATGCTGTTTTTCCGTTTCAGTAAAAATTGGCGCGAGCGGACTATCAGCCTCTAAAAACCGACAACAAACGTCACAGGAAAAGCATACTTCACTGGGAATGATTTGGTAGAGTTTTGAAGTAGACATGTGGATTCTTCTTATTCCAACAAGGATAATACCGTTTCTATATGATAATAGGACATTATTTCGTCCGTCGGGTAGAAGCGGTAGCGAAACCCGACTTTTTATAGTGTCATGTCCAAATCAACACCAAATGCGCCAAATCAAGAAATCAACGCTACAAATCATGGCGAATGCCAAAAGCGCATTCGTCTTTAGGCATTTGTCGGGTTTCGCAAGCTCTACCCGACGGACAATATGCTATGACAATTTGTCAATTAGAAATGGTATAACATACCGATCAGGGCGTTATGATGTCAGAACTTGACCGATAGCATCAACTACACAATGTACGCCCGATTCAGTTAACCCTGGATGGAGCGGTAGGCTCACAACACGTTCAAAAGCTTCTTCTGCACACGGAAAATCACCAACACTGTAGCTATATTGCTTCTGATAAAATTCAAAAAGATGTAATGGAATATAGTGTACGCTGCATTCAATGTTTTCTTCACGCAAGGATTCAACAAATTCATCACGGTTGCCAGTATGGAGTTGAATAATGTAAAGATGCCACGCGTGTTCTGTAGGATTATCTGGCACAAACGGAGTGCTAATCTGTGAAATTTTCTCCAATTCTGATTGATATATTTGTGCGAAATTCTGACGACGTTCATGCTGTTTATTAAGTTTCATGAGTTGGCACAACCCCATTGCCGCCTGAATATCGGTCATGTTGTATTTATAGCCTTCGGTGGTGATGTCGTATCGCCAAATGCTGCGTTTTGACTGCCGTGCCCATGCGTCTTTGTCAATACCGTGAAGCCGCATCGTTCGGAGTGGTTCCGCAAGCGCATCGTTATTGGTGGTAATCATACCACCTTCTCCCGTGGTCATATTTTTATTCGCATAAAAACTAAAAGCAGAAAGGTCACCGAGAGTTCCGATATATTGCCCGTTATATTCAGTAGGAATAGCGTGTGCAGCATCGTCAATAAGCACGAGATTGTGTGCTTGACATATCTCTTGTAATGCATCCATGTCACACGGAAGCCCAGCGATATGGACAGGCATTATCGCTTTGGTGCGTGAGGTAATCGCTGGTGCAATTTTCGTAATATCAATGTTCAATGTTTCGGGATCAATGTCTACGAAGACAGGCTTTGCCCCGACATATCGGATGGCTTCGGCAGTGGCAGTAAAGGTATAGGGTGTCGTAATAACTTCGTCTCCTACACCGATACCAGTAACAACAAGGCTAAGATGTAATGCTGCTGTGCAAGAACTCACAGCGATTGCATGTTTGACACCAAGGTATTCGGCAAAAGCACGTTCAAACTCACGCACTCTTGCACCAGTACTTATCCATTTAGAAGCAAGCACTTCGCTAACTGCTTCGATTTCAGTGTCATCAATCCACGGACGACTAAAAGGTATAAACGGCTTTTGTTCCACAAATAATTCCCTTCAATTATTCATCTAAATTATCGGTTGAATTCGGACCCAAAATATGAATCATCGCTTCAAGAGCAAGAATGTAACTATACGCACCGAAACCACCGACGACTCCTACCGCAACGCCTGATATATACGAATGATGCCGAAATTTCTCACGAGCGTAGATGTTAGAGAGGTGAATTTCAATGACAGGGACTCCGACAGTCGTGAGTGCATCTCGGATAGCAATGCTGGTATGTGTATAAGCAGCAGGATTAATGAGAATACCATCTGCCCAGTCAATGTGGTCACCGATGATGGATACAATCTCGCCTTCATGGTTGGATTGTAAGATTTTTAGTACAACATTATGAGGCGATGCCGCTACAAACTGATCAAGCGCACCATTGATGTCATTCAATGTTTGGTGTCCGTAAATCTCCGGTTGTCGTTTTCCTAAAAGATGCAGATTCGGTCCGTGGAGGACGAGGATATTCATATTACTGCTTCCTTATATATTGTTGATCTTCAGATAATCGTATTGATTTATCAGCAAGTGAGAAATCTGTGTTGCATTTTATTAGAAATACGTTTTGAAATCAATAAGAAATATTGTTTTTGAAAATCGCTTAATCATCAACCCATTTAAACCTTGTTATAGTAAGGCATGAAAGCATAATCATTAACTAAAAATTGAAAAAATCATCAACCGAATCATCAACCGCTGCAAACATTGATATAGTATGGGTTCATAGCGTAATCATCAACAAAAATCGTTAGAAATCATCAACCAATACATATCTCCTATTAATCTAGTCTATTTGCGGGTCAAGCGCGTCTCTAAGAGCATCTCCAAGGAGATTGAAACCTAACACAATGAGAAAGATAGCCACACCGGGAGCAGTGACAGCCAGTGGTGCTTTGCGAATATACTTTGTATTTTCATTCAACATTGCCCCCCATTCAGGCACACCCACCTCAGCACCGAGTCCAAGAAAACTGAGTCCCGCCGCATCTAAAATAGCAGCACCGATACCTAAAGTAGCTTGAACAATCAACGGTGCAAGACAGTTTGGTAGAACGGTAGTAACCAGAATTCGAATGTCACTTGCGCCAATCACTTTCGCTGCGGTGACGTAATCTAACTCGCGCACTTTGAGAACAGAGGCACGTAAAATCCGCGCATATTGCGGAATATAGACAATGGAAACAGCGATAATTGCATTTGTAAGACTCTGACCCAAAATGGTGACAATGACCATCGCAAGCAGAATGCTCGGCATCGCAAGCAACATATCCATCACGCGCATAATCAGGTTGTCTAACCATCCACCAAAATAGCCCGCGATTGCACCGAACAAGGTGCCGAGTCCAAGCGAAAAGGTTATCGCGATAAATCCTACCTTCAGAGAGATACGGGAACCGTAAACAATTCGGCTAAACACATCACGTCCGGAGCCATCGGTCCCGAGGTAATGTTCACTTGACTGACCTTTGAGCCGTTTGGCAACCTCAGTATTTATCGGATCGTGCGTTGCAATAAGCGGTGCAAAGATTGCTACAATGATGAAAAAGAGGATTATTGACGCACCAATAGTTGCAGATGGATGCCGCAGGAGTTTCCGAAAGACAAGGTGTTGACCTGTTAGTATTGGGGTGTCGTTCATTTGGCTTCATCTCCCACTCGGATGCGTGGATCAAAATAAGCATACAACAGGTCAACGATTAGGTTGACAAACATAAAAAGTGCAGAAACGAAAAGCACACCGCCTTGGACAGCGCGAACATCACGTGCTTCAACAGCGGCACGCAACCATGAACCGAGTCCGGGCCATGAGAAAATATGTTCAGTTAGAATTGCCCCTCCCATCAGATAACCAAATTCAAGACCAATAACTGTCAAAACAGGAACCATGCTATTTTTCAATGCATGTTTAATAATAACTGCCCATTTCGACAAACCTTTTGCATAAGCGGTAGTTATGTATGGTTGATTTAACACTTCAAGCAGACTTGAACGGGTCATTCGCGCAATAATAGCCAACGGGATTGTGCCTAAAGTAATTGCGGGAAGTATGAGGTGTGCAATTGCATCTTTAAATGCAGCAAAGTTCTTGGCAAGAAGTGTATCAATTAAGTAAAAACCTGTCCGGGATTCAATATCCAAACTCAAAATAGTATCTAAACGTCCCGTGGCAGGCAATATCTTCAAATAGTAGGAAAAAAGTAGAATCAGCATCAACCCAAGCCAGAAGATTGGCATTGAGATACCTGCAAGCGATGTGGACATTGAAAAATAATCCCAAAATTTACCGCGATAAACAGCCGCAATGATGCCTGCCGCTATACCAAAAAAGATGGAAAATGCCATCGCTGCAAGCGTTAATTCGGCAGTCGCAGGAAAATAACGTTTGATTTCTTCTAAAACGGGCTGCTTTGTTTTAAAGGAGTGTCCTAAGTCAAGACGTACGAGGTCCCAAAGAAATTTCGCGTATTGGTGATAAAGCGGTTTGTCAAGTCCCATATCTTCTCGGAGTTGGGTGAGTACTTCCTCAGTAGCGCGTTCACCCGCAATGGTAAGGGCTGCATCACCAGGAATCAGATGGACCATCAAAAATACAAGGAGGGAAACTCCAAGAAGTGACAAGCCGATGGAGAGAAAACGTTGGACTAAATACGAGAGCAATACTCAAGCCTCACACGGCACGGACAAGGAACATAAGCGTCTTGACAACGACGTGAACTTAGAAGAATGGGTTGTGTAACTTCTCTTCGCCGACAGTTGTTGCGGGGCCATGACCGGGAAAAAGTCTCACATCATCTGGAAGCGTGAGCAGATTATCGCGGACACTATCAATTTCATCTCGATAAGAGATATTCGGTCCGCCAACCGAACCCGCAAAAATCGCATCGCCGACGAAAGCTGCCGTTTGCGTTAGGAAACTACAACCACCAGGGGTATGTCCAGGCGTATCAAGCACAGTCACCATAAGCGCGCCAATTTCTACAACATCCGAATGGACAAGTTCCCGCAATTTGCCTGCACTCCGAGGTTTCGGTTCACTTTTATGGATATATGCTTGGCATCCGGTAGCGTTTTCGAGTTGGGGTAACCCATCGGTATGGTCTTTGTGTGAGTGGGTCAAAAGGATAGCAGTCGGGTTAACTTTATGTGCATCAAGTTGTTCTAAAATCAGGTCGGGATGTGCTGCGGTATCAATGATTGCGGCTTCGTCTGTGGCTTTGCAGATTAAGAGGTAGGCGTTGACCGGCCATCCGCCAACAGGCGCGCTTACCGTTATCACATCAAGGTTTGCATCGCCAGATTGCTGAGCAGGATCAGGTTCCCACTGTTCTGTTGCAATTGCAAGGAGTTTTGCTCCGTCTAAGTTAAGGACTTCAGCAAGTTTATAGACTTGCGCTTCTGTCGGTTTTAAGGTATACTGTTCCATACGTGACAAATCTGATTCTGTGATTCCGGCGGCTGCGGCTGTTTCATTTTGCGACATGTTTTGTCCACGTCGGGCTTTACCGATAATGTCACCAAATTCGTCTTCAAGTGCGTATGCCATGAATGTGTTCTCCTTTATTGTAGAGTTAGAGGAATTATAGCAAAAAAATCGGTATTTAGCAATTCAAAAGAGGAAAACAGAAGAAGGAGAAATCTTGTGAACGTTCCAAAAAACGGGTATGAACAGGCTGAGATCTCCCTTGCTCCAATAAAAACCGATATGACATTGGAAGAATTCCTTCAAAATGACATAGAGGGATATGAATACGTTAAAGGAGAATTAGTGCCGATGCCAGATGCATCAATTTTACATGGAGGAATTAGTGTTAGAGTTATTCGGTATTTAGACTCACACGTGCATCAAAATCAGTTAGGAGAGGTATATACTGCAGAAACGTCCTTTCGGGTAGGTGAACGCGTAATCAAACCGGATGTTGCTTTTGTTTCCACAACGCGTATACCTGAAGACAAAACTAAGGGTTTCCCAATACCACCTGACCTCGCTGTTGAAGTCATTTCTCCTACGGATATATTATGGAATGTTTCGGAAAAAGTACAAGCATACCTTGAGGCTGGTACTCGAATGGTTTGGGTGATTGATCCGGTCATGAAAACCTTGTCAGTTTTTTATCCTGATAAAGATTTTAAAATCAGGACTTACGCAGTCTTGAAGATTATTGAAGGATTTGAGAGTTGATGTCGTAAATAATCGTCCAATAAGCTAT
>JAGWBU010000185.1 GCA_021295735.1 Candidatus Poribacteria bacterium | reverse complement strand
GAGACGTAACACCTGCCTCGGCAGGCAGTCTCTGATGATAGAAGAATCCCCATGCTTTAGCTTGGGGAGTATGTCAAAAGTTTGATGCGTTTAATGTGAATGCCATGATTCATACCGTTGATTTCTTGATTTGGAGGTTTCCTAACCTCGCTTGTCGTAGTGTATAAGTAATTGTAAAATCTACTATAATGTAGCACCTTCTGGGCGTGGTGCTGTTGGTCGGATAAGTGTATGGTCGTAGGAACGATACGCAAGTTCCGCTAAATGTGGCGTTTGAAGTCGGATATTTCCTTGCGCGCGCGAGTGCATGATGGCATCCAGAATGCCGGTTGTCAACAAGGTGCGTTCCACAGGATATTGCGGCGTGCCTGTCACAAACATCTCCTCAATGTTAAGACTCAAATAGCTAAAATGCGCATGTGGTGGGCCGTTTTGTAGATAAAATTCCGTTGCATAGATATTATCACCATGTTTCCCCGCATAAGCGAAGTCCGTGACATAGCCATTCAACATCAGCACTGCGGAATGAAAACCATCCCGATGCTCTATTAGGAACAGAGTTGGGTTCGGACATCCTTCATTAATCGTTTTGTCCGGACGATTTTTGATTTGGGCGCACGCAGCATCTGCTAACTCCATTGACCATTGACCTGTCTCAGCTGCTTCCCAAACAGTCTCACCTTCAAGACATTGAATAGCAACCACACCAGATTCGCCGCCTTGTCGGCGTTCCGTCATACATTGCAACGTCTCAAGTGCGTGAAAGCCGTACGACTCTACGCCGCCGTAACCTATCCCAATAGCCGATTCCAAAGACATGTCAAGTGTGTGTTCCAAAAAAGGTTGTCGCCAACAAGTCGGCAGCGAAGAACCCGCCATGAATGGCACTTCAAGCGCTTTAGCTCGCTCGTACATCCAATTAGCATCATCCCAATTATATGAAAGGTGTTTGTCACAGAACACAGGAACAGATCGACCACTTGAGGCAAACACACCGCAAATTTGTTCAAACATATAACGGCGCGGATACATGTGTTGTTCAAACTCGTTATGCGGATAGTCACCGTGTTCACCGATAAGGAGCACACCATCGACTGCAAGTTCACCGCCACCGAGCGTTAACGCTTGCCGAATGCTGGGATATATCGGCACTCCATGTTCTTTTGCTAAACCGACCCCTATGTCTCGTGAATCTACCTGATCCAGATAGATGGATACCAATTCAACACGCGGCATTCGATGCCCTTCATCTGTCGGAAAGCCTTTCATGTATTTTGTTGCGATTACATCTGCATGAGAGTGTTGAAAATAGGTAGTGATGATTGCTGCGATTTTCTTTCGGTTTTCCATAGTGTTTTCTCTCTGAAGTTTACCTAATAATTTCGGTCCCGATACCGCCTTCTGTGAGAACTTCAAGTAGGAGGGAATGCTGAATTTTGCCATCAATAATATGTGTTTTTGATACGCCGCCGAGAAGTGCCGTGGCACATGCTTCAATTTTGGGTATCATCCCGTCCTTAATTACACCGTCATCAATAAGGGCGTTTATTTGCTTCATACGTATAGTTGGGATAAGTGTAGAAATATCTTCAGCATCTTTACAGATTCCACGGGTATCTGTCAATAAAATCAGTTTTTCGGCTTGAAGTGCCGAAGCGATTTCACCTGCCATTGTATCCGCATTAATATTATAGGTTTGTCCATCAACCCCTGTTCCGTTAGGCGCAATTACAGGGATGTATCCTGCCTCATCAAGTGTGATAATCGGCTGCGTGTTGACACCGATGATTTTGCCGACGTATCCGATATCTACTGTGGTTTCGTTTCCATCTTCATCCATTATTTTCGGAGTATGTTTTTCAGCAACGATTAGATTCGCGTCCTTACCACAAAGCCCGATCGCCTTACCGCCATGTTGATTGATACGTGCAACAATGCCTTTGTTGATAGTTCCTGCTAAGACCATTTCAGCGATTTCGACGGTTTCGGCATCGGTTACACGCAACCCCTGCACAAATTCTGCTTCTTTTCCTACTTTGTCCATCCAAGTATTGATTTTGGGACCGCCGCCGTGCACGACAATTGGACGCATACCAACATATTTCATCAAAACAATGTCTTCCATTACGGAGTGAATGAGTAATTCGTCCTCCATCGCTGCACCGCCATATTTTATCACAATTCTACGGTTGTAAAAGCGTTGGATATAAGGTAAAGCTTCAATAAGAACGTCGGCAGTTCGGCTCATTTAATTTTATTTCCTTTTGATAATGTATCTTGTTGATAAATTATACGAAATAATACTTGACGTGGCAAGTAAAATGTTAGACAATTCATATATTAGTTTTCAAATTTTAGGATAGGAGAATAAATGTCTAAAAACATAAAGGAAGCTGCCCAGATTGCATTATTTCAGGGTGTAGACACCCTATTTGGGATTTGCGAAGTGCCTGTGAAGGCTACTGCAGACACTGTTCTGGTGCAGGTTGCGTTAGCAACTATTTGTGGTTCTGACCTTCACACTGTATCGGGCAGACGCAGCGCGGAAGTGCCATGTGTACTTGGACATGAGGTAGTCGGTACTGTCGCAGCATCTACACGTCTGCGTTCTGCTGAAGGAAAATTACTTCGTGCAGGCGACAGAATTATTTGGAGTCTGACGACTTCTTGTAGTGCATGTCATTATTGTTTAAATAAAAACCTACCACAAAAATGCGAAACGATGTTTAAATACGGGCATGCCCAGTGTGCAGATGAAAATACGTTATCTGGTGGATTTGCATCACATATTCAGTTGAAAGCGGGGACAACAATCTATCATATTCCTGATGCGATAAAAGATGAGGAAGCGGTCCCTATTAATTGTGCTCTTGCAACAGTTATTAACGGTTTGGAAACAATTGGAACATATCCGGGTGAGACAGCGATTATACACGGTGCTGGTATGTTGGGCATCTATGCTGTATGTTTTCTACAAGAGCAAGGTTACGACATCGTAGCAATTGTAGATAAAAACGCAAACCGCTTACAGATTGCTGAACAGTTCGGTGCAACGCACACATTTAATACAAGTAGTACATCTGCCGAAGACATTTCTGAAAAGTTAAAAGAACTGACGCGTGGACGCGGTGTTGACCTTGCTGTTGAAGTGAGTGGGGCACCGTCTGCCCTCCCTGATTTGATTGAGTGGTTGGGAATCGGTGGGAGATGTTTGACGCTTGGGTATGTCTATCCACTTGAAAACATTCCGTTTAATGTTCATCAACTTGTTACAAAATGTATAAATCTGCGCGGTATTCACAACTATCATCCCAGTGTGCTGAAATCTGCTCTGAGTTTTATAGAAAGAAGTAGGAAGCAGTATCCATTTGCAGGACTTATTGGAGAGATTTATCCTTTGTCTGATATTGACGATGCTTTTGCACATGCGTTCCGTCAAGACGCTATTCGTATTGCTGTAGACCCGTTGAAAGATTAATAGTTATCATTGGAATGGTATCTTCGTTTGTAGGTTGGGTAGAGCGAAGCGAAACCCATAAATGTCAACTTAAGGATACCTTCTTGTGGGAGTGAATCAACGCCAAATTCGCTTTTTGGCATTTGGCGGGTTTTCAACCCCGATTTAACAGGTTAACACTCACAAAATCGGGCTTTCAAGGTTTCCCTCCCACAAGAGAAAATCCAGCATTTTTCTTAAGTTGACACCTATAGGTAGAGCGAAGCGAAACCCAACAAAAACCTGTGAAATCCTCATCCTCGCAAGTCCGTTATTCATCAATCTTCGGGCAGGAGACCCCGTTGCTTTAGGTCGGGGAGGAATGCCCGTTCTTTTTTTCCTTGACAATTA
>JAGWBU010000184.1 GCA_021295735.1 Candidatus Poribacteria bacterium | reverse complement strand
TTTCCTTCTTTTGAGAGTGGGAAAATGTAATCATAATAGAATAGTATACACCATTTTATAAAAATGCGTAAGTCCTGATCGAATTCTTTCTGAAGCAGAGATTAACACAATCAAAGCTGGCGATTTTGCACCGGTAGACCCCGCGGAGAAACTGGCTACGACGTGGGGAGTCATTAAGGCAGACCGCCGTCAATAAGTTTGGTTTGTAAGGGCAGAGAAACTCTGCCCTTTTTTAGTTAAATCATAAGGGAAATCTCAGTCTTCAAATGCTAAGATACTTGAGGTGTGTGCATAATTATTTGGCGCAGCAACACAGACTGTGCCGTACTTTAGGTGCTTCCTCATTTGTAGAAATCCGGATTGTAGTCGCGTAATTTATTGCCAAATAAGCGTTTGGTATTTGTTGCCACTTTTAAACTGTTTACGGCATGCGGAGCGTGTCTACTACCTTTAAACACACATTATAGTAAATTATGTAAATAAGTTCACATATATTCTGTAGGAGTGATCTCCGAATCGCGACGAAACCACTAATAGTCGGGAATCGGAGATCACTCGGACAGCTCAGATGTCCAGTTAATTGTAGAATCCGCTATAACATTGAATTATTTATGCCTATCCCTCAGATACTTAACGATACTCATTCTTTGTAGTGCTTTAGTAAACTTCGCTTTAGCTGATCGCGCCGGCGAACACTACCAACGTGGTATAAAAAATTTAGAAGAAGGTCAATATAGCAAGGCACTTAAAGCGTTTGATGAAACAATCCGTTCAGCGAAAGCAGATGCGGAAGCTAACTGGCTCGCTGAAGTTCATTATCAAAAAGCATCCGCTTACTACGCGTTGGAGGAATTTGAAAAGGCAGTATTGGAATATAAAGAGGCCATCGCACACAATCCAAATTCTACCGTTTTTTACAACGCGCTCGGTATAACGTACTCAGAACTCAAACAATATAATGCAGCGCTTGACGCTTATAAGAAAGCGTTAGCGTTACCACCAAAGAAAGCCGAACCACACTATAATATCGGGTTGGTTTATCTGAAACAGGGGACTTTTCCACCTGCTGTTGATGCGTTTAAACAAGCGATCGCTATTGACGCAAAATGGGCAGAGGCACATTACGGACTCGCTGAGGCATACCTGAAACAAGGACTCTTTTCTGAAGCAGAAAAATCTTATGCAAAGGCAGTTCGTCTTAATCCAAGTGGAATTGGTGCTATTTTAGGTTTAGGGCAGGTATATGCCAAGCAGACACGTTACGATGATGCTATAACTCAATTTCAAAAAGTGATTGAAATTCAGAGTGATAACACAGAGGCACATTACCAACTCGCCCAGACATATATTAAACTTGGGCAGAAGGAAAAAGCAGCGTCAACAATGGCATTCTTCAAAATTCTCCGCCACACCGACCCGCTTCTTCAGAAAGCACAGAAGTGGGTCAAAATTCATCCAGACGATCCGAAAGGTTATAATAATCTTGGTATCTTGTATTTGACGCGTAAGCGGTCTGATAAAGCAATTGAATACTATAAACGTGCCATTTCATTATCTCCATCTTTAGCCGCTGCGCATTACAATTTAGGGCTTGCTTATCACAAACAGGAAAATATAGAACTCGCTATTGATGCCTACCAAAAAGCAATCTTTATTGATGCAACACTCGCTATTGCACATAATAATATCGCTGTTTGCTATACTGAATTGCGGGGGAATCTTGATAAAGCACTATCCCATGCACAAACTGCCACAGAGCTTGCACCAACTGAGGCAAATTATTGGGATACGCTCGCCACGGTTTACACGCACATCGGGTTAGAGAGTAAAGCAAAACAAGCCCGTCAAAAGCAGGTTTCCCTTCTAACTACATCAAAAAAATGAGATGTATTTGCTATCTTCTGCTGTGTTTGGTTTTCTTCAGTACTTCCGCTTATACACAAGTTAAATTCGTTGATGTAACCGCATCTGCAGGAATTGACTTTGAGCATTATGATGGCAGAAGCGGTGAAAAATATCTTATTGAAACACTGGGTTCAGGTGCACTCTTTTTTGACTTTAACCGTGATGGCAATCTTGACCTTTATATTATTAACGCAACACAAATCCCAATGCCTACCCAACCAGCAGAATCCTCTAATAATAACACTCATCCCCCAATAAATAAACTATATCAGAACAATGGAGATGGCACTTTTACTGATGTAACGCTAAAAGCAGGTATTGGCGACACAGGATACGGCGTTGGGTGTGCTGCCGCAGATATTAACAACGACGGTTATCCAGAAATATATGTAACAAACTTCGGAAGCAACCGCCTCTATCAGAACAATGGCGATGGAACTTTCACCGACATCTCCGAAAAAGCTGGTGTGGATGATAAACGTTGGGGAACAGGTTGTGCATTTCTGGATTACGATTTAGATGGAAATGTAGACCTATATGTTGTGAACTATATGATTTTCACCACTGAGGGAAACCAAGGGTGGGAGTCGCGAGGTGACCGTATCTATTGTAGTCCTGTGGATCAAATGGATAACAGTCGTTTCAAGAGTGAACCAGACATTCTCTACCGTAATAACGGAGATGGAACCTTCATGGATGTTACCATTGCAGCAGGAATTACGCATCGCGCCCTCGGACTTGCAGTTGCGGTGGGGGATTATGACAATGATGGCGATCCAGACCTACACATCGCTAACGACATGGAACCTGACCTGCTTTACCAAAACAATAGCGATGGCACGTTTACCGATGTAACGGACTTTACCGGAACAGGCTATGACGAAAATGGTATTCCCGGTAGCGGCATGGGGAGTGCTTTCGGTGATTACGATAACGATGGGGACCTTGATTTAGTTGTAAGCAATGCACCATCCCAACCTGTCCTTCTTTTTCACAATGAAAAAACACAATTTTTTACGGATGTCTCCTTTGCTTCGGGAATTGGAGCTGTAACTGTTCCATATTTCAAATGGGCAGTTGAATTCTTCGATTATAACAATGATGGTCTACAAGACATCTTTGTTTCCAATGGGCATCTTCAGGATAATATTGATTTATTTTCGGATGCAACTTATGCACAAACAGATCTGCTTTTCCAGAACAACCGTCAAGATGATACCTATATCTTTTCCGATGTTTCTGCTGAAGTCGGTTTAACACAACTGACGAAAATGGTAGGTCGCTGTGCAGCTTTTGGTGATTACGATAACGATGGAGATATTGATATTTTTCTCAATCACTCCAATCAACATGCAAAACTCCTCCGCAACGATGGGGGAAATACTAATAATTGGATTACAATTCACACAATCGGCACACAGAGCAACACATCAGGGATCGGTACGAAAATTACTTTGAAAGCAGGCCGTCTCTCACTTTTTAAAGAGGTTCATAGCGGTTCCAGTTATCTTTCACAAAACGATCTCCGCGTTCATTTTGGTCTTGGAAAAAACACTGAGATTGACACGCTCGAACTCCACTGGCCAAGTGGACAGAAACAACGATTTCTCAATTTGAAAGCAAATCAAATTCTTCGTATTAAAGAGGGACACGGGCTTGTAAACACACCGAAATGAATGCTATTTGACTGATACAAAAAAGTTGACAACGGAATTTAGATAGGGTATGATAACATCAGTATGATATTCTTATGAAATGAAAAGTCGTAAGATATTTACCACTTATAATTACTATAGTTTGGACAATTTTCAGAAGCGCTGTGTGATAGTGAAGGTTAATAGAAACGCCTCGACCAAAATCGTAGGGGCGGGTCTCTGTGCCCGCCCGTGTTCTCGGCAGTGAAAACAATACAAAACTCGTTAATTTGGTATGATACACCTGTCGCCCCGCTGGGGCTTATATGATTAGAATATCGTTTTCTATACACCTGTCGCCCCGCTGGGGCTACTAGTTAGTTGAGGGGTGTGCATAAATATTTGGCGCATCAACATAGACAGGGACAGACGCCAAGTGCCGCTTGATTTATAGAAATGCCGTTTGTAGTCGCGCAATTCATTGCCAAATCAACGCAGCATGCGCGTGTGGCATGTGCGCCTCTTTGAATTTGTGGACGGCACACCAAATCAACGCTATGAATGCGCTTTTGGCATTCAGCGGCATGTGCCTATTACCTTTAAGCGCATATTTAACATCGGAATTATTTATGCACACCCTCAGTTAGTTGAGCACTAAAAATTATTTTCTATGAGTTGCGTTTTTGTAAAGACTCACAGAAAAAACATATATCGGATGCGATAAGAGCAGCCCCAGCGGGGCGGAATGTTTATAGAAAAACAGTGCTCCACACCTCTTTAGCCCCAGCGGGGCGAAATGTGTATCAGAATCTCTCTGATCTGTCCAGCGTCTCATTTAACCTAAATCTACCGGACGGAAACTTTTAAAATTGTCCAAACCATAGTATACTTAGGAGAAAGATTTTCAATGGCAATTACGGATGCAATCCCAGAACTCAAGCGTAAACTACAATTTTTCCCTGTTGAAAACGAAAACCCGTCAACATTAACGCGTGCCCAAATCCAACACTTTAATGAAAACGGATTCATCTGTCCTTTAGACGTTTTCTCTGAAGCAGAAATCTTCCAACATCGCGAATACTTCAACCAACTTATGGAAAAAGTTTTGGCGGAAGGTGGAAACAGTTATTCCATTAACGGCTGGCATACACGTTGTGCAGGCATTCACGACCTCATTACTAAAGACAGAATATTAGATTACGTCCAAGACATACTCGGTGAAAACCTTATCTGTTGGGGAACACATTATTTTTGTAAGCTTCCTGGTGAAGAAAAACAGGTAAGCTGGCATCAGGATGCGTCTTACTGGCCCCTCTCTCCGAGCAAAACTGTCACCGTATGGCTCGCGATTGATGATGCCTCCGTCGAAAACGGTGCGATGACTGTTATTCCAAAATCACATCTACATGGACAGATCGCGTTTGAAAGAAGTACAGCAGAGGAAAAGAATGTACTTGGTCAGACTGTTCATGAACCAGAACAATTTGGTGATGCGCCTGTACCGTTTGAAATGAAAGCAGGGCAGCTTTCGTTGCATTCTGATTTACTGTTGCACGGTTCAGAACCGAACACCTCTGATCGGCGTCGATGTGGTTTAACAATGCGATTTGTGCCACCAGCAGTCTATGCCGCGAACAATTGGAACCAACGGGCTATTATTGCCAGAGGAACTGATCCAAATGGACATTGGGTTCATAACCCGCGTCCCGCTGAGGATACCCTCTCCTAACCGCAATGGCAACCATGAATTTCCGTAAGTATGGATTTAAATAATAGCACACGAAGCGTGTTCCGCTACTTTTCAGAGTTCGTTAATCTTCCAAGACATATCCTTTTTGCTGCATTTGCAATCTCTGCTGCTGCGAGTTTTCTTCTATTCGGTTATGAGTTTATTCGTGCTGTTTCAGAATCCTTATTCATTGCGGCATACACTGCAGAAAACCTCCCACGCGTTATGGCGGCTGTCCTACCCGGGCTCCTTCTACTTCTCTACATTTATGGACGTTTGCTCTCATGGCTTGGTGCGACACGTACTTTAGCAATTACTTCTGTTTTATCAGGGGTTTTGATCTTAGGGACCTACATAGCACTTTTAAACGGCATAGACTTTGCTGCTGCTATCATTTACGTTTTTCGTGAAGCATACATTGTGATCGTCCTTGAGCAATTTTGGTCTTTTGTCAACAGTACTCTTACGACTAAACAAGCGAAGACTATTAACGGTCCTTTTTGCGCGATTGCCTCTGTCGGATCCGTTGTTGGAGGATTACTCGTTAATAGATGGGCAGAAACTTTAGGTTCTGAGACCCTACTACTGTTTACAACTGCTTCCCTCATCCCAGCAGCAATTTTTGGTGTTATTGCTTACAACCTTGCAGGAGAACCAAAACCGGCTGTTGCAGAAGAAGGTGGACGGAGGGGACACCTCGGCGTAAAAACCCTTTTCAGTTCCAGATATCTTGTCTTTATTGGTTTGCTTATCCTAAGCACCCAAGTTATCTCAACCGTTCTTGTCATCCGATTCGATGGATTGGTCGAAAAAGAAATACTTAATACAGATACCATGACAGCATACTTCGGTAAATTTTATGCAGGTCTTGCTGCAATTGCGGCAGTTTTGCAGTTGATTGTTGTCCCTATAGCACTACGATTTGTCTCTATTCGGATTATCCATATCGGCATTCCAATAGTACATCTGGTCAACGGACTTATTTTGACTCTTACACCATCGCTTCGTGCTGGTTCAAGAGCTTTTCTAATGTTCAAAGCACTTGACTACTCGCTATTTCGTGCTGGTAAAGAATTATTCTATATGCCCCTTTCTTATGACGAACGCTACCGCGCAAAACAGATTATAGATTCTTTTTTATATCGTTCTGGCAAAAGTGGTAGCGCGAGTGTCATTGCATTAATTGGTGTGGTTGTGAAAACTATTCCCGGTGCAGTCTATTCCATTGCCGCTATGGTAGCATCATGCGTATGGAGTGGACTTGTCCTGAATTTGACATCACAATATCAAAAGATTGAGAAAACTGATAAAAACGTTGACAATAATACAGATATTGTGTAAAATATGTAGGTTCATGTAAAAAATAAGTGCAAATGAAACTGTTTATCCCTATGACCATTGACTTCGTGAAAACAAACGCACACATACTTTACATGAGCCAATATGTATTATACCAAATTAATGGGATTTATCGCATTTTCCGGACGGTAGGAGCGGTTTCCTAACCGCTCCATAACTGTCAATTTAA
>JAGWBU010000035.1:19815-27319 GCA_021295735.1 Candidatus Poribacteria bacterium | reverse complement strand
CCCATGTTTTTTATTTTTCATCTGATCACAATAACACATCCAAAAAATAAATGCAAGAACAATCATATTAATATGGTATTAGGTGTTCCCCGCCTACCGGTGTGAATGTAAGAGGCGCAATGAATTGCGCGACTACAAACGCCGCAAATACTAAGAAATGTTCACTTGATTTTATAATTGACTATAACAGAACATACTTCTGATATAATCACAGGGTGTGTAAAGTTTTTGGCACAGAGGCACAAACTTTTGTTCTCTTTAGTCCCGTAGGGACGATATGTTGTATTTTATCGTCCGAGTTAATTATGCACATATCGTTCCTACGGAACTCAATTAAGGTGGTGTTAACGTTTTCTATAAACATATCGTCCCTACGGGACTGAATGGCATATTTCAAATAATAAAGTGCATAAGACAACACCTAAGTGGGAACAGAAACACATACCCACAATAACAGTGGGTTTATTTTGCCAAAAACTTTACACACACTAATCACATAAAAGAGTTGCAATTTAGATACTCTTTTGATATACTAACTCAAGTTGCTACAGACAAGATTTCGAGTAGAAAAACACTGTTTTACTGAAAAAACGAGGGTTTTTCGTTGATTCTGGTGTCATCTGTTATAAATCCAAATCAACGTCAAATGCGCTTGGTGGAATGCACTTTTGGCATTCCGCATGATTTGGCGGGATTACAAATCCCTCGGACAAGAGCGTTTGTAAAATAGGTAGCAACTTGAGTTTTACGAGTATCTTCCCGCTGCAGCAGTGGGAAAAGTATAAAGTTCCATTGTAACCTTACATAGGAGGAATACTCTGATGGTCCGTTCAATAATGTTTTCTCTCTTAACCATACTCATGTTAATCACAGTTAGCACACTCATGGCAGCACTTGAAGATGATCTCGTCGTCTACTTCACTTTTGACGATGTTGATGGCAAAACGATTCGTGATAGTTCCGGCAACGGACTTGATGCAAACATCGTAGCAAACACTGAAATTGTCAAAGGCAAAAACGGCGATGCGATCAAAATCACTGCTGAAGGCGCGGATTGTGTGAATGTCCCCGCTGACGAAAAATTGAAAATTAGCGGTGAAATTACCATGGCAGCCTGGATATATCAGGAAGCGTGGAATAACGATTCACAATGGTTCGATAAAAATTGCCATAACGGAGGTGAGCATACCTCTTACGGTATAGGCGCTTTCGGTGACGGTAAGAATATCAACATGTTTTTGGGAACAGGTAACGCCCGTCCCAGATTAGACCAACCACATTCACTGAAGGAGAAAACATGGCACTACGTCGTTGGAACCTATGACGGTAGCGCTATGAAAGTCTACGTTGATGGCGATCTGGCACTTGAAGATGCGCAAGCAATTAAATTTACTGGCACTAATGACCAAGACTTACGGATTGGTTGCTCCAAAGACCGGCCTCAGTACACGTTCGAAAACGGTATAATTGACGATGCTGCGATTTGGAGTCGTGCACTCAGCGAAGACGAAATCAACGAGGCAATGGGCGGTAGTCTCCTTGCTGTTACACCGAAAAACAAAGCCGCGACTACATGGGGCAGTATTAAGCAAAGAAATATTGCCTATTAATCGGTGGTTTTCATTAAATTTTTTTCGGCACAGGTGTTCTTGAAAAGTCAAGCATCTGTGCCTTCTTCTGTAAAATAAGGATAGAAAAATGATAAAAATCGGAATTGTCGGCATCGGATTTATGGGGATGATTCACTACTACGGCATTCAACGCGGGACAGGCGCAGAAGTAGTCGCCATCTGTACGCGTGATCCGAAAAAGCTTGATGGTGATTGGACAGGGATTCAAGGTAATTTCGGTCCCCGCGGCAGTATGGAAGACCTCTCTAACATCCGAAAATATAGCGATATTGACGCACTACTTGCCGATGAAGAGATTGATCTGGTTGATATATGTTTACCCACACATCTCCATAAATCAGTTAGCATCGCATCCCTTCAGGCAGGAAAACATACCCTTGTTGAAAAACCGATCTCTATTGACATTGACGATGCAAATGAAATCGTTGAACTCGCAGAACAAACAGACAAGGAATTTATGGTTGCACACGTGCTGCCTTTCTTTGCTGAATATGCTTATGCCAAAAAACTTGTTGAAAGTGGAGAATATGGTGAACTTCTCGGCGCGCATTTTAAGCGGATTATCTCTAAACCGAGTTGGTCGCGGGACATTGCTGACATTGAAAAGAGCGGCGGTCCTGGTATCGATTTACATATCCACGACACACATTTTATTCAACTGCTCTGTGGTGTTCCCGATGCAGTGTTTTCACAAGGCAAATTGGCAGGCGGTAATTTCGTAGACTTTTTGACAACGCAATACATTTACAATGACAAAGAACTTACGGTGAGTTGTTCATCAGGCGCAATTTCACAAAAAGGTAGAGCCTTTTCACACGGATTTGAGATTTTTCTTGAAAAAGCAACGCTACTGTTTGATTTCTCTACGCTTGCTGGTGAACCTTCTACGGCAATGCCGTTGACACTGCTCACAGAGGATGGCAACGTTGAACAGGTAGATTTAGGGGAAGTGGACCCAATTGATGCATTCACTGCTGAGATTCAATACGCTGTTGATGCTATTGATTGGGAGGAAGAACCCACAGCGTTGTCTGGTATCGGTGCGAGAGATGCACTCCTGCTCTGCTATAAGGAAGCGGAATCGGTAAAGACTGGGGAGATTGTGGCAATTCGCTAATACCACAGCACCAAATGAACAAATTCTATTCTGTCAGTCCTATCGGGGAACTCTACGTTCCTACTGAATGTCGCGATGCTGTCTTTGCACGGGGAAGTGTCAAACTCTTTGCACATCAGGAATTAACAAATCTCGGGCGCATTTTCACACATATTCAGCGCGGTGGTGTTGCAATTGTTGAAGGGGGATGGGAACAAATTATTGCCGTAATGGACTACATCCAGCGACATAAAAAGGAATTATCCGCGCCAAATACTGACCGAGCTAAGAGAGGAAAATCACGTCATCAACGTAACAATCCGAAACAGGATCGAGAAGCAGCACTGTCTAAACTGATGTGTTGGGCAAATCAGGAAGGAAATTTACAGGTTGAACCCGTTCCTGTTGGACCTTATTTATTGGAGTTGATTGGTGAACCGCCCGATGCTAACGAAGACTGTCCGTTTCTTGTGCCTGTCGTTACTATTCAACGTATTCAGAACGCACTTGAAGGGACTTATGCTATCCACGCCTTAGAAGCGTCCCTTGTTGCGTCTGAAAATGTCCTTGCCCCGCGTTCCCAAGAAACAATTGAATGCTTTCAAGAAGCACTACAAAGTGTGTACAATGAAAACTTACCCAGCAATCCCATAGTTGCAGACATCGGTTGTGGAAGTGGGTGTTTAACGCTGCTTGCACAGCAGGAATTAGGGGAAAAAGCGAAGATATATGCGTCTGACATTCTCCCTGAAGCAGTAGCAACAACGAAATTGAACATTCAGCAGGTGTTATCAAATTCAGACAATGTGCAGGTTATGCCGCCTGGAGACCTGTTTGATCCGTTTCCATCAGTCCAATTTGACATTATCATTTTCAACGCACCGTGGGTTGTTGCGCGTGTGCGAAACAGAGCGGAGTTAGCAATCCACGACGAAAAACAACAAACATTGAGACGGTTTTTTGAACAGGTGGCGGACTTCCTGAAACCTGATGGACTGCTAATATTAGGCTATGCGGATGCGTCCGGCCCAAAAGCAATCGCTAACCTTGAAGCGATAATAGATGAGTCAGGTTTTGTCTGCAAAGACCTTTTTAAAAGACGCGTTGCAACGCATCGGTCTAAACGGAAGTGGGAACACATTCAGGTTTATGTTCTCAGTAAGAAATAGACAGAATCATACCTCAATCCTTCACAACTGAAACTGCCATACCATCCTTAAGCAGGTGCTGATTGTCAATAATCACTTGCGTTGCCAGCGCGAGACGCGAGTTAATTTCTATTTCGTTACCGTATACACCGCCTACATTTACTTGTTTAAGACGCACCACATCTCCCTCAACGACAAAAATGTTCCCTTTTCCATTCTGAATCTGCACAACAGCACGACGCGGTAGCAACAAGACATTTTTCCGTTCACCTGTTTTGATAGAGATAGTAACCGATGTGCCCGGTTTTAATGCGCTATTGTCAATTGGCGTTGGAGAACTGTTTTCAGCGTTCATGCCTGCTGAATTACGTAGTGTTGCGTGAACAACAACCGTATTCTCTCCCTGTTTTACAGTTGGACTGATAAAATCAATTGTTCCAATAATGTTCTGAATACCGGATGCTGCAGAGATAAGCACCATATTTCCATTCTTAATTCGGTTTATATCGCTCACAGGCACTGTCCAAACGGCTTTGAGAACATCTACAGCAACAACCGTATACACTGGTGTACCAGAAGAAGCGGCAGTTTTGGCGTAATCCCCAAGTTCTTGATGACGCTGCGCAATCACACCGTCAATTGGGGAAATAATAGCTGCTTGATTCACCTGTTCCCGCGCCAGTTTTAGTTGTTCTTCTGCTTCACTGACAGCAGATTTCGCGATTGCAATTTCGCGCTCCCATGCTTTTGCATCCACAAGTTTTTGAGCAGTAACCAAATTGGCTTTCGCTTGCGTAACTTTAGCTTCAGCTGCAGCAATTTCACGTTCCCACCCTTTGCTCTCGACTATTTTCTGGGCTACAACTAATTCTGCTTTTGCTTTTTCCACAGCCAATTGAGCAGTCCCATCTTTAAACTGATTCGCTGCAGCAACCGCTTCTTCATATCGACTTTTACCCAGTTTGTAACGCGTTTCTGATGATTCAAAATCGCTGTCACTGATAAGTTCTTTTTCGTGAAGTTCTTTATTTCTTTCATAGTCCGATGTCGTTTTGGCAAATTCTGTTTTTGCCCGTTCCAGTCCCTGCTCCGAGCTAACTTTCGCGCGCTCCAAGTTCGACTCGGCAACTTTAAGGGCAGATTCCGCTTGTAATAACTTATTACGAATCCGCATCTCAGCGAGTGATTTTGTCTCCTCAAGTTTCGCTTCCGCCTCTGCAACGGCTTCTTTCGCTGTCACAAGTTGCGTTTCAACACGCGCCTGCGCGTTTGCTTCTGTCGTTGTGAGTTGCGATTTGGCAACGCTTAATGTTACTTCAGTCTTTATTGCTGCGATGCCTGCCTCACGCGCACTGATCTGGGCGAGCATATCCCCTTTTGCTACCTTCTGTCCAACTTCCGCATTGAGTGCAATGATTTTACCAGCAATATTAGCAAACACCTTCACTTCTGCACGCGGTTGTAAAAAACCGTTGTAACTCTTTTCTGAGACAATTGTAACACGGCGTGGCGTTTCAACTTGGACAGGTGTTGGTTGCTCTGTCTCTGTTGGTTGTTCTGCCTCTTGGGATATCACATCACTACTTCCACTAAAATAACATATAAAGAGCGTGATACATAGTATGACTATAGAATAAGGTTTCAATATTCTACCTCCTAAAAATAACCTAAGTTGCTACGGACAAGATTTCAAGCTTGCAGACATTGCTTTTCTTATGCTTTCTTTTCTAAATCGGGGTTAGAAACCCCTCCTACAAGAGCATTCGCGATATAGGTAGCAACTTGGGTTAAAAATACAAGACTTTGGACAATATTTTGGTTTTTGACTAATCTTCTGGGTTAATAGAACATCTTTTGACATCAATGTTGGCTTATTGATACACATTTCGCCCCGCTGGGGCTAAAGAGTTTTTTCACGATGTATCTATAAACATTCCGCCCCGTTGGGGCTGCTATTATTTGTGCTTGAGATTCTTATGGTGAACTTTGAAATTAAAGAGGCACATTTCTGTAAGAGCGATCTCCATCAACGGTATGAATGCCTTTTGGCATTCCCCGGAGTTCCCTCGGACAACTCAAAATGTCCTGTTAATTCTAAAGTTCAGTATAAATAAAGGTTTTCATAATAAAGAACGCATTCTCACGGTCTTTATTATGAAAACCTTAGCTGGATTTGAGTTTATCCTTGAAATCCTTTGTAAACTTTTTCATCTTCGGATGAATCACAAACTGACAGTACGGTTGTCTCGGATTCAACTGGAAATAGTTTTGGTGATAGTCTTCAGCAGGATAAAAGACATCAAGCTGCGTGATTTCTGTGACAATTGGATCGTCCCACATTCCTGATTTATCCATTTCCGCTTTAGATTCTTCGGCAATGCGCTGCTGTGTCTCGGAATGGTAGAAAATGGCAGAACGATACTGTGTGCCTGTATCGTTTCCTTGGCGATTTAATGTCGTTGGATCGTGTGTCTGCCAGAAAACTTCCAACAGTTCTTTGTAAGAAATCACTTCAGGGTCAAACTCTATTTGCGCGACTTCTGCATGTCCCGTCATACCCATACAGACAGCGCGATAGTTTGGGTTTACAGTTGTGCCGCCTGTATAGCCTGAAACAACCTTATGAACGCCTTCTAACTGCTGAAAAACTGCTTCAACACACCAAAAACATCCCGCCCCAAATGTTGCAGTTTCTAATTGCATTTTTTCTCTACGGTTTCCACACGTCGGTGAACACCGCAATGCTCCTACAATCTTAATTTATGTGAAAGTATGATAGCACAAGTTTGCGAGTTATGCAACTTGCTTAATATAAGCGGCAGAACATTCAGTTTTCACGTTTTTCTCAATATTTTGATGTGGTCGCGACTAGGAGGTCACTCCTACAAAGAAATCCAAATCAACGCAGCATTTGCCAAATCAAGAAATCAACGGTATGAACAGAATCAACGCCGAATGCGCTGTTGGCATTCGGCGCCTGTAGGCGTTCCCCGGGTATGAATGCCTTATGGCATACCCCGTATGGTATTCGGCGGGGACGATATGTTTATAGAAAAATGAACAACACGTCTTGAGTTCCGTAGGAACGATATGTTTGTCATAGTTGTTGTTATTATAAACATTCCGTCCCTACCAAATCAACGTCAAATGCGCTTTTGGCATTTGGCGGGACTAAAGAGCATATCTCATTCTCAGATAATCCTTAAATTAATGCCTATGGGTTCGCGTAAACCTTACCTACCTACACTATAACTCTAAGTAATATACATAAACTAAGAATTCTTAAAACTAAACGCAATAAATAGTTTATGACATAAATTATTTATTGCATAGTATTTTTATTGTTATATTTTAATGGCGTTTTTCGTATCAAAGACGACATTAAGAGATTTTACTTGCAAATCCTGCCTTTTTCCCGTATCCTATACTTAGCACTGTTGGTAGAGAATTCGACCTACCTCGCTTGAGGCGGTCTCTACCTTACCGAGTCGAAACGGGAACAGTGCGAAAATTGAACAGTGTGATTCTATAAAAAACGCATCATAATATCTAATACTATAGTTTGGACAATTTACATATTGTTCGAGGACTTGCTGAGAAACTGTTAGGTGTCCAAAGCAAAATATTGG
>JAGWBU010000035.1:0-19625 GCA_021295735.1 Candidatus Poribacteria bacterium | reverse complement strand
CGACAGGTGTCCAATATGAAAACTATATGTTTTTCTCTAACCCAACCTCACGAAAACAGCTAAAATTGTCCAAAGTATAATATCTAATAAGGAGATGTTAAAAATGATCATTACAGGGCAAGGGATGATAACTTATTATATTTATAATAAACTGTTCGATGAGACCTATACCGCATATATCCAAAAAAATGGGAATTGTTGGGAAGGATCTATTGCTGAACTTCCCGAAATAGAATACACTGCGGAAACTGCCGAAGCTGTGCAAGAAAAATTGCCAGATATGCTTGAGAAAACCCTAATTGCGAAAGAAGAAGCATGGGATCAGCAGATCAAAGAGGATATGGAAGCAGGTAGGCTTGATCACCTTATTGAAAAGGCTATTGAAGATTACAAAGCAGGCAGGTGTTCTAAGATCGTGTAAGACAGGCATGAATAACTTACAATTTGAGCACATCAGAAATCCGAATTTTATAGGATTGGTGCAAAAACTTCCGCAAAATATACAAAGACGTGCTGCCAGACAATTCCAAATCCTACAAGAAAATCCCTTATATCCATCACTTCGCTTCAAAAAAGTCTCTGCTGGTCTCTGGTCAATACGAATTACCAACGATTATAGAGCTTAGGATATGAAGATGATGGTCAGATTATTTGGTATTGGATCGGTCCCCACAGTGAATATGAAAAGATGCTAAAGAGGTCAAGTCGTTAGTGCGCTTGCGTCGGAGGACAACATAAAAACGTTGGTGTATATTCCCATCTCGGATATAGCACGCTGTTTCGCCTCTTTTTCCGTTTCAAATGACTTTCGGAATATAATTATTATGTGATGCTCTTTTGTTTACGCTTTTGGCGAATCGGTTCAATAATAAGACTGTTAAATTCTTTTATCAGACCTTTCAAGGAATTAATATCATCTAATACATCAATATGGTAGATACCACCCACATTCCGCAGTTGTTTAATCAGAATTTAATATTTATAGGACAAACCCGTGTCACGAAAGGATCCGTGCCGGATAATAGGAGATTTGGTGCCGTGAATTAAGATATTGCTTGCTCGATGTAGGTGCCACGCAGGTTTGAGAAATAAATATCGAAAATCGGAAATTCGAAGTGCGGAATGTAGGGTACATGGAACTGATACAGCAGATACTGATCTTCTTACTCCGGCTCGGTGTCATCAGTGGGATCCTGTTTTTAGCCATCAAAACGAAATCAAAAGGCATAACACTCATCGGTATCACCGACATCGTGAGTTTACCATCAACGCCCCGATCTCAATGTAGCGCATAAAACTTATCGCAATATATAATTTATTTCATAAATTATATATTGCGAAACTAAATAACCCTAACTGAATCAACGTTGCATGTGCCTAAGGGATCCGCGAGTTTCCAACCGTTATGCAATCATATATCGGGCTTAAAAAGCCCTCCCACAAGAGATAAATTTCAATCAGGAGAACTTCACAATCTTGAAAATCCTGGTTCAGATGACACCAAGGGAATTGTATTATAACAACAACCCCAAATTGGAATCTGGATCAATCATTTCCTGCAGGCAGGCATCCCAATATGCCACAGTATACTTTTTTACATCGTCAGGTTGGTTATCCTGTTCAAGATAGTTTTCAATCCAATCTAACAAACGTTGGCGTGGCGCCTCTCTAATCTCGCCACTGCTTTCATCATAGATGATGTCTCTAAAATCGGAAAGCGTGTCCGCTTCCAACTGTAAATCAGGTTGAAAATACACCGTCAAATTTGCCATCAAACTGAGTGTTAATGTTTGAATTGGGTCTACGGCGATGCTAAGGGGTGGGTCAATCGTAAAAATATCTTCAAGCGGCAATGTTTGGACATAACCCCATCGTGCCTCAATATAATCCAACTGTTGACGGATAATCTCCATATCAGAAAGATTCGTAAAGGCACGGGGTGGATGGTCGTTCTTTATTGTTACTTGTGTTGTGGTGATAGTAGAATTATATGCGGCTAAGGCGTCTAAAAATTTTGCTTCGGCATGGTTATAGATACGAATGCTATCAATGTCAAGGTGGGAAAGGGACTCATCTGGTTCAATTATCGCGTGTTCAAGAATGTGGCTGGCTTTTTTCAGTAATTTGTCTGTAAGCGTATTACCGATTTGGAAAAACTTGACGATGGGGTTTGCAAGTAGCACGTTAACTGCCTTGTCCAAGTTTCCCTTGCTTCCGTATTCTAAACCCAAACTCGTCAATGCGAAGGCGACTTGAATCTGTTCACGGAGTTCAGACTCATTGGAAAGGTCAGCGACCTTCATTGTAATTAGTTTATGCGCAAGCGCGGCGATGTCCTCGGAAAGCGTCTCCGATTTTTCGGCTTCGATTCTACCGAGGGCATCGCCGTGCAGCATCGTTCGTGCTAAGAAAGACTGCCCATCAATGACTGCATCTGCTACGAGGGAAAATTTACTCGTCCGCATTTTCCCCTTTATCCTCGGCAAGTTCGAGAGAATCCAAATCAACATGCTGCTTCAGGTCAGATTCGGTGACACTGATTCCTGCTTCACTATCACGTGCTTTGACTCGCTCTGCCCTTTCTGCACTTGCCTTTTCTAATGCGGAAACTAATCCTTCATCTACACTTGTTTCCTTGTCAATAGCGAAAATGTCTCGCATAAGTCGATTGAAAAGGTCTCCATCTGCTTCCCATATTGCATTGAGAATCGCTCTGGCTTGGTCATCTTTACATTCGATTGATGGGGAACTCGGATCAATGACACCTTCATCTATCAGCATCGCACCGAGTGCACCTTTCAACTTGACACGATCTTTGAGGAGTCCAGCAAGAATACGCAGGTCTATTTGCCCGAGGAAGCGGCTAAGGTCGTCTCTCTCACATTCAGATAACTCAAATAGCCACAAACTTAGCGATTTTTCATCTAAATTTCCATCGCGCCAAATCGCAATGTCGATGATCTCTTCAAATTGTTCGTTAGATAAACACGGTAATAGACCGCATGCGAGACCGGTTCCAAGAAGTGTGTCAAGCACTTGTAGGACATCTTCGGTAGGACTATCCTGAATTAACTCTGTGCAGTCTGGCACAAGATAATATAATTCTTCTCGCTGTTTCGGGTTGCGGGTTGCACGGATAATCTCAAGTTGTTGGTCTTTTTCGTAACTTTGGAAAAGTTGTTCTGCTTCGCGTGTGGGGAGTGATAGTAGTTTCTTGGCTTCTGATTGTGGGATAACTAATTTCTGATTGTTCATACCAACCCTCCAGGTCAATTATGCAAAATGTCAAGTTTTCTTGTAGATAGCTGATTATTTTCAATCTGTTTCATTCTTGGACTATTTAGTTTCCTGTAAGGCGATAGAAACGCCCTACAGCCACAATCTACCAAGTTCAGAAGTTGTTTCTGACAAAATTCAGGTTCTTCGCGGCTGACACGATTGGATCGTCTTTCCCAGGCGTTTCAAGCACAAACCAACTATCGTAGCCAATTGCATGTGCTGACTCAAAAACTGCGGGAAAGTCAACATCACCTTCACCAGCGTGGTTGCCTCCTGTGTCTTTAATATGCATTTGCACGATTGAACTGCCTAAACTCCGAATTTCGGACGGTGAGTCGTAGCCGAAATTTGTCGCATTTCCCATATCGTAATATACACCGACATTTTTTGAACCGACTTGGTCAATAATTTGTTGGTGTTGGTCCGCGCTTAATGTAGATTCAATAGCGAGAAATACGTCATGTTTCTCAGCAGTATCAGCAGCAGCCTTTACGCCATCAAGGAAACGCGGGTCGGTTATATGCTCATCTTTTATTTGACCGCCACCAAAAAATGGCACAAGGATAACGTTCGTGTCTAATTTCGGGCATGTTTCCGCGAGATACTGCAACTTCGCAATGCCTTCGGTACGCACACTATCCGTTGGATGCATAAAGGAATATGCCGTAAAACCGCCCGGGGAGAGCGATGATACTTCTATGCCTGCTTCTTCTGCGAGGCTATTTACTGTGTCAATTCCGCCTTCTTGCCAAAGCGTATGTTCTCGATAATTCACACCCATGCAGAGTTCAATTCCGTCAAAACCTATCTCTTTTGCTTTCTTAAACGATTCTGCGAACGGAACAGGTAACATTCCGTCTCTAATACCTACTTTCATATTTTCCTCCTGTTTGATTTTGAATTGTAACATAATTTTTTGCAGATTTCAAATAGATTTTCATATTTTTTGACAACTTGCATAATGTGTTAACTTTTGGTAAAATAGTATGACTGACATTCTAAGAACATTGGGAAGAAAATAACGCTAATTTCCTTTATGAGCGTTTTGCATCAACTATGGCATCAAGTATCGTATGGGGTTGGGGAGTTGAGGTAAAGAAGGTTTATTTATGAGTAGTACAGATAGCGTTTCACCCGAATTGCGAAAAGTAGAAAAAGAGATAGATAACTACTATAAATCTAATCCACTTCTCACACAACCGTTTACGACTGCGGCATGGCATTTGTTAGCGTATGCCGAAGAGTATATGCTAAATGAGCAAAGAGGTGGAGTTAGTAGCGTACAAGATATTCACAACCTTGGCAGTGATTTCATTACAGAAATTGAGCATGCTATGACTTGGATTTACCGTGAGTGCGAACAAAGTGGACAAATTCCCTTTGCAAGGGATAACGATCTTTACAAAGCATCAAAGGATTTATTTGAGTTAAGTCAGAAATACGACTGGTTCATCTTTGCATATACATGCGCCAGCGGTAAGGATAGGGTACTTGACTTGGAACTTCAAGGATCAATTATTCAACCAACCGGGGATTTTTTCGCAAGTATAGAGTACGAGGCATACAATATCTTAATTGATCCGCGTGAACCTGAGGAAGCATTACGTGCTCTGAATTATGAGAATTTGCCAATCCTGGCAATCCAAGCAATCCAAGCAATTCAACAATCTTTAAAGATAGAAGGGAATAGATTTCGCTATGAATTCAACGAAAATATGGTTTCTGATATGAAAACGTACCTGAAACCTTTTCTTGATAGAATGTTTTTATTGCCAAGTTGGTGGGAATTTAGCCGTTACACGCTGGGTGAATTTCGAAAGGTTTTTGAAGTAATTTGTGCTATTGCACATATTCATTGGATAGCACGGATTATGGCTGCGAAACAAGGGGTTATTCATAAGGGTTATGTTGATAGTCTTTACATGATGACCTACGGTAAATTGATTAGGACTGTTGCTAGATATTCTGGTATGTCACCTATAGACGTACAAAGCGTTCTTGATGATTTGACTTATGGAAATAGCGGTATTACAAGTCCTGTCCCTGCTTTACAACCTTTAATTAAACTAAATCTAAAGCACTACGCAATTATACCTAATATATGGATTTGTTCTGCAGCGGAGCGAAATTTTATTTCCCTCGTAAATAGGCTTCCCTCTGAAAAAGGGATCTATCAAAAATATGTTAATGAAAAAGAAGATCTAATGAAAGAGTGTATTAAGACCCGATTATTTGATACAGATTTTAAATCTTATTCGGGAAATGTAGCAAACTTAACAGATGTTGACCTCGCCATTGTAAGTCATTCCGAAAAAGCATGTTTACTTTTAGAACTAAAATGGTTTATTGCACCGACAACAGCACAAGAACGTATTCATAAATCTAAAGAGATTAAGGAAGGCATTTCGCAGATTCTGAAACTGAAACAGGCTTTTGCAGATAATCACGAATCTTTATTAAAAAGACTCAACATTGATTCCGGTTACAGACTTGAAGGAGCCGTTGTTTCGGAAAATTGGATTGGATATAGCAATGTCCAATCGTCAGATGTTCCCGTTATCCGAGCTAACCATCTCATAGAAAAGTTAAAAGCGACAGATAACCTTCAATCAACAATAGATTGGTTGAAAGAAAGAAAGTACCTACCTAAAGAAGGGGAACATTTTACTGTTTCAAGACCTAAAACAAGAATTGGCAATTGGCACCTGAAATGGTATGGGATTCAAGACCATTGTAGGGGAGTATTCTTTCCCTTGTAATACGGTTGCACTCACCGCCAACTTCTGTTAAAATTGTATGGAAAGTAGGTTCCAAATTTGCTTATGAGGATATAGAGATGAAATTAATGCTGATTTTAATCGTTGGATTATTTTTCTTTAGTTTAACTGCGGACAGTCAAGTAACGGATGCGGACCTGAACAAGATCCGGTTAGTTGTGAAAGAGGAAGTTGAAAAAGCAGTTGAAGCATCTGAAAAACGTATGAAAGAATATATCTCTCAAGAGATTAAAAGTGAGATTCGTCCGGTGAATAATACAATTACGGAAATGGACAAACGTCTGAATAACATATTTGTGTTGGTAATCACTCTAATCGCTTTTATTGCTGCGATAGTTGGCATACCCCAAATCATCATCGCAATGCAGGGAAAAAACATCAAAGAACAAGATCAACGAATAGAATCACTACATAAACAGATTGAAAACTTACTGCAGGAGATTCAAACACTCAAACAGGAACGCATTGTTAGACCCTAACTTTGACCCAGTAGTAGCGAGATGCATCATATAATATCATAACGGGTTTGGGGAACTGCTGATGAAGAATGTAAGAGGCGCGATGAATTGCGCGACTACGAACGCGTTTTTGGTTAATGAAAACCGATGATTTAGAAATGGTATAAATAAAGGAAATGACGACGTCTAATGCAAGTACGACCAAATATCCTCCAACAAACACTCGAAACAGCAATCACGTTTCTCTATCCTGCACAATGTCAAGTTTGTGAAAAGCAAATCGGACTTGAATCTGTGCCTTATATGTGTGAAACATGCTGGCATGATATGCCGTTAATTGAACCGCCTTGTTGTGAAATGTGCGGCATCCCAAATACTGAAGATGTCTGTGATGAATGTGTGACCAAACCGCCACCTTACGGAAAATTACGGACGATTGCTTTCTATGAAGCAGCACTCCAGCAGGCGATGCACCTTTTTAAGTTTGAGAAGCGAACAGCACTCGCCAAACCGCTTACCCAATTGACAATAGAACATTTTCCCGATGACTGCAATATCGCAGAATACGACTTTATTTTACCAATTCCTATTCATAAAAAGCGGTTGCGGGAACGCGGCTTTAACCAAGCAACTTTACTTGCGAACGGAATTGCCAAGACCACGGGAGTTCAAGTTGTAACAGACGTTCTGGTTCGGCATCGGAACACGTCACCGCAGAGCAGCTTGGATAGAGCAGCACGTCAAACAAATATTGTTGGTGCTTTTGAACTACAGAAGAAAAAGGTTGCGCAGAACAAACGTATACTTGTTCTGGACGATGTATACACCACTGGTGCTACTGTGCATGAGGCAGTAAAAGTCTTATGGAATGCCGACCCAGTTGAAATAGATGTGTTAACTTTAGCACGGGCTTTAGACCCTGTATGAAACCTTTTTGAGATTTTTTTCGTATAAAAAGTAGGTTAAGTATACGACAACACAACGTTAAGTTATAATTATGTAAGAAAACACGCTTTATTTTGGTAGGAGATTACCTTTGCACTTAAATAGCATCAAAATCAATGGATTCAAGAGTTTCGCCGAAGAAGTTGAACTGATACTGGAGCCGGGGATTACAACAATAGTTGGTCCGAACGGCTGTGGAAAAAGTAACGTCTCTGATGCAATTCGGTGGGTACTTGGGACACAGAGTGCCCGTGCCCTTCGGTGTACCAATATGCGCGACCTCCTATTCAACGGTGGTGCTAATTTTAGTCCTTCTCAAAGAGCAAGTGTCGCGCTGACCTTTACCAACATATCTGAAAACCTTTCTATCGGTTCGCCTGAAGTAGAAGTCCGCAGACAACTTACACGCGACGGCGAGAGCAGTTATCTTATCAATCAAACGTCTTGCCGACTACGCGATATTAGTGACCTCTTTATGGATACTGGTGTCGGTGTTGATGCCTACTCCGTTATGGAGCAGAGCAAAATTGACCTGATTCTCAACGTGCGTCCAGAGGAACGCCGCTTTCTCTTTGATGAAGTTGCGGGTATAACAAAATTCAAACACCGCAAAAAAACCGCTATCCAAAAATTAAAAGAGGCGGATCAGAATTTGGTTCGTATCAATGATGTTATTCAAGAATTACAACGCGAAACCGAATCTTTGAGAGAGCAAGCTGAACAAGCTGAACATTTGCAATCGTTAAATGAACAACTCCGACAATTAGATTTAGAATTAGCTTATCGAGAATACGAAAAACTTGATACAGATTATCATGAAACGCAAAATAACTTAGCGGCAATTTTGAACGAGGTTTCTGACGCAAATCAGATCTTACAAGAAGCGGAAGAAGGGATTGAAAACGCAACTGTCAGACGAACTGAATTAGATACTGCAATCACCGTTGCCCAGGAAGAAATACGTGAGATTGAAGAACAAGTAGATAAGATTGAACGACAGCTTGCTATTTATAAAGAAAATCAGTTGAATATTCAACAGCAGAAACAACGAGCGCAACAGACTCTTGAATCCTTAAATGTACAGCACGCAAACCTACAAACACGGAAACAAGAACGAACGCAAGAACAGAAAAGACTTGATGCATCACTCAAGATTGAAGAGACCCGATTAACTGGACGCCAACAAGTTTTAGAGACATACGCCTCAAGTATTGAAAAATCAAGGAAGACTATCCAAGAGGTGCAATCTGAGTTGCAAGAGATTGCTGCGCAACTTTCCGAACGCAAGAACAAACGCTTAACAATTGCAACTAAACTAACGAGCACGGAAAGCAGCCTTGACCGACTTAAAGAAAATTCTAATGCTTTGAAAGCGGAGCTAAAAACTGCTACAGATGATCGCGAAGAAATTCAACGTGCAGCGACCCAATTAGAGGCTGAATTGCTTCAGATTGGGACGGAGAAAAAACGGGTTGAAACGACACTCAACGAAACTCAGGACGCGCTTCGAAAAATTGAATCTGAAATACGCGGAATAGAAGATAACTTAGGCGGTAGTCTTTCGCGGTATAAATCATTAGAGCAATTACAATCCGCGTATGAAGGTTTCTACGCAGGTGTACGCGCGATTATGCAAGCAAAAGACCACTTTCCAGAGCAATTCGGTGGAATTTGTGGTGTTGTAGCAGAACTTATCCACACGGATGCCGAATTTGAAGTCGCCATAGAGATTGCGCTTGGTAGTAGTATACAAAATGTTGTCACCGAAACTGCTGAAGACGTTGTTGCTGGCATCTCATTTCTCAAAAAACATCGCGCAGGCAGGGTCAAATTCCTACCGCTTGATATGTTACGACGCAGAACGTTCTCTGATGCTGGACTTCTTTACGAGCCAGGGGTCATCGGTATTGCAGAAGAATTAGTGGATTATGATGACAAATACGAGACTGTGGTTCAACAACTGTTGGGTAACACACTCATCGTTGAAAATATGGATGATGCAGTTGCACTGAAACGTAAATTCAAACCAAACGCCCGTTTGGTTACCTTGGATGGTGAATTATTCGATACTTCGGGGGCTATCACTGGCGGGCACACTGCTCAACAGAAAAGTGGACTCCTCAGCCGTGCAAGCGAACTTGATGCGTTGCAAACCAAGATCGGCAAACTACAACAAATTGTCAGTCAGAAGGATGAAAAACGTAAAGCATACGCTGCGGCAATTGCCAATGCAGAACAATCCAGAAAAACACTCACTGGTCAATTGCAAGACAAACAGATTGGAAAAGCTGCCATAACAAAGGATATTGAGCTGGCGGACCAAAACATTACACGCCTTGAAACACAACTCGCTGAAGTTGAAACTGATAATAGACATTTTCAAGAAACGGTAGATCTTTCACGTGGGGTACAGCAGACCCTTGATGTAGAAATTGAAGAACTCACCAAAAAACATACCAGAACAGAACGTAGGATTCAGCGGATATCTGAAGACATTGAAAATGAAGAGAATAAACGAGAAGAAGTAGCTGCGGAATGCCAGGAGATGGAAGTCTTTTTGGCAGGACAACGACAGAAATTGGAAAGCTTAACAACTGAGCTTGATAACTTTGATGAACAACAACTTCAAATAGAGCAGAATATTGATGAACAACAAGCAATTATTGACTCTGATGAACAAACTAAACATGACATCGCTGATCAGATTAGAGAGACACAACGCAAATTCCTACGAATTGCGGGGGACCAGGCTGAAGCAGAAGCAAAAAAAGATGAGTTAACCGAAGAACATGAAACGGTCTCTGGGCAGATCGAAACGCTTGAAAAAGAGAGGCGCGACATTCAGAAAAAGTTTGAAAAGCAAAATCGTACACGGAATCAACTTGAAGTGAAAACAACGCAATTTGAGATGCAATTAAAATCCATCTCAACCCGCATCCTTGATAAATATCAAGTTTCAATTGATGAAATTCCTAAACCGATGGTGCAAGATGAAGTATCTGAAGACGAGGAACAATCTTCTGTGCCAGCCATTTCAGAACTTGATGAAATTGACGTGATGGATAACATTGAAAAATTGAAGGCGGAAATCTCGGCTATGGGGGCAGTCAACCTTAAGGCAATTGAAGCACATGAGGAATACAAGAAGCGATTGGATTCTCTCGTGCGAGATCGTGATGATGTTCAGCAATCAATACAAGACCTCAATCAAGCAATTCAGAAAATCAACGAAACTTCACGAGGTGTGTTCCTCAAAACGTTTGAGCAGGTTAAGATTAACTTCCAAGAGGTATTTACTCAACTCTTTGGCGGAGGTGAAACAGAGTTGCGATTGACAGATGAATCAAATATCCTTGAATCTGGTATTGATATTATCGCTTGCCCGCCTGGAAAACGACCACAAAGTATTACCCAACTTTCTGGTGGTGAACGTTCGCTTGTTGCAATTGGATTGTTGTTCGCTGTTTTCAAAATCAAGCCAAGCCCCTTCTGTGTCCTTGACGAAGTAGATGCTGCCCTTGATGAAGCAAATGTGCTCCGTTTTACAAATCTAATTCGTGCATATTCGGATAATACGCAGTTCGTGATTATCACGCATAATAGGCGCACTATGGAGATTTCCGATGTGATGTACGGCGTGACGATGGAGCAAGCGGGTATGTCGAAAATTGTTTCAGCCAAGTTTGCAGCATAGACCTTACTACACAATCCCAAAATAATGTCACAATTTAATCGCTCTCGCCTTAGAATCTTGCCGCTCTCCGAACGTCAACACAAGATGACCGTGGCAGACATCTATACCTTAGATGCTGAAACCCCTCCATATCAAAATGAACGGCTAAACATCGTTGCTGAACGTATTGTCCAAGCACGCCAAAACAAGAAACAGGTTATCTGGATGATGGGTGCGCATGTAATGCGGCGCGGCAATTCTCGCTACATCATTGATCTGATGGAACGCGGAATAATAACACATATAGCAACTAATGGTGCATGTGCTATCCACGATTTTGAAATGGCACACATCGGCGCAACACTTGAAGATGTGGAGATGTATATAAAGGATGGAAAGTTTGGCAATTGGGAAGAAACGGGACGCTATCTGAACGAAGCAATCATTAGAGGCTACCAAGATAAAATCGGTTTTGGAGAGGCAATTGGCAGATTGATCCAAGAAGGAGAAGAGGACATCTCTTTTCCACACCGTGATGTGAGCATATTTGCTGCAGCGTTCCGATTAGGTGTGCCGATAACCGTTCACAAAGGTATTGGCTACGATATAACCGATCAGCATCCTGCTGCGGATTATGCCGCTATCGGTTGGACAACGGGGGAGGATTTTCTCCGATTTGTGCACACTGTTTCGCAATTGGAAGGTGGCGTTTTCCTGAACTTAGGTTCTGCTGTGATGGGACCTGAGGTCTACCTCAAAAGCCTATCTATGGCGCGGAACATTGCTACACAACGAGGTGAAGAAATTCGGCATTTCACCACCGCTAATTTCGATTTGATTGATTTTCCAGATTTTCAGGAGGAAGGAAAATCCACCGACGCGCATTACTATCACCGCCCTAAAAAGACAATTCTTATTCGCACTGTCAAGGATGGTGGGAAGAGTTACCACATTTCTGGCGATTTTTCTGTTACCGTGCCGCAGTTGTATCGGTTGATAACAGCCTCCGAATAAAGTTTTTGAAAATAGAAGTGCATATTAGAATCTGTTTATTTTCCTAATTTCATTTTTTTTTGTAGAATGCACCCTTTGCAACTTAATACTCTGTCTTAACATTATAAAGGGTATCATATATCGTTGTTTTGGAAATCCATGTTAAGCATTTTTCATAGGTTCGGAATTTGTTGTATAATCTTGGTTATAGCCAAAACATTGATTTCAATATAGGTGCCCTTTCTAATACTATGTAAAGAATCATAGTTTAGTTGTAAGGGTGCCCGAACCTTTATTAATCGTGTAGAAGGTCTACCGAACAAGGATAGGGAACCCGATAAACACTACGATATGCTACAAAAGCATATTACCTTACAAGGAGAGAAAAATGTTAAGATTGAAATCAATCGGCATCGCAGTGGCAATTATATGTTCCCTATTGCTAAGTTAGTATTGTCAATAGTAGTAAAGCTGGTATTGAGATTGTGGAGATGAGTGCCTCTGGATATACTTCAAGTGATGGCGGTACATCTTTATCTGTGTCCGTTGAAACCAATGAACCCTATGACCAGATAGACATTTATTTTGGCGAAGAATTGATAGGACAGACTTTTTCTGGTAATGAAGTCAAAACGAGTGCCCATTTTAATTTATGGCACAACTTGAATGATGGAACCGTTAAAGGTAGAGAGTATGAGATCCGCGCAGAAGCCTGGCGAGAAAATGATGGAGATCCTTCTGAAGACACCGAGTCCTATTACCTAACACTCTACCAACCGGTAGTAACATCAGGTATCGGAGAAAATACCGGTGTGTAAGGCTATGCAGAAGTCTCAGCCTACTACTTTGATGGATCGTCTTTCGTCATGAGTGCCTCTGCCTCAGCATATAACGGCACCAATATAGAACTTGATGCCGCCGCCTGGTTCCGACAGCAGAAGTTCACCACCCTTGCAAATGGGCCTGGGGCCCAGGAATGGATCAAAAGAGACCCCCCTCTTGACCAACCAATTGTCTTTGACGATCTTCCGTCTGGGGACACGCATTCTGATTCCGTCGATTCTATGGTGGTCGAATATTCACTCGGCAGACAAATCGGAGATGAGGAAGTGCTTTATTTTGATGCGCACACCCACCTCCAAGTGAATGGTGAAATAGCTGGTCAGCATGAGGAAGACCACTGGGAAGCGGATACCGGTGTTCAGGAATTTACGGATGTAGATAATCCATAATTCCAATGTAACGGCAGGGATAAATTCCCCTGCCATTCCCTACAAGGAGAATAACCATGTGCCTCCAAAAAGCCGGCCTACTCTGTCTGCTGCTACTGCTTTTGTCAACAGCGGCAGATGCAAAAATCGTTTTTAGTTCACGACATGATGGTGGTCTCTACGGTATCTATGTTATGGACGATGATGGCAGCAATATCACGCCACTGACCGAATCTGAAACGTTGAGACCGTGTTGCCCCACTTGGTCGTCGGACGGTCAACAGATTCTGTTTAAGAGACGCGCGAAGAGAAACGCAAATTACGTTCTTTTCTTGATGAATGCAGATGGCACAAACATTCGGCAACTCACTGAAAACGATGGGAGTTCTATCAACGGCGGCAGATTTTCACCAGATGGCACATCTATTGTTTTTGGTAGGACTTATCGAAAAAACGACGAGTTGAAAGGCGGCATCTACGTGCTGAATATTCAGACGGGGAAGATGGAACAAATATCGGATATCTGGGGTATCCAATGTGATTGGTCGCCGGATGGTAAGCAGATTGTGTTTGCATTGGGACAGACAATCGGCGTCAATAGCACGATCTGGATTATGGGAGCAGATGGTCATAACCCGCGCCCACTTCTCCCTGCCCCCGGCCCAGGAGAATTCGCCACTTATAGATCGAGAACGCGCTGGTCGCCCGATGGTAAGCAGATCGTATTTCAACAAAAAGAGTATAAATACGTGTCGATACCGAATGACGGGAACTTTCCTGTCTACAAAGCGTTCCGGTATATCGTTTGTGATCGGAACGGCGGGAACATCAGGCAACTCCGAATACCGAAAGACTGGGAAGGATACGGTATAGACTGGATGGAGGACGGTGAATCAATCGTTTTCGGTGCGTATGTCGGCATACCATTGAACAAACCGCTGCCGCGCGGTTTTGTATACCCACCGTGCAATATCTATAAGTATCATATTTGGACAGGTGAGATAACGCGGTTAACAAACCATCCGGGCACGGATGGGACACTGGATTGGATAAGTGATGATGTGCTGTCTGTCTCACCACAGGGCAAAAAAAAAGTTAGGTGGGGGGCACTAAAGAAATAGGTATCCGTTGACCGAAAGTCTACATTAGCCTCCAGGCGTCTTCTGTTACTGTGCTGCAGTTGTATCGGTTGATTACAGTTTCGCAGTAATAATTAGGGTTTATGCAATTTCCATGAGGCCTTCGTATCATACCAAAATTAACGAGATTTTTATTATTTCACTACCGAAAACACGGGTGGGCATCAAATCAACACTGTGAATGTCTTTGTGGCATTCAGTGGGACCCCGCCCTAATGATTTAGAATAATTTGGTATAACACGCTGCTGGCGAGGTTTCCTAACCTCGCCAAGCAGATGGAGGAAAATATCATGAAATTTTCAAATCATGACTTGCGTAAAGGCCGGACTTCAATATCTGGTGCCTATTACCATATTATAATCAATACACACCAGCGGCTGCCGCTTCTTGCAAACAACAACGTCGCCTCAATTATCTTTGAAACATTTGATTGGTTAGAAACGAAACACCGGATTCGGTGGATTTGTATCATGATTATGCCCGACCATGTCCATAGCATAATTGAACTTGGGATCGGACAAACACTTCCAAAGGTTTTGCACTCACTGAAACTGTTTACAGCACGTGAAATCAATAAACATCTATCACGGTGTGGGAGGTTCTGGCAAGCCGAGTATAGGGATTGGGCGGTTCGGGATGAGACGGCATTGAATAAGATGATCCGCTATTGTTACTTGAATCCTGTGAGAAAAGGGTTGGTAAAAACTGCCCGGGATTATCCGTATTGGCGGTGTAAATACGAGATGGGATGGTGAAAATAGCGAGGTTAGGAAACCTCGCCAGCAAAGGGTTGCAATTGGAAATTACTATTCTGGGCGGATGCCGTAGTAGTTTGCGTAAAACTGCTCGCTTTCTCGACGCAACCATTCCTGATCAGCGGCTTGAGTGCTAAACCGTTGGTGTGAAAAAACAGTTAAATCTTCGCCAGGATCTCCGTTGATCACCCATTTTGCCAGCCATCGACCAACTGCCGCCGAACCGGCAATCCCCAAAGCAGCACAACCTGTGGCTAAGTATAGGCGGTCAATCCCTGGCACGGCATCAATCAGATAAGCACCATCAGGCGCAAATGTTGTCATGCCACTATTATACTCGGCTATTTCAAAGTCTTTCAGAATCGGGAAGATTGGAGTAAGCCGTCTTCGTGCTTCTGTGATAACATCCACGGGTGGTTCAATATCTTCTGTCCTGAAGTCAGCAGGCATCGCTTGCAAATCAATACTAACAGGCTTTGGTTCAAAGTACCCGTAAAGGTAACCACCTTTGTCAGGTCTCAGGTAGCAACTGACATCTGTGACGCGCACAACTGGGTGATGGTTAGGAATTCCGGGAGTCGGCACCGTGCGAACGCGTTGATGACGGATCGTTTGTACCGCCGTGGTTGCACCAACTTTCTCGGAGAGGACAGCACCCCACGGTCCAGCAGTGATTACGACATGATTTGATGTAAAAAAATCGTTTTCTGTCTCTACTCCAAGGATCTCCCCATTGCGCTGCCGAAATCCTGTTACAGATGTATTCAATCGGATTTGTACTCCTAAATCTCTTGCTGCAGCAGCATAGGCGAGAGCACACTGCCGTGGATCAACATATCCGTCATTGGGCACGAAATATCCGCCTTCTATCTTGTCCACATTCATTGCAGGAGCAAGGCGAGCCATTTCGGCGTGGGAAACAAAGTTTGCCTCAATTCCGTTTTGGTTAGCCCTTTCAATTTGATGTGTGTAAGCCTCCATTCGTTCCGGCGTGAGTGCCACCATCAAACTCCCAGTTCGACGCAAACTGGTATCATGTCCGGTTTCTTCCGGAAACTGAGAGAACAGTTCAAGTGCATATCGGATTGCCTGCAACATAGTAACCGTGGACCGAATTTGACCGACAAGACCCGCAGCCTGGGGCGTCGTCTCCGCAGCGACTGCCTCGTTGCGTTCCAAAACAAGAACGTCCTTTTGTCCAAACTTTGCTAAATGGTAGGCGGTACTTAGCCCCCAAATGCCACCGCCGACAATTAAAACTTCTGTTTGTTGAGCCATTTTTCCTCAAATGTAAGATGCTTATGTGTTTCTCTATCAATACCCATAGGCGTCAATTTAGTGGATAACGTTTATCATTTGATATACCTGTCGCCTCTCCGAGGCTTCAGCAAACTTATATCAGCACCAGCGGTGTGAAAGGTGTATAGAATACATATCACCCAAAATCAAAGCACCAGAGGTACGAAAGGGGCGTGCTAAAATCGGGGTTGAAAACCCCTCCTACAAGGGATATTTCCTTTAATTGATGCCTATGGTGTTTCTCAAACAACTAACCAACAGATGCGATCTCCAGATGTCCTTTCCAATGTGCATTTAACATCCGTTTCATCAGTTGATGTTCAGTGTTATTTAACTGTGGATCGTCTTTTATCAATAGCATCGCCTCTTTTTTCGCTGTTTCCAAAAGTGCAGCATCACTGATGATATTAGCGATTTTGAATTTGGGTATTCCTGACTGCCGTGTGCCGAAGAATTCACCCGGACCGCGGATATTCAAATCTTCTTCAGCAATTTCAAATCCGTTATTAGAACGCACCATCACCTGAATTCGGCGGTATGCCTCATCTGTTTTTGGCGTTGCAACAAGGTAGCAAAATGATTTATCGCTGCCTCTGCCGACCCTGCCACGCAACTGATGTAACTGCGCTAAACCGAACCGTTCCGCGTTTTCAATTACCATCAGCGTTGCATTCGGCACATCAATACCTACCTCAATCACCGTCGTTGCAACTAAGATATCGATCTCACACGCATTGAAACTTGACATAACTTCCTGCTTCTCTATAGACTTCATCTGTCCGTGCAATAGTCCAACACGTAGATGTGGAAAGACATCTTTCTGGATATGTTCTGCCATACTTGTGGCGGCTTTTAATTCCTCAAGTTTTTCTGATTCTTCTACGAGCGGATAGACGACGTAAGCTTGTTTCCCACGGTGCACCTCTTTTTCAAGTTTTGCGTAGAATTCCGTTCTGTCTTTCTCTTTTATCCATTGGGTTTCAATTTTCTGTCTTCCCGGTGGCATCTCATCAATTACCGATACATTTAAATCACCGTAAATAGTCAGGGAAAGGGTTCTCGGAATTGGGGTGGCAGTCATAACAAGAACATCGGGCGATAGCTGCGCTTCGGCATCATTTTCTTGTGATGCAGATGATTTTGCTTTGCCTCTGAGTGTTGCGCGTTGCATTACTCCGAAACGGTGCTGTTCATCAATGATAACGAGTCCAAGTTTGTGAAAATCTACGCCTTCCTGTATCAGTGCCTGCGTGCCAATAATGAGATTGGCAGAGCCATCTGTTATTGCAGTCAAAGCTTCTTCCCGTTCAGACTTTGGTAGGTCGCTTTTGAGAAGTACAACCTTCACGCTAAGCGGTGTTAATAGTGTTGAAAGATTATGATAGTGTTGCTCTGCAAGGATTTCGGTTGGCACCATTAAAGCACCTTGATATTCGTTCTCAATCGCACATAGCAGCGCCATTGCAGCGACAGCGGTTTTACCCGAACCGACATCTCCCTGAATCAATCGGTTCATCACCCGCGGACTTTGCATATCTTCTCGAATCTCATTGAAAACCCTTTTTTGTGCATTGGTTAACTTAAACGATAACGAACTCACGAATTTCCTCAGAAGCGAATTGCTGTCCTGCAGCGCACTTTCAATCTCAAATTGGATGCCGTTTTGTGAAGTTCTATTGTCTTTACGCATCTCCATTCCGAGACTGAGTAGGAAAAATTCATCGAACGCAAGCCGCCGCTGTGCCGCTTGCTGATGTGCTTCTGAAGAGGGAAAATGGATCTCGTTAATTGCCTGTTGTCTGTCAATCAACTGGTGTTTTTGGCGGAGTGTGAGTGGTAAAATTTCGGGAATGCTGTCGCCATGTTCATTCAATGCGTTGCGAACTGCTGTCCGTAGCATTTTCGCTGTGAGTTTTGCTGTGAGTGGGTATTTCGGCACGATACGTTTCGTGTGAATCAGGTTTTCTTCGTCAAATACCTCAAATTCATAGTCTGTTGTTTGGATTTCATTGTAGCGGCGAGTGAATTTTCCACTGATAACTACCTCTGTATCAGTAGGAAGTATAGACTTGATATAGCCGATACGTCGCCCAAAGTTGACTAACACGGCAACCCCAGTGCCATCGTAAATTGAGACTTTACCAATGCTCTTGCGACCTTTCGCCACTGGTGGTGTTGTTACATGATTAACAACCCTTCCCTGAATCGTTTCTGGTTCACCGTCTTCTGTTCGTCCGACATTGTAAATTTCTACGGTTTTGGATCTATCAATGTAGTCACGTGGATAGTATTCTAACAATCCACCCACTGTTCGTATTTCGATTTCTTCTGCTAAAATTTCAGCACGGCGCGATCCAATCCCTTTCAGATATTGCAGCGGATTATTGAGAAATTCAAGTTCCTCAACATCTGTTGAAACAGGTGTATCCCCAAGTATGACAGGTATTTCCTCTGGGTCTTCAACATCTTCAGAACGCATCACAGGGGTGGTATCAGACGGGAATAGGGAAGCGTTACGAGTCTGATTGAGGTTACTTGGTGTCGTTTTTTCAGGAATTGGGGTATTTTCTGAAGAGGCAGTTGTCCCCTGAGAAACGCCGGCGTCTTGAAATAGTGGCAAGTTCTCAACTTGTTTTGAGGGTGCGGGGATAGGCTTTTTGTTCCCTACGTTCACCCCTAACTCTGTCGTGTGGGACTGTTGCGTCTCAGCGTTGCTTGTTGTAGGTGTTTTATCTATTATTGGCTTACCGGAGCGTGCAGAATTAATCTGTTCTGAGGCATTTTGAATAGCCTGTTGGCGTTCTGTCGGCGACATACCGGTATAGTTTGCGAAAAGTGCAGCGATTTGATTGATAAACTGTTTTTCATCAGCGGTGAGTTCAAGTGCCTTTGCATGTCCTACCCAGAGTTCCACATAAGCACCCATCCCGTTTATGACAACATCGTCTTGGCAGCCTTTTCGGATTTCTTGCTGAAACGGACGGCTAATAGTTGACAGTATTTGTTTAAAATCGTTCATTATCAATCTTCGGTGTCAAAACCCCGTTGCTTTAGCACGGGGATGTAGACACCGCTAACGTCTCCATTTTTTTGTT
>JAGWBU010000183.1:9560-10019 GCA_021295735.1 Candidatus Poribacteria bacterium | reverse complement strand
GGAGGCACAAGATGAGACGAGACTACAAAGTACTTCTTCTCTCCATTCTTACTTTCGCATTCATCATCGCAAGCGGTTTCTTACTGTTTGGCACAATAGATGCCACACAAGTAGATACGCCCGCTTGCGAACAACAATTCAAACGCGAATGTACATCGAGAAAAGAGGTACAGAAACCGGGCTTGATTTGTCCAAGTCCAAGACAGTCCTGTACACTGGACACAACGCATAGCAGGAATAGCAACAAGACTGGACAGGAGGATCGTTAGATGAATAGACAAATGTCCTGGGGCATCGCAGCCCTGATTATAATCCTGATTGCTGCTGGTGGTTTTATTTACTGGCAGTGGTCACAAGTCGCGCAGTTCAAAGAACAGCTCGCACAGGACGAGAAAATGCTTGAAGAAAAGCGTAACCCCCTTGCAGAAAATAACCTACGGCCTGCCGAACCGGGCAAAA
>JAGWBU010000183.1:7210-9451 GCA_021295735.1 Candidatus Poribacteria bacterium | reverse complement strand
AACATCCTGTGGAAGCACTCCGTTTGCAAGCCAAAGAACGTGGACACTGGAGCGCGAAATGGATACCGCCATTCCCACCAGATGATCAAGAAGCCGCAAGGGTAGCCCGTAATGAGTATCTCATCACATACTATCAAAGTATCGGAGATACAGATAACCCCGTGTATAGAGAGGCGTATCAGGACCTTCAGTTTTATTCCTCTATCTACGCCAAAAGATACCGGAGCGTATTGGAGCCATATCTCGATGAATCGGGTTTGCTTGATAAGTCACTTGACATCGCCACCAAACAGAAATTATTCCAACGATCCTATGAAGTACGCACGCGACGTGGCGATATATTTCAGCTACAGTGGGGAAACTTGTCACCCGATGATGTAGGCGATCTCTCAACGTATGGGAGTCCTTTAGATCCCGCTGCACCTCCAATAAGGGATGATAGATAAAGGAGAACCTCTTATGCGAAGAAAAATTTCACAACAGATGATCACAGTCTTAATGCTGTTGCTTATGGTATATAGTAGCATGTATCTCTCTCAAGCAGATGATCCATATCCAAACGATGCAAACAGGAGCATAAATGGGGCTGGTAAACGCTTGAATGGCAAATATCAAACAGCCGATAATCTACGAGATAATCTGATTATTGCACGTGGTATAATGGACATCCTGGTGGGTAAATGGGAGGCCAATAAAGCTGCAATAAGCAACGGTGCAACCATGACAATTGCGAGTGCATTTGGAATTGCTGTTGGCGCCTACATATCTGCTGGTACTTTAGCAGCGGCTGCGGTGGCATCCCTCGTGGTGAATGCAGAAAAATTAGGTTTAGCCATTTACGACAATTCGGATCTCGTAACATCTATGGAGGCTGCTATCAATAAAGTTAGTGAACTAACGAGTCAGGCAAATATAGCGGTTAATGCTTACCACAAAGAGTATGACAGATATATCCAAATTATGGCTGCACATCTCGGTTATGATGCAGCATGGCTTGAGGCTTATGTCAAAGCGAGTTTGACAGATGATGATGTGTATGAGCATCCCACTGATCCCCATAGTAGTGGTAGTAGAGGGTCGCACTTTGTCTATACACGGCAGGATATTACCATTCCAAGTTTACCTGATAATTATGAATGTGAAGGTCCCTGTACGAATACATTCAACTCACCCTATAAGGCATTTGACAGTCACCGCGAGAAATGCGGCACTGCAAAAAGTGTAGATAGAGAGTTCAAGAGTAGCAGCAACGTATATTATGTCCCTAGAACTTATGGTAATCCAGAACGCCGTTATAGATCAAGCAAATCAGAGATTCTTAGAAACCGCAACCTCTTAGAGGGTTGTGGTCGCCACTACTATGACTGCCCCGATTTTCCCGATACCGAACATCAAGTGTTTTCCTGCAACAGAACTAAGACCAACCAATACGGAACCAGTGTCCGCTGTGGCAGGCAATTCAGACCGTGCATGGGGCATAAAGAAGATCATGATTTATCTGATTTGATTCCGTTGGAAGGTAAGCATTCTACTACACCTGAAGCAATACGTTGCGCCGGATCCAGCACCTACACCAACGCCGTCCTACCACACGTGCGGTTCTCATGAGACGTGGCAATCCGGAGATCATTTTGCTGCGGGTTGTGGCTACTCTGGTCACTATGTGTGTGATGGTTCAGACCATTCATTGCAAGCGAGTTGTAGTGATACGAATGCGAATGGTGATTATTGCACGGTGACAAGTTTCTATGCGTGTTAATATCATACGCATGTGTATCCTGCGCCGCCGCCTACTCCATCTGCGACCTGTGCGCGAAGCGCTTGCGGAGAGACGGTAAGTGACAGGTTAGAACATAGACAAACCTGTGCTTATGGGCATACCTACTGGACATGTTATCCAGATGCTACGCACAATCACACGACCACTTTTACGTGTAGACGTCCTGGGTGCGGTGTGACTTTCACGCGATGCAGTAATGGCACTTGCACGAGTGATTGGGGAACACATAACTATCATTGGGCTTCTGATTAGGTTTCTATCTTCAATCACCTATTTTACAGGCAGGTATCCGCTTTGGGTATCTGCCTTTTCTTTATCAAACCCTCTACGTTGACATAATCATAGGAACTGCTGAAGAATTGAATGGCTTCGGATGTGTTCGGGGGTGTGTAAAGTTTTTGTAGAAATCCGCACAACTCCTATTGTAGGGGCGGGTCTCCGGGAATGCCAAAAGGCATTCG
>JAGWBU010000183.1:0-6903 GCA_021295735.1 Candidatus Poribacteria bacterium | reverse complement strand
GGGGCACAGGGACCCCGCTCTACAGTGGAAAACGCCGCGTAATCATTGCAAATTGAACCTATGTAACCAAATATTTACATACCCAGCAAACGTAAATCACTTGACGAATTTAATCGTATATGCTAAACTACATCTAATTATAATAGAATGGCATCCGACAGACAAACAGGTATGCTACTTCGGGTGCCGCGAAACTAAGGAGAATTCAAATGGTTTTGAAAGCTATAAAAGTGATTTGTATCCTCAGCCTATTACTTACTGCTATGTGGTATGTAAACACAGCTGATGCAGCAAAAGAATTCGTAACAGATGGACTTGTCGCGATGTATACGCTCAATAAGTCTGATGTCAAAGGTGAAGTTGTCATGGATACCTCCGGCAACGATAACCATGCGAAGCTTATTGGTAAACTTGACTTTGTTGAAGGTCCCGTAGGGGATGCATACGAATTTAAAGCCGCAGCGAACAATTACGTTGAAATTCCTGCCCTGGGTATGTTTGATTTCGCATCAGTTGAATGCTACGCTCTTCAAACTCAGTTTGGCGGCATTCAGGGCATTGTTTCTACCTGGCAGTGGGTAGCAGGCAAGGTCCATTTCAAGTTTCAGGAGAACCAAATTCAGGTTGATAAAAACGGTGGTTCTAAGATTCGCTTCAACGCTCAGGCAGAGACATGGTATCACATCATTTACACGACTAATCCTGAAAAAACGAACTTAAGCTCTACGTAGACGGAGAATTGCAGGCAGAAGGCGCAGCCGGTGCCCAACCTGAAAACATGGATGAACGCCGTATTGGCAGTGAACACGACGGTAGATTCCTGAACGGGATGGTTGATAACGTCCGCATCTATGACCGGGTTTTGACTGAAGACGAGGTTATGCAGAACTTTGAGGCGAAATCCGATAATTTACCTGTTGAACCTGCAGATAAACTCTCTACAACTTGGGGAGCACTCAAGCGTAATAGAAACTAAAAGGTCTAATGCAACCAATTCAAAAGGCTATTATTCCAATCGCTGGATATGGAACACGCCTCTTCCCCGCAACAAAAGCCTTACCAAAAGCGCTTTTCCCAATTATTGATCAGGATGGTCTCGCAAAACCGGTCATTCAATTGATTATTGAGGAAGCACTAACGGCTGGCGTGGAAGAGGTGTGTCTCGTTGCACAGCCGCACCAAGTTGAACCGATTACCGACTATTTTTCTGGCGACGTTCCAGACGCAATTCGCGAGAAGCCGGAACTGGCAGTGCAAGCGGACAGATTGACTGAAATCGGGGAACGTTTGCAATTTGCAATTCAAGCTGAACCACAAGGATTCGGACACGCCATCTATTGTGCAAAAGATTTCGCGGCAGGTGAACCTGTTATGATTCTGCTTGGCGACCACTTGTATATTTCAGAGACAGATGTTTCTTGTGCAAAACAGTTGATAGATGTCTATGCACAAGTTGGAAAATCTGTGACAAGCCTTGATGTATGTGATGAAAACGAACTCTCTGTGAACGGCATTGTGCAAGGGAGTCCCACTCCTGAAAATCCAGACCTTTTCAAATTAGCACGAATTGCTGAAAAACCTGCAGTAGACTATGCACGAGAACACATGCGCGTTGAAGGAATATGGGATGCACAAGAAACGTATAGATATCTATGCCACTTTGGGATTGATCTGCTTACACCACTTCTGTTTGACATATTGGAGGACAACTACCGCAACAAGATTTTAACGCACGGTGAGATTCAACTGCGCGACGCAATGGCGGAAATGGTCCGACAAGAAGGTATGTACGGTTACCACGTCGCAGGTACACGTTACGATACTGGTAACCCACAAGAGTTGTTAAAAACCGCTTACGCCTTTGGCCTGCATGGTCCCTACCGAAATACCTTAATCTAACATGAGTCCGACTTAAAGGTTAGATGAACCCACACATATCACACCTATCATAAATTATGATGGATAGTTTCCGCACTCCAGAGGAGTGCTATGTTTATAGAAGGTGGGATTCTCAAGTTCTTGCACTCCAAGGAGTGCTATATGTGGTAAAACCCTATACCGCACCTACGGAGCGGGAGCGTAAACCGTTAGATGCTATAAACATATTGCTCCTACGGAGCAAAGTATGTATTTTGGGTGTGGTGTTGGAGTTCACTTTCGTTCAATCCAACCTGCATGTGAACCTATTTTTTACATCAACTCACGTTAATCTAACATTTCTCCTATTTCTAATTCAACAATTTCTACATCCTGAGAGGCTGTCAATTGACGAAATTCTTCCAATGTCCCTGTCAAAAGTGGAAAGGTGCCGTAATGCATGGGTAAAATTGCTGGCACATTGAGCAACTGCACCGCATAAGCAGCTTCGCGCGGTCCCATCGTGAAATGGTCACCGATAGGAAGCAGTGCCAAGTCAGGTTGATATATCTCACCGATTATTTGCATATCTCCAAACACATTTGTATCACCAGCGTGATATATTTTATAGCCATTGGCAAATTCAAGCACGAAACCCGCAGGTTCACCTAAGTAGACTATCGTTCCATCTTCCTTTACGAAACTACTGCTATGATTCGCTGTAACCATCGTTGCTTTCACGCCGCCGACTGTAACCGTACCACCTTTATTCATGCCTATTGTATTATCAACTCCCTGGTTATCCAACCATTTTGCTATTTCAATCATAGCGATCACTGTGGGAGCATGTTTTTTAGCAATTGGAACTGCATCTTCCATGTGATCCCAATGCCCATGCGTTATCATCATAACGTCAAGACTATCAAAAGTTTTGAGTTCATCGGGACAAACAGGGTTACTATCAACCCATGGATCAATTAAGAAGGTTTTTTCATCTACTTCAATTTTAAATGTGGCATGTCCGAGCCACGTTAGACGTATACCGTTGTTAAGTTTCATGTATGTTTCCTAAATTATTTATAATGTACTATTGTAACCTAAGTTGCCACCTATGTAGCACAAACTTTATGAACATTAATTTTTTAATTCGGTAATTTCTTGTTAGGTATATTCTGAATATGTCAACATTTGTCGGGACTAAAGAGCGTGTCCGCAACGTTTTCTATAAACATATCGTCCCTACGGGACTAAGGAAAATACCGAAATATTTTCTTAATCTTCATTTAGTTTGTGCACTATTAGACGCAAACTAAAAGTTTGCGCTACGATATTTCACGAATAATGAACTGTTCTTGATTAAAAATGGCGTCTGCATGTCTAAAATCTTGTCCGTAGCAACTTAGGTTACATATGGAGAGTCATAGAGACCTCGCGCTACAACTCAAGTAGAATTTCCTTTAATCTTTTAGCAATAATTTCTACTTCTCCCGGCATCAAGGTTTGCCCATTGATAAGTACGCCGTTCGCACCTGCACCAGCAATATCTATCGCAGGTTCACCTATCTGTAGTTGATGAAGAATTTCATTGCGCGTGATACCGAGTTGTTCTGCGTCAAATCGGATTTCGGTGCGGGGCATCGGTTGCCCTGCTTCAGAAGGGAAACTGCGATACACACTAACGCCTTGGATATCCTTAAACACCTCAGTATAGTAAGCGACTTGGTCTTCATAGGACTGCATTAATTGGTCGTGGTTTTGATTCAGGTACCACTCAACTGCTGCCAATAATCCGACCATCTCTTCTTTGCCGACCTTCATACCTCTGCCGATGAAAGGATGGGGCGGACCATTGAATGCGATAGCCTCAATCAGCGATTTTTTGCCAACGATTAGTCCACTACTTTGCGGACCACATAACCCTTTTCCACCGCTAAACATCGCTAAATCTGCTCCCATCTCTGTAAAACGCCACAAGTTTTCTGGCGGAGGCAACTGTGCAGCAGCGTCAACAATCAAAGGGATACCGTGCTTTTTGGCAATTTCAATGCCTTTTTGGTATGACACCCAAAGATGTTCTCTACCGGGGTTTGCAAAGTAGAAGATTGCAGCGGTCTTGTCGGTGATGGCGTTTTCAAGTTCGTCAGGTGTTGTGCCGTTTTCGTCTCCTATTTCCACTAATGTGACACCGACCTGCCGCACGGCAAAATCGTAACCGACACGTCCATGACGATGCACGATGACTTCACTTTTCATTGAGTTGTCAAGATGGGGTAATTTGGCACGTTTAGCAGCATCAAGTCCAGTGATACAGGCGGCAGTGCTAAGCGTCAGGGCAGCTGCAGCACCATTGGAGACATAGGCTGCTTCGTTATGGGTAAGTTTCGCTATTTCTTCGCCGACACGTTTTTGAAGTTCAATGATGTCTACAAAATGTTTTGATGCATCAGCCATCGCTGCAATAACTTCAGGCGGCATAATGGAACCACCAAGACGTGTCAGAGTTGCATTGCCGTTAATAACCGTCCGGATACCTAAACGTTTGTAGATTGACATTGAGGAGTTTATCCGACTTCCTGACCGTCCAATTTTCCGACGTGAAGGTCAATTTCATCGCGCGCCTCAATTTTGTCAACTTTGCCGTCTACCATATGGAAAATCCTGTCAGAGACATCAAGCATCTTATGGTCGTGTGTTGCAGTAATAATGGTTACGCCGTTTTCATCATTGAGGCGGCGGAGCAAATCTATGATTTCAAGACCTGTTTTGGTATCTAAGTTACCTGTCGGTTCATCTGCTAACACAATAGCGGGGTCGTTAGCAAGGGAACGGGCAATTGCGACACGTTGCTGCTGTCCACCAGAGAGTTCAAGCGGTTTATGTTGAACGCGGTCGCCCAACCCAACAAGAGAAAGCAGGTCTACGCCTTTTTCTCTGCTTTCATCGGCACTCATACCAGCAAAAATCATGGGGAGCGAGACATTCTCAAGTGCTGTCATAACAGGAATTAGATTGAACGATTGGAAAATATAACCGATTTTCCGACAACGCAGCCACGCCAACTCGTAAGCGTCAAGCTGTGCAATATCTACTTCGTCAATATAGACTCTGCCTTCGGTAGGTTTGTCTAATCCACCAATCATATTAAAAAGCGTAGATTTGCCAGAACCAGAAGGTCCCATAATAGAGATGTATTCACCGCGTTGAATTTGGAAATTGACACCGCGTAGCGCATCCACAGTCGTTGTTCCCATCTCATAACGTTTTATGAGGTTTCTGACTCTAACAGTATTCTCTTTAGGAATAAGGCGCTGGAATCGTTCTGGGGTTTCAGCGAGATTTGGTTGTACACCCTCTATTTCTGCTTGCATATCTTTTTTCTCCTTTTTATTGGCTATCGGCAGTCAGTTATCGGCTATCGCGTCTCCGCTGTAGGAGCGACCTCTTGGTCGCGATTTCTTGACTAAAAAATCCTGAACTTGTTAAACAAGTTATAAATAGGTTATAAATAGATCGTTTATCGCTTTGCCAAAAATCCGAAACGCTTCTGTTGCGCGGGTTTTTGTGCTGCTGCCTCATTCGGTTTTTCTTCACTCGGAATAGCAAATTGGATAAAATTTCGTTTTCCGAGCTGTTGGACAAAGGTAAAAAGTGAAGTTTCGGCTTCTTTTCGGGTCAGTTGATGTTTTTTCTGGAGTGCCTTGATAATCTGTGAAATAGTATGCTTCCCATCACACATTTCCCATACGTATGTACCGATGCTATCCAGCACAACAACCCGTTTATTGGGGAGCATAAAAAGTTTACTTGTAAGTCTAACCCAGAATTTATCTTTCTGCGGAATGATGAGCGAGGCTTCACCTTTTTCGTCTAATTCCCACGTTATCAACTGATTGCGTAGCGGAAATGCTTTGAGGACTTTGCCTCTATCTACATCAGGTCGTTTTTTTAGTTTAAGGGTATATAGAACTTTGTTAAGCATGTCTTTTTTTGTAGCGTATGAACAAGTTTTAGGTTAATATGGTATTAGTCATTATAGTTTTGCCAATCAATTTCATCAAGTGTTTGAACGGTAGCCGTTTTCTCAAAGAGCGAATCAAGACTTGAGATACTACGGATAGAAGTAATTCTCTTAGAAACATCCTCAGGCACATCACCAAATTGAATTTGTAGGAGCTTAAGTACTGCCTCCTGTTTTGCCCGTGTTTGGCCTTGTTCAATACCTTGTTCAATACCTTGTTCTCTGAGAACGTCTGCCATTGATTTTGCCATGGTTTCTACCTCCAACTCGTGTGTATGTTGGTCAATAAGTGCTATCAAATCTTCGTGTTCTTTAGCCGGACGACGATGCAATATCAACAACAAGAAATAGATAATTGCTCTCCGTCGCTGCTGTGCTTGTTCTTCATCAAGAGCGTTAATGTGAGATATAGCTTCAAGCAACGCACTACTTATCGCTTCCTTGTCTGCATGTTCCTTTTGAAGTACAGTTAACAACCATCCCAATGGATGACCAGTTTTCGTTAGATCCACTTCATCTGTTTCTTTTACGCTTAGAAACAAAGAATCAAATTTTGGGACAAAGCGAGCAAGCACATCAGGAATGTCCATTATCGCCTCAAGAGTCAACGGTGTTTTCCACTGCTGCGCGCCAGTGTAATACACAATCGGAAGGATTGGGCGAAAACGCCGCTCACTTTTGGAAACATTGTTCGATTCCCACTCCCTACGTTGAAAATCCCATATCTGCGTCATGTAAAACAACAATCGAAATCCCATTGTAACATCAACTGTTGATTGGTGTTCAATGAGAATATAGATAAGTATCTCGTTAGTTTTCGATTCGTGTTGAAAAGGGACGCTAAAAACGATGTCAGACTCTTGTTCGCGAAGCGTGTTTGGAATAAAACTCCTGTTAATTTGTGTAAGTTGGCTAAAATCAATCAATTCCACCAACTCACTTGAGAGAATTTGTCATAGGTACCCACTACCTAAAGGTAGGGGCTTGTGCTTCCTTGCGACTGCGGTTTTCGCTTAGCGTCCACCGTC
>JAGWBU010000034.1:1866-20615 GCA_021295735.1 Candidatus Poribacteria bacterium | reverse complement strand
CGGAATTTGTTGTTTCACTACGCTCAATCCAAGCCGTAAAATACTAATGCAAATGTCCGAGGCGCAATAAATTGCGCGATTACAAACGCGTTTCTACTGAAGTAAACATTTCTTGAAGATCGCGTTTACAAAGCCCTCCCACGATTCATGAGACAGGTTGTATATCTTATTGTGGACTAATGTCTTGCGAGATAGGATAGGATTCGTATGTCAAATATTGTTATCTTAGGTGCCCAATGGGGTGATGAAAGTAAAGGTAAACTCACCGATGTGTTCGCTGAACACGCGGATGTTGTCGCGCGCTACCAAGGCGGTGATAACGCTGGACATACCATTGTCCTCGGTGAAAAGACGTTTATTCTTCATCTGATTCCATCTGGTATCCTTAGACCTAACACCGTGAATGTTATCGGCAACGGAGTTGTTATCAATTTAGAAACGCTTTTCGGTGAAATTGATAGGTTACAGGCACAGGGTGTTGAAGTCAGTAGTGAGAATCTCAAGATCAGTGATCGGGCGCATCTCATTATGTCCTACCACAAACTTGTTGAACAGTGGGAGCAAATGGGAAGTGCTACGAAAATCGGCACAACTTCACGCGGCATTGGACCGACCTATTCCGATAAGATGAATCGACACGCAGGTATTCGCGTTGGAGACCTGCTTGAGTTTGACCATTTCCAAAAGAAACTTGATTATAACCTTGAAACCAAAGCAGATGCGCTCCAGATGGGTGATGTGGCTCGCCATTCCCTGCTTGAAACGTACTATAACTACGCAGAACGGATTGCCCCCTATGTAACAGATACAGTTGCATTCATGCATGAAGCACTTGGTGCTGAAAAGCGGATTTTGTTTGAAGGCGCGCAGGGAACAATGCTTGACATAGATTTTGGTACGTATCCTTATGTCACTTCATCTAACTGCACTGCAGGGGCTGTATGCACAGGCCTCGGTATTGGTCCAAAAGTGATTGGTGAAGTGTTAGGAGTTTCAAAAGCGTATGTCACACGCGTTGGCGGCGGTCCATTTCCAACTGAAATGCCGCCCGACTTGGATGAGGAAATTCGGAAAATCGGCAAGGAATACGGTGCTACAACGCAAAGACCGAGACGTTGTGGATGGCTTGACCTTGTGGCACTCCGATATGCAACGCAAATTAACGGACTAACTGCTATCGCACTGACAAAACTTGACGTGTTTGATACGCTTTCTGACCTACAAGTCTGTGTGGCATATCGTTATAAAGGAAAAGAAACGACTACCTTCCCAAGTAGCCTAAAAGTTTTGGAAGAATGTGAACCGGTTTATGAAACACTGCCCGGATGGGAACAACCGCTGACTGAAGCACGTTCCGCAGAAGATATTCCGCAGCGAACCAAAGACTACATCAAGTATGTTGCTGATTACCTTAATGTAGCAATTCCGATTATTTCTGTCGGACCGGATAGAAATCAAATAGTGTCGTTGGGGGACCCTCTCTGGTAGAGAGCGGCACCAAAACTATCCTACCCCTACAACCTTCCAATAAGCTTTCAAGTTTTTGCATTTTAACTTGACATTTGCCAAGAAAGGTTGTATCATAATATATTGTGAATTTGAGCCGTTAGCTCAGCTGGTAGAGCATCTGACTTTTAATCAGGTGGTCACAGGTTCGACTCCTGTACGGCTCATTCATTTTTTCTATATGCCCCCGTCGTCTAGCCTGGCCAAGGACACCGCCCTTTCACGGCGGCGACACGAGTTCAAATCTCGTCGGGGGTATCTTTCCAAAAAGAAGCCCAACCCATCTACTGTGGGTTGGGCTTCTTTGTTTATAGTAAAACTTATAAACCTATACAATTTTCTCTCGTTTCAATTGGCGTATCGGTAAATCTCAATCTGCAGCCTCTGCGAGTTCCAATAACACAGGCGATTCGACTCGGATAGCATCCTTGATACACACCTCTTCGCAAAGCTTACAACCGACACAATCCTTTGGTTTGACGAGTTCACAAATACCAAAGAAACTATCTGCATGTTCATTTGTAACCGGGTCTATTATTTCAAGGCACTCCCACGGACAGATTTGGACACAAAAATCGCAGCCTGAGCAGAGTTCTTCATAAATGACAGCTATAGGGCGATGTGAGAGAGGTTTGATAAATTTACACACTTCCCCGAATTGGTCGTGAATTGCTTCCACCGGACACACCATCCCACAAGCACTACAATCAATACACACATCCGGGTCAATAATGTGCAACTTACCACGATCACCAGTAATTGCATCTACCGGACATTTACATAGACACTGCAGACACCCGATGCATTCGTCAGTGATGAAATACGCCATAACAGTTACCTCCTACCTTCTATTCTATCACATTCCAAGATGTGTAGCCACAAGCTTTTCTAATCTTGCAGTCCATGCTTCAGGTGAATGTACTTTTCCTGACCGTGCATCAATAATTTTACCATCGGTATCTATCAGCAGAAGTGTAGGGATTTCTTGAATGGCAAATTGCTGAGCAAGTGGACCCTGTTTCAATTTGCCTCCATCATAGATATGGTGGCCTTGATAGTTTTTTTTACTGAGTAATCGGTGAAAATCTTCTTCATTTTTCCATCCTGCAATGTTGACATCGACAATGTCAAATCCCTTGGTGTGATATTTTTGATAGACTGCGTCCATATAAGTTAGTTCTTTTTCACAGTAGTCTTGGCTTGTCCAAAAATAGAGTAATACAACTTTACCGCGATATGCCGAGGGTGAAACAAGATTCCCATCTACATCAACTGCTGAGAAATCCGGAACCAGGTTACCAACACGCGATGCTTCTGCCCACTTCACGAGTTGTCCCAATGTCTCTCGTCTAGTTCCAACTGATATAATTGTCCCATCCCTGTCAATAAGCCATTGCGAAGGAACACTATTTATTCCAAAATACCGAGCAAGGTCACTTTCCCAACCTTTTCCATCAAAGATATTTGGCCACGGTATATCATGTGCGTCAATAAACTCACATAGTTCCGCTTCGTTTTCGTCAAGACTCACACCAATAACTTCTAACCCTTTGTCGTGATGTTCCTCATAGACTTTTTTGAGATAAGGAATTTCAGGCGCACAAAAACCGCACCATTTCGCACAGAAATTTAGCACTAACATTTTACCACGGTAATCCGATACAGATATAGGTGTGCCATCAAGTGGAGTCGCTGAAAAATCTGGCAGTTTTCTGCCAACCCATGCTTTCTGTTGCCATGCAATCTTTGTATCTGAATGTCCCTCCCACGGATATTTTTGTGTCAATTCGGTCTCACCCAACGTTTCATAAATATCACCGAGTCCGCGTAGAGCATACCAGTCATCAGGTTCCTGTTCCAGACGATGCTCAAAAGTCTGTTGTGCTTGCACAATCAATGCTTTATACCGTGTAATCAACTCTACGTTTCCCTCGGAACTTTTCATCAACTTCCGGTAACTAACACATGGTGTTGTACCTATCTCTTTGTAAAGTCTTACTAACCAATGGTACAATTCTGATTCGCCTCGTCGTTGTGCCCTTTCAAACAACTTTTCAAGTAACGTAAGCGAAGTATTATAACTAATTGCATAAAAGCAGATTTCTGCGTCATTAGGTGCCAAAGTGATTGCTTGTTCATTAAATGTAATATAACCTTTCTGCTCAATTACCGCTAACATTTTTGCTGCAGCACCATTTTCAGGTTGTTTTTCATATACCTCTTCAGCGAATTCTCTCAGCTCCAGAAGCATCGCATCAGGGAACAGTGGAACGTACTCTGGAAGTTGTGATGGTAACGTAGTCAGACCGTCAATAACCCCGGCTTCTATTTTTGTCTTGAAGTAATCTAAAAGTTTTTCTTGCACCTTGGGTACCAGTTTCCATCTGGGTACTGAAAGTCCACGGTCTTCTAATGTGTCAAGATAAGCATCCCAAAAATCTGTATTCTCAGATGTTTCCTTACCAAAGATGTTTGGATTGTCTGATTCTTCTACCATTACTTTGTTAAATGCTGCTTGTTCTTCGGATATCAAATCTCTACATTTCCCAATTGTACCTTTACCTTCACCTATTCCCATAATCCTGTCCCCTTCTCGCTTTTCCCAATATCGTTTATCGAATGTTTTTAGTCTTGTATATACTGAATAAGGTGTTACTCTATGTCGCCGATAGAAATTTCTCACTTCATGGTAACGGGCAGAATTATCTTGTTGTTTTGCCCACTCAAATACGTTTTCAAGTACAGTGAGAATAATTTGTTCCGCGGCTCCGCAGTTCCTCCCGTACTTGTAAATTATAAGTAAATTCAGACATAGATCTTTTGGCACAAGTGTTAATGCTTTTCCTACAAACGGCAATGATCCGATACTTCCCATCTCCGTATAGGCAACAGTTGCCAATAGCACGGATGCTGGTCCATTGTCAGGATCCGTGTCAAGAAAACTTTCTGCTAATGACTGCAGCTTTGGCAGCATTTCTTGTGGAAAACGCGATAAATAGTCGGAAAGAGTAGGTGGGAGTACCGTTTCCTCGTTTGTAACTCCCTTTTCAATATTTTCTTTGAGGTAAGCGAGAAGTTTTTTCTGCATTTCCTCGTCCATTTCCAATTCGCCCCTACCAGCTGAGAGTCCCTCGTTATGGAGTGAATTGATGAACGTATACCAGAAATCTGTAGAATCGTATTTTTCTCTCATACTCATAATTGTTCTCCGATATTTTTTACAAACATTGTATAGATTTTAGATAGAAGTGAATATCCAAAGACGTTATTGACCGAATATCAAATCATCAAAAGCTTGTCCGTTTTGGTCTGTGATACGCATATAAAAAGCACATGCCCCTTCCTCATTACACACCTTAACGAGAATACTGTTTTTGCCTTGCTTGAGTGTCACAGGAATAGTGTATGTATCAATTATTGCCATAAAGGCTTTCGTATGGGAAAATACCTCTACACCGTTTAGCCAGACTTTTCCTTGATCATCGCTATCGAATCTGAATTGAACTTCTCTTTCATCAGGGGAGGTAACGGTAGCGAAAGCATAAGAGACTTGCCAATCAACATTTTTTTCTCCAAGATGGATATAGCCATCTAATTTGTCATCAGTAAACTTTTTCCAACTTACCACCCCATTTAGTCCATCATGTTTTGTTGTCAAATCAATCTCTGTTATGTCTTCAGGAATGTAGGCTGTATCGTAAGCGATTCCACCAGCATTATCAAATGGACCAAGAACCATCCATGCGTCTTCTGTAACAAAACCCGTTTTTTGAATATGTTCATCTGCCTTCTCAATCGGACCGTGATCACGATAAAACTCAGCTAAAGCAAAGTAGGTGTCTAACTGAAGCCTTAGACTTTCTGGATTATTAGTATCAAGTTCAGCAGTTATATCGTCAATTTTTTGAATATACTCATCTGCTTTGTTAAGCATTCCTTTATTGCGATAATATTCAATCAGACTGAGGCAGGCATTTAACTGAAAACTTATACTTTCTGTGGGAAGGTTTTCAGTTAGTAAGTCAATTATCTGAATATGTTCATCTGCCTTCTCAAGCATATCGTTATCGTGATAGAATTTAGCCAAAACCAAGTGTGCATTTAGCTGGATACTCAGACTATCGGGGAATGAGTCAATTAATTTATTCACCATATCAGCAAAACCTTCTTTGTCTTGAACATCTTTGCCTACTTTGCCAATTTTTGCAAACAACTGACGATGAAAACCTGGGTGTGTCGTGACATTCTGATCCCCACGATAATCTGCAGCTGATAAGTATTTTGTAAATTCTTCATACGCCTCATCATACCATTCGTTTGCAAGATATACCTCACCTTTCGTCAAGATATGATTTGAGATTTTTGGTTTTTGTGTTGAGTGCTCAAGGAATTGCATTACATTCTCTGTGGTTTGTTCTTCAGTGGAAAGATCCGCTTTAGATCCACGTTCTTGATCCTTTCCGCGTGCACTACTTAACACTTCTTCCCAATCCCAAAATAGAATGGTACCAGCACCCACACTGATAAGTGTTTTATTATCAGGTGAAAAAGATAAATCTTGAACGGATACCGAATGTCCATCAAGTGTAGTGAGTATTTCTCCAGTAATTACATCCCATAATTCAATATTACCACCCCAGAAACCGACTATAAGAATAGTATTATCTGGAGAAAATATGCATATATGGGAAGAGCTTTTATTACCAAATGCGATTTCTTTACAGTGGGGAATCCTCGCTCTTCCGATCATACGGATCCGTTTACTACTACCCACAGCAATCAGAGAACCGTCTGAAGAGAAAGCAAAGTTAAAGATAGGTTCTCTGTACCTATTGTCTTTTGGAGGTATTTCCTCAAAAAATGAACTTAACTCCATGCCAATGTTCACATCCCAGAGTTGAACATGTCCACCTGATGTTCCGCTGATAATTGTTTCTCCATCTGGCGAAAATGCGACAGTGCTGATATGAGGTTTATGTTCATCGGAATCTTCGTCGTGTTCTGAAGTAATAATCTCACGTTTTTCACCCGTTTCTATATTCAACAAGCGGATTTTATTGCCGCCACCACTTGCTATAGTTTTCCCATCTGGCGAAAATATTTCAAGATATGAATAGGGAATAGCCTCCAAATCCTGTCCCGTGTTAACATCAGTCAAACGTAGCACCGTGCCATCATAGTTTGGTTTAGAGGGATCGCTTTGTCTACCGCGATTACCAAGTTTTGTTCCATCAGGCGATAATACGAGAGTCCTGTAAGTTCTCCAATATAATGGTGCCTCAAGCATCGCTTTAGTTATGGAAGTTGTTTTTTGTGATTTCTCCAAATCCCAAACGGTGATGATACCGTTGGATGAAACACTCGCCAACGTGGAACCATCATCTAATAAAGATGCAGTTCTCATCCACATGTGTCCTGCGATTTGGGTATTTAATGCTTTTCGTAATTTAATATTCCAGAATCGGACAGTGCCATCCGAGCTTCCACTTGCCAGTGTGGAACCGTCTGGGGAAAATGCTAATTGATAAACAGTGCTGAGATGACCTGTGAAAGTAGTGAGCAATTCACCTGTATCAGACTTCCACAATTTTAGAGTGCTATCGTTACTACCACATGCAAGTAAATTTCCGTCTGGGGAGAATGCCAGTGTACTTGGTCTACCATTCCTTTCGTTTTTCATCGGATTATTTACTATTTTTTTGCCATTTTGCTGTGATACCGACCACATGTTACCTTCTATAGGCTTTTGAAATACAATCAATTCTTCTCCTGTGGATGTATCCCAGAGCTGCACCGTCGTATCCAAGTTTCCAGTTGCAAGTCGTGTGCCGTCTGGTGAGAATTTCAACGTCAGTGCATGGTTAGTTCCGGTTATGTAATCCGGCAAACGGAATTTTTTCCCAAATTTCCGGAGCGTGGATAATTTCTTACCTGTTGTTGTATCCCACAACTCAATTTTTCCTCCACCGCTTCCGATAGCGATTTTATCTTCTGTAAGTGCGTAACTTTCCTGATGCATGTACCCTGGTCTTTTGCCCATATTTGTCGCTGTCGTCTCTCCAGTCTCTACATCCACCCAATAAATTGTTTCTCTTGACATACTCAAGCAAACAAGTGTTTTGCTATCATTTGAGAACCGTAACACTACCGCTGCCGGAAGTGCATCTTGTAGCAAAACTTCTCTTTCTGTAGCTACCTCCCACACCTTAACTCCTTTTTCAAGAGGACTACCACCAAAACTGGTGATTGGATCTCCTCCACCAGTTGCAATGAAACGACCATCCGGTGAATACGCCATTATCCTGCTAATACCTGGTAATAGTGAAATCTCCTTGCCAGTTTCCACATCGTAAACCCAGACACCGATATGACTACCCACCACCAATTGTTTGCCATCTGGTGAAAACTGAATTTTTGCTATTCCGCCTTTACCTAAACGCATTTTTGCTTCTTTTGGAAGATTCCATTGCGGGTAATTTTCCATTTTAGTCTCCTTATTTGCTTCTGTAGATTGTGGTGTATTATTAGGCTGCTGTTTAGGAATTGGATCATTATTTTCCGCGTTTATACTACCAAGCTGCTTCTGTAAATTGGGTTCCAACGCAAAGTTTGCCATAACGGGCACCTCAATAATATCAATCTTGACTTCTGAATGTGCATCAAAACTATAAGGCTGCTGGAAACGCGTTAAGAATTTGCTGTTTCCGAAACCTAACATGAGCAACACGACTACAACTGTTGAAGCAGCGAATAACCAGGGAACGAAGGGTTTACTGGCAGAAGGTGCAACAGGTTTTGTTTGTGAAATCTCACGCATGATATTGTCCGTGAGATTCGGCGTGATTTTGAAATGCTCCAATGCCTCTCTTATTATGGGTTTTTCCTTTCGTAAACGCTGTTGGGCACGGTGCAGCCGACTCTTAATCGTATTTGCCGATACGCCTAAAAATTCACCGATCTCTGCACATGTCATCTCCCCGAAGTAATGCAATGTCATGACAGTGCGTTCGCTTTCCTGTAGTTTGGCGAGTAATTTTTTCACAACTTCGCGCTGTGTTTCTGCCGCGGTTCGCTCTTTTTCTTCAACAACATATTCAGAATACACTGCTTCTTCTATTTGGTCATTGCTCGTCTGTTCCAGATGCTCAAGGGACTGTGTGTACATACGTTTTTTGCGCAGCCACGCAAAGCACCGACGTCTTGTAATTACAGACAACCAACCTGCAAAACGTTGTGGATCCTTCAGAGTCTTCAATCCTGTATATGCTTTCAGGAATGAATCTTGCGTAATTTCTTCAGCGATATGGAAATCGCCGACAATCCGCCATGCGAGCGCGTGTACCTGCTTCTGGTATTTTCCGACCAACAACGAGAATGCGTGATCGTCGCCTATGAGGGTGCGTTGGATCAGTTCGGTATCGTTGTGTTTCATTTGTCCCCTCCTGGAACAGCTAATTTCATTACCTCTTTATATCCTGTGACGCGCCTGAGTGCAGAATGGGGTGCATAAATTTTGAAAATTGGAGGGATTCGTATTAAAGAGGTTACAATTCAATCTTTAAGATAACGTTTTTACCTTGGTTTGTCCAGTGAATATAATATCTTTTGATAAAAATAAAGGTGTTGCCTAACGAATGATATAGCATAGATTTTATGATTAAAACCCACACGTATATCAAATAATGTTAAGACAACACCCTTAGTTTTTGACTGACAAGCAATCAATTCGGTGCTATTTACTCAAAATATGCAGCGTTAATCTCTATGAAATGTTCCCATTCTTCCGGCAAATCTTCTTCCATAAAGATAGCTTCAACGGGGCATTCCGGTTCGCATACGCCACAATCGATGCATTCTTCCGGATCGATGTAGAGCATGTCTACTTCTTCGAAGTCGTCAGGTGCATCTGTTGGATGCGGGTGAATGCAATCTACTGGACAGACATCAACACAAGAGCTGTCTTTTTCATCTATGCAAGGTTCGCAAATTACATACGTCATTTTGTCGTTCTCCTTTCGTTTGTTTTTTTGCTTAGACACTAAGTTGTTGTTTATTGAAATAATCAGCGTTTATTTGTATGGAATGTTTCCATTGTTCAGGAACATCCTCATCAAAAAAGATTGCTTCAATAGGGCATTCCGGTTCACACACACCACATTCGATACATGTTTCTGGGTCAATGAAGAGTTGATTTACTCCTTCATAGTCCTCGGATTCCTCCCTTGGGTGTGGGCGGATGGAATCACAAGGGCAAATATCAACACAGGCACTGTCTTTTACATCAACGCACGGCTCACAAATTACGTAAGTCATTTAACTGTACTCCTATTATGTGTATTTACTAACATATTGTCAATTGATTTTTTATTATTGGAAATAATCAGCGTTTATTTTTATAAAGTGTTCCCATTCTTCTGGCACATCCTCTTCTATGAAGATAGCCTCAACAGGACATGCAGGTTCACATATAGCACAATCAATACATTCTTCAGGATCAATATAGAGTTGTTCTACTTCTTCAAATTCGTCTGGGTTTTCGTCACGCATTGGGTGAATACATTCAACAGGGCATATTTCAGCACAAGCGTGATCTTTTACATCAATGCAAGGTTCGCAAATTACATAGGTCATTGCAGAATTCCTTCTTTTATATGTTTTGACTGGACGGTTTGTTATTTTATGAGTTCCGACAAGGATTAGCACACATGTTAATCCGATGTTCTATTTAGAAACTATGGGAAGGCGGTATTCACGTCAGCAGATTTCCAATGAATTTCAGGGTTTGACACGTCATTCGAATAATCACAACCATCTTGGATATAGCGGATACCTACCATAATCTTTAATCGGTAGATGAGTTCCTTCACTTCTGCAATATCTATTGCGTCGTCTTGGTCTTTATGTAGTCTAAAACCATTATGGAGCAATCGCACATGTAACCCGTGTTCTACTAATAAAGACGAGAGATGATTTGCCAGTGTATTGACTTCCGAAAACAGAAGTTCACCATCATCTTCCTTGTGTCGTAAACTAAAACCGCTATGACGTACTGGAACATCTATGCCCTCTTTTGTTAAAAGTGCTTCCAGTTGCATCATATCTTCACTGCAATAGTCTATCCCTTCATCAGTTAGGATTTCCAATTGAAAACCACCATCAACAACGGTCAAAGGGAGTGTTTGTTCAGCGATTAATGATTCCAATATATGCCTTATCTCTGTCGTGCGATGTGTGTCCAAAGCAAGGCGCGTTGCTGCCTTATCCCTCTCTTTCACAGGCAGTCCGACAGAAATGACCCAACTACGCTTGCCTCCATCAGACCAGTGTTCTAACACATTTTTTGCTCGTGATCGTGTTGAACTACTTCCCGGTCCAAAAACTAATGTAGGTCCATTATGAGAAACAGAAACATGGATTGGTAATTTGAGTTCGTTGATCAAAGTGTTGAGTAATGCCTTAACTTTATTTGGGTTCATAATTTATACTCCTTTTGTGTTGTTAAAGTTACCAGGGCCGGGATGAACTTACCCGTGCGTGTTTCCAATTAATTGTGTGTGTCCATCCAGGCTTCACACCCTTTTTAGGTCCCATACCGTAAGCTCCTACACTATAATCAATACCTGTCATAAACATTAAACGGGATGCCAATTCCTTAGCCTCCGCGACATTTATCTCAACTTCTCTGTCTTTCTCTAATTGAAAACCGTTATGGATCAATCTCACTTGTAGTCCGTGCTTTCCTATTTTAGATTGTAAACGCAGTGCTGCTTCCTGCACCTTTGAATACTGGACATCGGGGGCATCTTCCTTTGGATATAGGGAAAAACCTGCGTGACGGACATGAAAGTTGGTATTATCTTCTCCGAAACATCCTTCAAGGGTCATCCGCTCCTGCAGGGTCTCAAGTTCTACCATATCGTCAGTACGGAATTGCATCGGATCATCCGGGAGAATAACTACTGTAAACCGTAAGTGAAGGATATTGAAAGGTAGCTCTCGTTCTTTAATTAAGGATCGGAGTACCTCCTTAACTTCCGCAATACGAGTTGAATTTGACGCTAAATGTTCTACTTCGTCATATACATCAGAAATCTTACGCCCTCTTGAAAGACACCAATGTCCACTGATTGTAAATTTTTTTAATTTTTCCGCGATTTCATCTCCCTTCCACCGTCTAATTATATTCTCCGTGTATGATCTCGAAACAGGATTGTCATCTTCAGAGATCAATAGAGGGCCTTTTTCGACAGAGGTGATTGATAGGGCAAATTCGTTAATCAAGGATCTCAGTAATTCGTTAACATCATTGGGATCCATAATTCAACCTCCTATCGTAGAATCAGGTTGCAGTAAAGTATAGTCTTTCAACTTTTCCATTGGCGTCGTGGGAAACGCCACAAAGAAATTCGGATATTGGCACTTGTGCAACTCGTAGATTTAAAGACTTCCTCGGAAGGTGGTGTGTTGTATGAATCCAACACATAGTTGATGCCGAGAGTATCATCTATCCGTTTTGCAATCTCATCAACTTTTGAGAGAGGTATGTTCACTTCAGAAGTCTTCTCTAATCTGAAACCTCGGTGGAACAATTTCGCCTTGATACGTTTTTCCTTTAGGAGCATTTCAAAGCGATTTGCCACCCCATCAAGCTGCGTTGACAGAACCTTAGCCCCCTGTTTTTTTTCTAACCGAAATCCACCGTGAAGAATTTTGACAGGGTACCGCGTTGTGTCATCCTCAGCCAATGTAACCAATCGGAAACCATGATCGGTGAAACAGATAGGCAATTTCTGTTCTGTTATGATAGATTCAAGGAGTGCTTCAATTTCTAAGGATTCTAACAATTCTTTTGCAGGCGAAGCAGAATCGGTTTTGGTATAGAATTCCATAATTTCTGCTCGCCCGGGATGACGCGTGTAAATTTTACCATCTTTGTTCCATTGATGGATAACATCTTTGATGCGTCCCTCTGTGGTATAATCCGATGTGTCTAAGTCCTGTGAAGGGGTTACTTCAATAACATCAATCGATAATCCCTCCTCCGCAATTAAAGATTTTAGCAACTCCTTGACATCATTCGGTGTCATGTGTGTCCTCCTTTTAGAATAAGAATGCAAATCGGCTTAAAAGGTTACATAAAATTCGTTTTGCTGGACTATTCAACCTGTTTTGCATCCTTTTGTTTTTCAAATATGTGGTCAAATTCACCGGGATATTCCGCTTTCATCCAAGCAATAACTTTTTTCTTTGCGCGATGTAGCCGAACTTTGGTGGCTGGCAAAGAAATGTTCAACATACTGGCAATTTCTTCCAACATCATTTTGGGGTTTGCCAGCTTCATTTCAAATACTTCTTGCTCGGAAATTGGCAGTCGTTGTGCTAAAGCATAGACAATCTCCATCTGTTCTTTCGCTATGATACGATAAATTGGGGAACGATGTTCAAGGTCAACCAGATATGCTTCAGGATTCCCTTCAAGTGAACCGATTTCGAGTTTTCTCTTGGCTTCGCGGAAGTGCGCTGCAATGAGTTGGTGCGCGATGCTAAACAGCCAACTGGAAAAACTTTTTGGGTCCCGAAGTGTCCGTAGATTTTGATGCACTTTAATAAATGTCTCTTGCACAAGGTCTTGCGCGGTTTCCCAATTGCCAACGCGCCTATAGAAAAAACTGAGGAGTGGGCCCTCGTAACGGTGATAGAGGATTTCAAATGCTCCGTCATCAGCATCGCCTATATTTTGATGCACCAATTCTTCGTCACGAAACTCATTCATTACACCACAACCTCAGTTTCTGTCATAACTTAATTGAAATTCATTTGATTCAATGATGTCTATTGTTTTGTGAAACGCTTAATTTTATTTGCCTTGAATCTCTGCTTTTTGAACCTTCATTGTAAGTTAAGAATGAAAATAAGACAAAAAGGTTACATAAAAAGGCAGACCGGTTTGGAATGAAAATTTTCGTTATGCTCATTATGTGAAATTTCAAGGACATTAGCAAGTTTTTTTGAAGAAAAGGGATTCCGTTGATAACTAAAAATAAAAAGGATAATAGTTTATGTATGGTGGAATATAAATATATACAGGGTAGCAGGCACACTCCAACATGTCATCCGTACTTTGTTTGAAAGGAAATCATAATGTTTCAGGAATTAGGTAAAATTTGTGGTATAATCACGTTATTGGTGTTTGTTATTGGATGTGGCGACGTTGATAAGATTCCGGTGTCATCTGAGGATTATTTAGCAATTAACGGTGTTTTAAAACGGTGGCGAGAGGGTTATGAAACTGAAGATGTGGAAACCTACATGAGTGCCTACTGGTCGCAAGGTTTCCGATACGTCTCAGACTGGGGAACAGACGGCGATAAAACTGACGACCTCATATTTGATGATATTCGAGACGAACGTGATTCTGCAATTCATGTCTTTAGCCGATTTCAGGATATTGAAATAGAACTCTCTATCCCACCAGAAATATCTATGAATAAAGATGGCACGCAAGCCGAAGTCCGAAATCACTATCGAATCCAAGGCTTTGTGGCAGATGGTGAGTCACTTGAAGGTGGATTTGTCGGATGGTTCGCGGAAGGCGATAACCTGTTTATCTTCGAAAAAAGAGACGATGAATGGCGTATCACTGAATGGCATGACGAAAGTTTTAGTGATGAAGAGATTCGCATTGCTAATAATCTTTAGCTTCCTATAGTTTGGACAACATTAGAACATTCAGAATGAATTGTCCAAATTACAGTTATATTACAAGGTATCTCATAAATCTTTATGGGATACCTTGATTCTTTTTCACAGGTGGGGTATGCTTTAAACAGATTGATTGCAGAGATCCGTTTGAAAGAATGTTTCATCTTGCCTTTTCCAACGCCAAGCACACATTGTCCGTTAGTTCACAATATCATTGTTTTCACGATTCTGATTCACACGATTATTATGAACCATCTCACATGAATCGGATAATAAACCTTATGTACAACGCTATTCTCACACATATCGTTCTGTTCATGGTATGCTTCGGTACTTCTATAGGAATCTGTCAATCCCAAAATGTCGGCACAATACAAGGACAGGTTACAGATAAACAGAACAATCCCCTCACCGGTTACATCATCTCAGCAATTTCACAAACAGACAACATAACTTACGCCGCCAAAACGGATTCAGGGGGGCAGTTTGCACTAACGAATCTTCCTACTGACACTTGGGAGGTAACAGTCCAGCATTTCAGGACACTGATAGCACAACGCGAAGTTACGGTTGGTGAAAAAACAGAAGTTAATGCAGATTTTGTGATTAAAGGCACAGGAATCATTTCCGGATTCTTGCTTGATTCCGTTAACAAATTGCTGCTACCGATTACGGATGAAATACAGATTGGTCTACTTACACATGACGATGAACATATAGAAAGGATATACCGTGGCAAAGTCTTAGATGGATATTTTGAAGTCAAAAACCTGTTGTCGGGACGCTACGTTATTATTGATGCTTTTGATAGTTATGTTTTTGCGATTATGCGGAATGCCTTACGCGCATTCCGATCGCCTATAGTGACGGTTTATCCGAGTAGCCATGTCGGCGGTGTAGAAGTATTTTTGAAACCGGGAGCATCCCTTCAAGGACGCTTTGTTGACGCAGAAAATAGGCAGCCTATATCCGGAGTTTTTGTTAGCGTGGCATCAGAAAAGATAGGGAGTTTTTATCCTGATGGGGTATTCGCGCATGAGACAGAGTCGGATACAAACGGTGAATTTCGCCTCACAACACCGAATGATGCCGAAAATTATTACGCTTTTACGCTAATAACATCGCATCCACGGTATCAAACACAACGTTGGCGATGGAATATGGATCCGGGCAAAAATGTGTATGCATTAGGTGAACTCGTATTGCAACCTTTTCTCTCCTTACAAGGCAAGGTTTTTACTTCAAACTCAAAAAACACCGTTGAAGGACTCACAGTGCAGTTAAAAATGCACAACAGATCTGCGGACTTTTTTCGCGCCGCAGCACAACCTGAACATACTGTACACACCGACGCAGAAGGTAATTTCCTGTTCTCTGAACTCCATCCGATTGAATACAGTTTGACAATGTCTCGGAATGATGTTATTATAGCATTTTTAGAGTCGGTCAATCCACAAAGCAAAAAACATCTTAAAATCCGCTTGCCGAAACTGAAAACCTTATACGGTAAGGTTGTTGATGTACAACAACGTCCCATTACTGATGCGAAACTTTATGCAGCACGCCAAAGTGAAAACCCAAACGGACACGCCGCGATCCTTGCCATGACGCAAACGGATGCGAACGGTGCTTTCCAAATGCAACTGTTAGAAACAGGACCGCACCTTTTGTCCATTGAGGTGTCAAAAAAAGGTTACCTTTCAAGGGTATACCCGAAAGTGGAAATCGGAAAAGGTCCGTTGGATGTTGTGCTTCAAAAAGGGTATGCTATTAAGGGACGCATTATCTTTTCCCGTGATATTCCATCAGATGGATATTATGAAGTGAAGGTTTTCCCCGAAGATGTCAAAATGGAACCAACGCTGAATCCTCTGACACTGGACAAACCACTCATTTCCAAACAATTTCCTGTAACGGAAACGACTTTTGTATTGGATGGTCTCTTTGAAGAAAAATATAAACTCTATATTGTGGGAAAAGATATTGCTGCAACAGAAGTAGACGTCAAAGCATCTGAAAATGGCGGAGAGGTATTCATCGTAGCGGATAGGCCAACGTCAGAGATAAGAGGACAAGTGTTTTGGGTAGATACAGGCAGGCCAGTGCAGAATGCCTTAGTGTCGCGTTCATGGTATCCATGGGAATTAAGCCGATATGATATGTCATTAACATTAGACCGTTTTGAAATGGAGACAGACGCACAAGGTAAATTTTCGTTTTCAAATTTGAATCAGGAACGTTATCAGTTACACATCCGTGCCATCAAATCGGTATTCGAAAAAGAAACATATCAACGTGTGCATATTCAGAAAGAGGTTGCAATTCCAGTTTGTAGCGATAATACATATCATATCTATCTTGGAAAGGCCGATGGAACACCATTTGCAACTACATCCACAAAAAAATAAAAAACATAAAGAAAATGGATAAGCAGAATTGGAATTTAACCTATTTGACACATGCCTCGTAAAATTAGAGAATTCATTAAAGACCTGGAAACTGCTGGATTTGTAAACTGTGGTGGAAAAGGGAGTCATAAAAAATTTGTGCATCCCAAAGTTTCGAAATTTGTAATCCTTTCTGGTCAGCTCGGTTCGGACGCAAAACACTATCAAGAAAGGGTTGTCAAAGCAGCTATTGAGGAATCAAAAAAATGAAACCAAGTACCCGTTACGTAAAAATTGTTGAATGGTCTGATGAAGATCAGTGCTATGTTGGTAGTTGTCCTGGCCTCTTTTATGGTGGATGTCACGGTGATGACGAACAAGAGGTTTTTTCAGAATTGTGTGACATCGTTGAAGAGATAATTGATCAATACCAGAGCGAGGGTAAAACCCTACCTTTGCCAACATCTGGTCAGGATTATGCTAACGAGATGTTGAAAATTGCTTGGCAGAGAGTCTAAATTTCTGGTAGTTAGGGTCTCAGGTTTCTGTCTCGCATCCTTGACTGAATTCTTAATCCTTAAACCAATGAAAACATGATAAACGTCTTTAGAATGTTCATCACGATTTTTGCTTTCCTCGCGTTACAAGGAATCGCGAGTGCTGTTACATGGCAAGATGACTTTAATCAAGAAATGGAAGATAACTGGCAACTACAGGGAAGCGATTCTGTATGGCAGGTTGAGGAAGGGTTTTTAAGGGCAAAAATTGAGACACAAAAACAGTGGCTCCCTATATTTGAACTCTACCAATTTACTGCCTTCCAAGGACCTTACGATAACATTACAATTAAGATTGATAATATCGGCGCAGCAGGGGATATTAAATTCGGCATAGCACTTGGAAAACATTTCTTCAATGACGATGCGGAGATAGAGGAGATAGGCTATTACCTATTTTTCACGAATGATATGCAGGCATCAAGAGATGGTAAGGTGTTTCTCGGTCCCGGCAAACGCTGGGGCACAGATGCCCTCAACGAGATGGTGCTCCACTTTGATGGGGGCAGATTTCAGCTGTTCGGTGATGGCGAATCGCGCATGGATTTTAGGGACGCGAACTTACCGAAAATGGACATTATCGGTTTTGTTCTCGTTGGGTATGTTACTGATATGGCGAACATAGGCGAAGCATGGGTTGATAAAATTACTATTTCTGGACTTCCAGTATCACCAAAACGGAAATTAACAACAACATGGGGACATCTGAAACGAGAATAGTCCTAAAAATAAAAAAAATAATGTTGCGGAAGAATTTAGATCTGGTTTTTAATGCTTTCTTGCTATTCGCAGTTTTAGGCGTGGCGTTCTGGAGCACATTTGCAAAGGCGAAGTTGAATCCGAGCGAGCGCGCTGCGCCTGCGGCATCGGGATCATATTATAGAACCCCCGGTAAAAACGGAAAATGGTTCGGTCCTGAAGTGAACTCCTTAACACTCTGTGAGGGAGTGCATAACCCTTATAATAACAGAGGATTTTTTGACATTATAGAAACTATTGAGAATGCCGTTGTATCCAAGTCAAATATTAGAGGTGCGTTACATTGGTACCGGCGGCAAAAGTGGGGTTTTGCCAGTGATCAAACACCTTGGGGCACAAACGTCTCCTATATCACACTTCATGATGACCTCGGGTGGAGTGAAATTAATCGTGGCACTGGGACAACAGGTTACCCATGGAGTGGGATTGAACGACATTGGCGAGATGGCAACATTATCCGATCACAAGCCTCTGTGATGGGATGGCGGCAGTATGCTCGGGGGAGGGAACGGTGGATCTGCCCGATGTATTATAAAACCGGTGGATGGGAAGGTGAAAATCTTGAGGTAAACTGTAAAACGCTGAGAGCATGGTTTCCACCAGACTGGAACGTCTTGCGGCAGAAAGATCGTGACTTTGGTTCCCCTGTTGAACGAAAACCCGGAGTGTTGAGTCGAAAAGGAAAGCGGACACTACGGTGGTACGATTGTATAAAGATCAATTGACACAACACATAATTGTTGTTAGTTTTAACGTGAGCTTGATAATTAGAATAAATATAGATGTCCGTTGGGTAGAGCGAAGCGAAACCCAATCAACGCTATGAATGCCTTTTGGC
>JAGWBU010000034.1:0-1479 GCA_021295735.1 Candidatus Poribacteria bacterium | reverse complement strand
GGTTTCACTTATTTTTTCGGAAATATCGTCCTCAAATAGCTCAACAACCTCTCTTTACGGTCTGTTTTTATTGTCCATTCCGTTCTACCCCACCGAATGCCGTAGGCGCATTCGGTGTTGATTCCCTACGGGATTTATCAAACTCACGTTAGTTTTACCGCATATAGTCCGAAAAAACGGAGTCTTCTATACTTCATGCCAAACAGAAAAACGATGCGAACCATTTCCATAATTTTGATAATCATATTTTTCTCTGTCGGTGGCATCATTTCTACATCCGCGGAGATCTGGCACGACGATTTTGATTCCGAGAATTCGGACGCGTGGCACACCGTGGGTAACGATAATGTATGGAAGGTAGAAGAAGGTTTTTTACGCGTTGAAGTTAATCGAGATTGGGAAGTTCAATACGATCTCTACCAACTTATTGCATTTCCCGCTCCTTATCGAGATTTTACAGTTACGATTAAGGATTTTGGTGTTGACAAGCTCCGATTTGGTTTCTGTGTAGGGCGGCGTTTCCCTGATACCTCCGAAGAAGACCCGTTTTTTTATGTGTTTTTTCTTGATGAGATTAGAGCTCGACGTTTTGATGGCAAAGGTAGTAGTCATCCGTTTCAGATTCGATTGTCTCGGGAACCTCGTGTGCGGTGGGACACCGAGAGCTTGACAGAGATGAGGTTACATTTTAACTCAGGTAATTTTCTACTGTTCGCTGATGGCGAATTTCGCGCAAAATTCCGAGACGCAAACTTCAATAGAATTGATATCCTTGGATTTGTTGTAGAAGGTATTACTATCGCAAACGAATGGGTTGGAAAAGGTTGGATTGATTCATTCACAATTTCAGGATTAAACGTTTCTCCAGAAGTAAAAGTAACATCAACTTGGGCACAACTTAAGAGAAGATAATGTTTAGCTATCCCAAACAAACCGAACGTGACATATCAAATGTGTCTGAACGAAAAACATTACAGCAGATTATTAAGGAAATGCTGATTGTTAGTATTTGGATCGCATTCGGTGCCTTAACACTCTGGGGTGCAGATGGTTTTGGACTTTTCTCTTCCAACTTTCAAACACGTAGCGATTCTACCCTGCAAGTTGATTTTCCGCTTGTCTATCAGATATGGCAACAAAAAGGGGCAGTTTTCGTGGATGCTCGTTCTGCAGCCAGCTTCAGACGAGGACATATCCCAGATGCCGTAAATGTTCCCATCAACCGAGCAAAACAAAACTTATCTATTTTGCCAACAGACAAAAAAATGCTCTTGATTACGTATTGCGGAAGCGTTGAATGTCCGAACGCTTACCAGTTGATGAATATTCTTTTAGCGCACGGTTATCAAAATGTAAAGTTTTTTTCGCGTGGATTGAGAGGTTGGCAAGCATTGGGATATCCATTAGCACTCCCCGTCAAACCCCCTGCCTTTAGGTAGGGGATGTAGACGGCGAAAGTTTTGATTTAAAATATACTTT
>JAGWBU010000182.1 GCA_021295735.1 Candidatus Poribacteria bacterium | reverse complement strand
GTGTCCAATATGAAAACTATATGTTTTTCTCTAACCCAACCTCACGAAAACAGCTAAAATTGTCCAAAGTATAGTATATTATAGTATTGTTCGTTGGGTAGAGCGTGCAAAACCCGACATTTGCGCATACGAGTTCGGTTTCCAAAAACTCTACCCAACGGACAATATAAACTTTCAGTAACACGCATCAACTGGTAATTCTTAAAACTAAATAATCTTGCCCTGAAAGATTTGATTTGCACATATTTCATTTTTATGATAAATTACTTGCCATACAAAATCTTAAGGTTTATAGCACCAATATTTTCGTCTACTTGCGAGGAGGAGATGTTCTACAATGTTTAGGACGTACCAACAAACAAAGTTATTTTCGTTGCTGCCATTATGCAAAGGGTTTATATGTTTTTTAGCAATCGCGTTGTTCCTGACAACGACAGCACAGCTCGCCGCTGCTAAGAAAATCCAATTTGATCGAGATATTCGTCCGATTTTGTCCGATAAGTGCTATGCGTGCCACGGGCCCGATCCGGCGGTACGGCAAGCCGAACTACGACTTGATATTAAGGAAGGTGCATTCTCTGCACCACGCGGTTTTCCAATTATCGTCCCCGGTGACCCAGAAAACAGTGAATTGGTCCAGCGTATCACACACGAAGACATTGATAGACGGATGCCACCGCAAACCTCTAATCGTCAACCTACCCAAGAACAGATTGATACGTTAATTCAATGGATTGCTGAAGGTGCTGAGTGGGAGGAACATTGGGCTTATAGTCCACCGAAACGGATTGAAGCACCAGAAGTTAAAAATCTTGATTGGGTGCGAAATCCGATTGATCAATTTATTCTCGGAAAGTTAGATACAGAAGGGCTTGAACCTTCTTCAGAGGCGGATAAACGAACACTCATTCGCCGTCTATACTTTGATTTAACGGGGTTATTACCAACACCAGCTGAGGTAGATCAATTCGTAAGAGATGAACGTCCAGGGACTTATGAGGGCCTGGTCAATCGCCTGCTGTCAACACCGCAGTACGGCGAGAGGCTTGCGATTTACTGGCTTGATCTGGTCCGCTATGCTGATACAAGCGGTTACCATTCGGACGAGAATGTTAGCGTATGGCCCTACCGAGACTATGTGATTAAAGCATTTAATGATAATATGCCGTTTGATCAATTTACATTAGAAAACCTTGCAGGCGATCTGCTTCCGAATGCATCACCAGAACAGAAAGTCGCATCAGGGTATAACAGATTAAATCAAACCACTGCCGAAGGTGGCGCACAAGCAAAAGAATACCTCGCAATCTATGCTGCTGATAGGGTGCGAACCACAGCGTCTGTCTGGTTAGGGGCTACACTCGGCTGCGCGCAATGCCACGACCATAAATTTGACCCTTACACTGCAAAGGATTTTTACAGCTTTGCTGCTTTCTTCGCTGATATTCAGGGCCCCGGTGTATATGGTGGAGGAAGTAAATGGGATCCGGTTGTAATGCTACCATCACCGGAACAACAAGATGAATTGCAGAAAATTGACGATGAATTAGTGAGATTACGCAAAGTATATGAGTTGCCATCACCTGGATTGCAAGCTGAACAAACAAAGTGGGAGCAAGAAATCCGTTCACTTCTCTCTTCAACAGAAGCAGCTGATTTCGCATGGGTAGACGATGCACAGTCAAACGGTGGTAGAACTGAAGGCACGTGGAAATTTGTTGCCCAAAATGAGGGTCCAGTTTTCAGCAAAAAACGTTCACGGATACAGACCGCAGCACCGGAACAACTTGTGCAGCATGCCTTCCGAGGCGCAAATCGGAAAATCACGCTGGCTGAGGGCGACAAACTTTTTGCTTATGTCTGGTTAGACCCCGAAAATCCTCCGAAAACAATCATGCTTCAGTGGAACGATGGAAACTGGGACCACCGGGCATTCTGGGGTGAAGACAAAATTACTTATGGTGGAATAGGGAATGATATACCCGCTCACAAACCGATGGGAGATCTTCCAAATCTTGGTGAATGGGTGCGTCTTGAAGTTGACCCCGCAGTCGTTGGATTGAAAGCGGGGAGTGTCCTGAACGGTATGGCGTTTGCACAGTTTGGTGGTAAAGCATATTGGGATGTAGCAGGCATTGCGACAACTCTTGCCGCAGCGACGAAGAATACCCACGATGCTGCTGCCCTCAAAGCAATCCAAGTTGATTCTTTTGTTAGAACGACAAACCAACGAAAACAGATTGCTGACTATTATAGACAAATTGCCCCTGCCCTTGACGGTATCCGCAACCAGATTGCCGACCTCGAAAAACGCAAAAATGAGATCAATTCCAAGAGTCCATATTCCTTAACAACCTTGTCGGTTCAACCGCGAACAACGCGCATTTTGCCGAGAGGCAATTGGTTAGACGATTCGGGTGAAATCGTTGAACCTATGATACCAGAATTTATCGGAGATCTTGGGATCAAAAACCGCCGCGCGACACGACTTGATCTCGCCAAATGGGTTGTTTCACGGAACAATCCATTGACCGCACGGACATTTGTTAACCGTCTTTGGGCGCTTTACTTTGGAACAGGCATATCCCGTGTTCTTGATGACCTTGGCGCGCAAGGTGAACCACCTGTACATTCAGAACTACTTGACTGGTTAGCGGTAGAGTTTATAGAAAGTGGGTGGAACGTCAAGCACATGGTGAAACTTATTGTCACTTCAAACGCTTATCGTCAATCTTCAAAACCAAATGAAGTGTTACGCGAAAAAGACCCGTACAACCGCCTTGTTGCACGTCAGTCACGCTGGCGACTTGATGCAGAAATCGTGCGTGACAACGCACTCCTTCTGAGCGGACTTCTTGTGCCAAAAATTGGTGGGCCAAGTGTTAGACCGTATCAACCTGTGGGATATTATTCAAATCTGAACTTCCCGAAGCGCAAATATGTCCATGACAAAGGTGAAAGTCAGTACCGCCGAGGGCTTTATACCCACTGGCAGCGCACCTTCTTGCATCCAAGCATGATGGCTTTTGACGCACCGAGCAGGCAGGAGTGTACTGCGGAAAGATCTACTTCAAATACGCCTATGCAGGCACTTACACTGCTCAATGACCCAACCTACGTTGAGGCGGCACGTGTGTTTGCTGCACGAATTATCAAAGAAGGTGGACAGACCCCAGAAAACCGTATCAATTGGGCGTATCACCGAGCACTGTCAAGATTACCACAACCGAAAGAGCTGGAAATTATGATAGGATTGTTCGAAAAACACAAAACCGAATACACCGACAACCCGGACGCAGCGAAGACTTTAATGGCAATGGGTGAAACACCTGCAACACAAGGTATTGAACCTATTGAACTCGCAGCATGGACCTCTGTCGCACGGGTAATTTTGAACTTACATGAAACGATTACGCGATATTAACGCTTATGCGGTACTATAACACCACATAACCAAACATGAAAAATGTAAGTAGACCTAACTCACAAGGGGGTATCCAATGAAATCAATCATCTGGAAGCGAGGTTTTTTCATCCTAACTCTTATATCGTCCCTTCTATTCGGGTTTTGGGGGATAACAAAATCATACACGCTAAAGTTTGGACAATATTATTATATTCAAGTAGGCTTGTCCATAGGTTTATCTTTGATTTGTTGAAAGATATGTGTAATATTCTGCATGTATGATTTTGTTTTGAACTCACAGAAAATAACGTTTGCGCTATTCGCAAGCGCAGAAAAGCGACACGCAATCCGAGTGTGAGGTTCACAGAACGATACCAATGTATCCCGAGTTGTTGACAAACATCCTCAACACTCACCCTTTCCGTTCAGGGTTATTCAGTTTTCGAAATTTTTTCACAAGTATTTATTTTTTATGAAAAGCAGATATAGCGTGTTTTTTTACACCATATCTGCTATAGTTCACCTTAAAACGACCTATTT
>JAGWBU010000033.1 GCA_021295735.1 Candidatus Poribacteria bacterium | reverse complement strand
GTTGGTAGAACAATTTATGAGCTTAAAGATAGCTTATTGGACGATTATTTACGACATCAACTCTCAAATCCTTCAATAACCTTCAAGACTGCGTAAGTCCTGATCATGAAAAATGGTGAGCAAACTTACACTATAAGCGTATTTATATTCGATTTGCTTCTAAACTTTGGACAATTTTAATAGTTTCCGTATAGTAAATTAAGTGAACGGAACGCTGGACATCTATGAAAAATGCTTGGACACATTTCGCCCCGCTGGGGCTAAAGAGGTGTGGATTACTGTATTTCTATAAACATTCCGCCCGCTGGGGCTGCTGCCAAAATATTTTTCTGCGAGTTTCTTTCAGTTTGCAAACTTGCGGAAAATATAACAACTTTTCACGGGCACAGACACCGCCTTTTAACAGTTCTGCTTGAATAAAGCGTAAATTGTCCAAACTTTAGTTTAGTACTACTTAACCTATAACCTACTAATTGTCATTCTATTTCACTTGCAATTATTTTTTTGTATGTACAATCATGGTAAATGACAAGTAAACCTATACGATAAGAATGTTTTGCCCCATGAAATACTTTCTCCGATTTCTCTGTCTATGTCTGATTGTCCTTCCACTCACAACACAAGCCGAGCTCACTGGCAAAGTTATCTTTAGACACCCAGACAAAGGCAACGAATTATGGATTTCCGATGTGAATGACCTTAGCAATGCACGTCCGATTTTTAAATTTAATGAGGAACATATAATTCGCCATCTATCTGTCCAAAAAACGGTCCTTTCATAGCCGTTGCTGGCGATCAAGATGCAAAAACTATTAACGATGACGTTTTCCTTGTTAATACAAATCGACTTGATGCGGGGGCGCGTAACTTAACAGACGAGCAATTTCAAATTATATGGGATATTGCCATCTCCCGAAACGGAGATATTGCCTTTGCAAACGGTGTCCGAACACATGAGCGAGGTCTCTTTTTTATTCCAAAGAATGGAATGCATAAACCTGCGCCTAAAGTCACACAGTTAAAAGATGTGGGGATCCTTAATGTCGACTGGGCACCGAACGGAGATCAGCTTGTTTACGCTGGAACTTTCGGAGATGTTTTTCTCATCAATATTGCAACGGGAGAGGAATTTCGCGTCAGTAGAGGTGGAAAGTATCCGACTATCTCCCCGTATGGTAAAAAAATCGCCATTGTTTACAAAGGTCGGAATTTCACAAAGGAAATTCGTGTTATTTCACTTGAGACGCTACGTCCGATGAAGATTATAAAAGATTTTGTGCCTCACAATTCCTTTATAGACCTCAAATGGTCACCTGATGGAAATTATATTATTTACACAGTATTCGCTATATGCCTCTTTAAAAATTGTGCCACCTACCACAATATTGCGGTCCCGCTTGATGGAGGTTCTCCTGAAAGAATATTGGATATGTTTGAACTCGGCGTGGCAATTTTTGATTGGGCGAGCACATCGGTATATGCCGTTGAACCTACGAATCGATTGGCTACACTCTGGGGCAAACTAAAACAGTGAGTATAGATGTTGGTTTCGCAAGTTCTACCTAACCCATAGAAGGGCAAAAGAAGATATAAATCATGAAATACGTTCTCAAATGTTTATATCTATGGCTAAGCTTTCTCCTGTCACTTGCAACGGACGCTGAGATCACAGGTGAAGTTATCTTTAGACATCCGGATAATCCCAACGAATTGTGGATTGCCGACGTAGAAAATACAGACAACGCACATTTGTTGTTTAAACAGAAACACCCGATTCAAAAACTATCCGTTCAAAAAAACGGACCCTTCATCGTTACCACTGCCAAGAGTGATAATCCGACTTTTCCATTTGACGTTTACCTTGTGGATAGAAGTGAGGTGCTTGTAGAAGAGCACAACCTAACACATAAGATATTTACAGAGATTCTTGATGTCAAGGTCTCACAATACGGTGATATTTTTTTTCTAAACAATCAGATAATTACAAACATTAATAGAGCACCCCCGCCGTCAAGCGGTATTTATTTTATTCCAAATTATGATATAGAAAAATTTATTAATCTTGAATTTAGCATAATTAACATACCTGGTCCCGCGCCAGATTTAGTGCTCCCAAAGAAAAAACATCTACTGTTAAAGGGGGTTGAAACAAACCGTGTTGCTCTATCGCCGAACAGACATCAAATTGCTTATGACACCGAAGAAGGTGTTTTTCTCTTTAATCTCAATACTGGGGAGGTTGTCCAAATCAGTAGAGGCGGAAGTTTTCCAGCTTTTTCACCGGATGGCAAAAAAATTGCTTATGTTTATAGGTATTCAGGATTCGCGCATGAAATTGAGATACTCTCAACTGATACGCTGCGCTACCTGGGAAACATAGAAAAGCTTGAAAACCACGTAAAATTCTTAGACCTCAAATGGTCAAATGATGGGAAGTACATCGTTTACACAATATACGGCGGCGGAGCAGACATTTTGAAGCAGATTCCGCCGGATACTTCATATCATAATCACGCAGTCACGCTTGATGGAAAAGAGCGATTTAATATTTTGGATGGTATATTTGATAATGGCGTGCCAATGTTTGATTGGGTAACGAGCGAAGTGTCATATACAGTTGAACCTAAGAACCGCCTGACTACCCTTTGGGGAAAACTGAAGCAGTAAGTCGTAGTTTGCGTGCGGAATGTAATCAATTTTACTGCAAGCTTTGGCGGAACCTCGACAGTCTCTTTCATTCCTTAAGCATTCCAATCCAAGACAACTCCTGTATAAATATCGGGTTCATTAAGGAGTCCATCGTAAGCTTGCTTAATTTGTTCAGGTTTGAGACGGTGAGAGATTAACGGTTCAACGTGCAACTGCCCGCGTGCCATCCAGTCGAAAATAGTCTGTTGCTTGCTATATTGTGAGGTGCGGCTGCCAGTATCAGGATACATCGGGACGCACCATTCCAAAGCGCCGCGGATAGTTATCCATCGGAGATGTGTATCGGAGAGAAGTTCTGTTAAATCACCTGTAACAGAAACACGCGGTGAACCGAGGATGACGAGTTGACCATAACTGGCGGTTGCGCGGAGCGCTTGCATCACAACACTGCTATGTCCAACCGCATCAACGGTGATATTGCCAAGTTCTCCGTTAGTGATCTCTTGAATTTGTGCTTGTACTTCGTCCGCATTTCCACCGATGGTCTGTGTGATTCCACACCGTTCTGCTAATTTACGCCTTGCTTGGACAGGGTCCACACCGATTACGCGACACCCGTGAATTTGAAACATCTGTGATGCAAGATTGCCGACAAGTCCTAACCCAAAGACAATGACGCGTGGATTAGTGCCGATCTCTGTGACAATGATGGCAGTCATCGCAACACCTGCCATCCGGGATGCAGCGACAACATCAGGGTCTATTGTTTCTCTAACTGGCGCAATAAGCCTGTCTTGTGAATACCGAATTGTTGAAGCGTGTCGTCCATAAGTAAAGACGCGGTCTCCCGGAGCCGTACGGGTAACGTTTGTACCAACATCCCGCACAATCCCGACATTGGCGTATCCGGAACGCCAAGGGTAAGCACACCACGCGCCTTCCTGAAAAACTTTCGGTTCTTTTCCAGTATAGTTCGCCAATTCGGTGCCGCTGCTAATAAATGTGTATTCGGTATCTATCAACACCTCATTAGGTGCGAGTTTTGAATCGTCCATTTCAGCGGTTTGTAGTTCGACTTGGTTTTGTCCAGTTACAACAACCTCTCTAATTTTCATGATTGATCCCTTCTGCTAATTCTTTCTGTTTGATTTCGCGTATGAGAGTTTTCATTTTATTATATCTATAAAGCCCCAGAAAAAAAGTGATGGTCCCGATGAACATAAATAGTCCGCCAATTGCACCGTCAGCCAAAGGTGAACTTACGATTTTAAAATGGACGAAAGATAACCCGGCAACGAATAATGTTAAAGCCGTGCGGATATAGGCGAGGAAAGTTCTTTCATTGGCAAGAATAGTTCGGTCAGCGGCAAGATGGTCACGCAAAATAAGCTGACCTTTAATACTCTGATAAGGTGTCTCTTTTTCTGACATTCTGTCCAATGTGCTCCTTCCCTAAATTGGATTTAAAATGAATATTCCGACAATCCAACCACAAATGATATACAAACATCGCAACATTTTAGCTGTTTTTCGATATTGCTCAGTATAAAGTGCAGGATGTTTGGAATATATCTGCACTCGCTCTGGTAAGGATAAGTCAATCTTCGGTATTAAGAGATAAACAAAAGCAGCTGCTATACCGAGTACAAAAATCTTAAAAAAAGGTAGAAGACTCAGACATATTCCTAAAATTCCGCAACGCCACTTTGAGACATTTTTCCGAGCATCAGTTTGGGCGGTTCTGATGATCAGTGTTGAAGATGTCTCAATTTTCTTCGCCATGCGTCTCTATTTCCCACCTCATCAACCATCGTAGCGGAGATTTTTCCCGTTGTCAGGTCCGCCTTGGCGCCAAACCCAAACGTTTCGGAAGTATGCCTGCTTCTCAGGAGGTAGTCCGTCAATTATGTGTTTTGGCACTGACGGTTTGTGGAATTGACACCCAACAAAATTATAGCAATTAAAGACAGCAATTCGAGGGCGATCAGGGTTTTTCCATGTGTCCCCAGAATGACAGAGGTTTTCTGTGAAGATAATCGCGGAACCGGGAGGACAACTATACGTCTCAAAAAGTGGAGAATCGGTGCTACGATGTGTCTCTGGAATTTGGAAGTTGGCTTTGTGGCTTCCGGGTAGGAAGAGGGTTCCACCTTCACCCGCCTTGACTTCGTTGAGTTCAAAGACAACTCGTGTTAAGGCTGAGTATATCTTTCCATTTGTGCACTGATAACTAAAGTTGGGATTAACATTTCGGACACCACCGTGTGGCGGCGGTCCACCGTTTCCCATAGCGCGGTAGGTAAACCAGCTTGACTCCATCCGTATTTCACCCAAAATGTCCTTGAGAATACCAATTATCACAGGATGGTCAATCAACAACGAGGACGCGCCACCTGGGAATTGCCGTTCATGTGGCGGTAGCGCTTCAGCGTTGGTGCGGATGGTTTCAATTTGGGACTTAATATCATCTACTTCTGAGGTCGTTAGCACTTCTGGAATTAATAGATATCCTTTAAGGTCAAAAATAAATTTCTGTTCTTCAGTCATGGGATTCCTTTGCCTTATACTATTTTAGGATGTATGACAGATTGTAGCAGCATTCTATTTTAATTGAAACGAAAAACAGGTTATATGGTTTCTGGACTTCTCTGCAGTCAATCTACAAATTTAACGGTAAAGCGGTAAAGTGGGTGTGTAAAGTTTTTGTAGAAATCCGCACAACTCCTATTGTAGGGACCCCGCCCTACAGTGGAAAACGCCGCGTAATCATTGCAAATTAAGCCTATGTAACCAAATATTTACACACCCCGGCAAAGTCTGTATCTTGACATCAACACATTGATGTGCTATACTAACAAAACAGATTTTCAAGAGGAAACTTGTAAGTCGATATCGTGAGTTTTACAAACAGCCAAAGTTTAAAATAAAAGAAATGGAGTGTTAATTGATGGATTTCAAACAAGCATTAGATAGTAAAATTTCCGAGTATAATTTACTCGATCATCCGTTCTATCAAGCGTGGAGTGCAGGTGAATTGCCTGTTGAGGCTTTGAAATGTTATGCCCGTGAATATGGCGCCTTTATCTCAACGTTACCGAAGGGTTGGGAGACGTTGAATGATCCTGAAACGGTAGAAGAAGAAACAGAACACATTGATATGTGGGCGGATTTCGCGAATGGTCTCAACACTGAGGTTTCTGAAGCACAGATTCCACAGGTGAAAACGCTGTTGAAAACGGCTGAGAAACTTTTTTCTGAAAGCGAAACGGCATTAGGTGCACTTTATGCTTTTGAAGCACAGCAACCAGAAACAGCAAAGTCAAAGCTGGCTGGTTTGAAGGCGTTCTATCAACTTCCCGAAAAGGTGGAACCGTATTTTGAAACGCATTCACACAATGAGCATGAAGCGGAAAAACTGCTTAAACGGATAGGAGAATTGTCACTGGCTTCTCAGAAAACTGTCGTGCAAGCATGTGAACAGATGAGTAGTGCTTTGTGGGATGCGCTCACAGGAATTCACGATGCCGAATGCGCATGATGCGGTAAAAGCATATTTTGACGCGCTTGTGGCAAGAGATGCTGAAACCCTTATTGCGATGATGCTTCCTGCTGCACATTATGTGAAAATAGGAACGGATGCTGACGAAATCGTTGAAGGTGAGGAAGGAATTGCGGCATATTACCGCAACCATGTCGCAAGTACTGAGGATTTCAGCATCACATTCATCAATCTTGATGTACAAGAACGCGGCAATGTTACTTGGTTTTACACATGCCAAGTGTGGAAACTCAAGTGGCAAGGCGCTGCAGAAGAATTTGTGATGCGGATGACGGGTGTTTTAGAGAAAATTGATGAGTCGTGGAAGTTTGCGCAAATTCATGCTTCCATTGGTGTTCCAGCATCTTAGTTTTAGAGGAGGCGTTCTTGCAAATTTCAGTTGTTTCTTTTGATGGCGACATGACCTTGTGGAATTTTTTGAAGGTGATGCGTCATTCGCTCAAGCATACATTGACGGCGCTGCAAAGACAAGTTCCAATCCCGCGTGCTTTAGAACTTACAGTTGACGAGATGATTGCAATTCGGAATCAATTTGCTGAAGAGGTAAAAGGCAAAATATGGAATCTTGAAAAAATCAGACAGGGAGCGTTTGAACGAACACTTGAACATGTCGGACACCCAGATAAAGACCTCGCTGCACACCTGAATGCAATATATCTGAAGCACCGTTTTGAAGATATAGAACTATATCCTGATGTGATACCGACTTTTGATGTTTTGGCGCCGCATTTCAAGTTGGGGTTACTCTCGAATGGAAATACCTATCCGGAACGCTGCGGACTTGAAGATCGCTTCGCCTTTGTTATTTTTTCCCAAAATGTGCAGGTTGAGAAGCCGGATCCAAGAATCTTTGAGATAACTGCCCAGCAAGCAGGGTGTGAACTCGCGCAGCTCCTCCATGTAGGCGACTCGCTTGAAAACGATGTTGCGGGAGCGCAAAATGTTGGTGCAAAGGCGGTCTGGCTCAACCGAGATGGTGTGCCGAATAACACAAAAACCCAACCTGACTACGAAGTAGCTTCCTTGACCGAAATTCCCGCAATTTTAGGGTTGGAAAGGTAAAATTATGATTACAATTTCTGAAGAACTCCGACAGGCAGTTAAGGATTCCAAAGGCAACCTTGTGCGCCCTGTGGATCCAGAAACAAATGCTGAGTATGTTGTGTTACCCGCAGAGACATTCGATCAAATACAAGAGAAGCTATATGATGATGGTCCGCTAACACCTGAAGAACGACGTTCGTTGCTTGTGCAAGCCGGACTTCGCGCCGGTTGGGATGATCCAGAGATGGATGTTTACAATGAATTGGACCCGCGGAGAGAAAATGAAAGTTCAACGCGGTGATATTGTCCTTGTAGATTTTCCATATAGCGACCAAACAGGTGGAAAAATCCTTCCGGCACTGGTTGTGCAATCGGACATGTGGAATCAACGAATTGATGATACAATTCTTGCTGTCATCACCAGTAGTTCTCAACGTAGGATTGGTGCTTCTACTCAGCATTTTATTGATGTTTCAACAGTTGAAGGACAGCAGACAGAACTTCACTTTAATTCCATTGTACTGCGAAAATCTAATTACTCAAGATCAAAAGTTGATCCTACGCGTTATCGGTAGGGTATCTGATTCCATGATGCAACAGGTAATGTTGCCTAAAATCAGCATTAGGCATTCACTAAGTGGAATATCAAATCTTTAGGTAAGCAGGTAATGCCAAAACGCGATTATTACACAATTTTGAATGTGTCCCGCGATGCTTCTACGGATGAGATTAAGAAGGCTTACCGTCAACTTGCACTAAAATATCATCCTGATAAAAATCCGGATGATAAGGCGGCAGCAGCCACATTTCGAGCGGTAACGGAAGCCTACGAGGTATTGTGTGACAACGCGCAACGAGAACGTTACAACCGAAATTACCAACCTAAACCGAGTTACGATGTAGTTTTTGGTCAAGATGGTGCCGAAATGGTGTTGATTCCTGCTGGGGGATTTCTGATGGGCAGCAGCACAGGAGAGGCAGACGAGAGTCCTATACATTCTGTCTATCTTGACGATTTTTATATGGATAGGTATGCTGTCCCGAATGCACAGTATAAAGTATTTGTTGATGACAACCCGCAGTGGCGCAAACACAGTATTCCAAGAGAATATCATGATGGGAACTACTTGAAACTTTGGAATGAGGAGAGTTTCCCGAATGGGAAAGGTAATCACCCTGTGGTGTCGGTAAGTTGGTACGCTGCGATGGCGTATGCTGAATGGGCAGGAAAACGTCTGCCCACAGAAGCCGAATGGGAAAAAGCGGCACGTGGTGGATTAGTAGACAAAACCTATCCTTGGGGAGATTCAATTGATAAACACAAGGCAAATTACGGCAGACGTTGGGATGGACAAATCGCTACAATTCGCATGACACCGGTTGGGAGTTATCCTCCTAACGGATATGGTTTGTGTGATATGGTAGGTAATATCCGTGAATGGTGTCTTGATGCGTATGATGCAGATTATTATAAGCACTCCGAACGACACAATCCGATTGCTGGTGATAGTATTGAAACGGTTCTCTCCAATTTTACGACAATAAAAAATTCTCGCGTGTTTCGTGGAGGTACATGGTATTATCCTGCTGAATATTTACGGGTTTCATTTCGATCAAGAGATATTCCCTCTTTTGCTGTTACCAGTGTTGGGTTTCGATGTGTAAAAAAGGAGTAAGATTTTATGATGACCCCTGAACAACGTTATCTTTTTGATGTGACAGGATACCTCCACCTGAAGAATGTTCTGAGTGCCGAAGAGTTGAAAGCGGCACAAGCAGCAGCAAATGAATATATCAATACGCCCACCGAAGAACTCCCACCCGGATTTGACTCCAGTGCCAAAAACCTTCCAAACGGATTTGCCTTTGCTAAACCCTTAGAAGCCCTCACACTTCATCGATCAACTTGGCCTATCATCAAGGAGTTGACGAATAACAAACCACAACTGTTTCGCGGAACAATGATTGCGGATCGGGCAGGTGTGTCGGAGTCAGAGGAAGGACTCCGCTTGCATTGCGCACGAGAAGATTTTGGATGGCACTGCAATCGTTATGAGGTCCGAAACGGCCGAATCTTTTGCGATGATTTTGTTGTCTTTCCCTACCTGTACGATGTGTATTCGGGAGATGGCGGGTTACTGGTTGTTCCCGGCACACATAAAACCGTTTTTGATCGTCCCGAACACCTTTATAACAATGGAAAGATCAAAGATGCCGATGACATTCCAGAAGGGGTCGTTAATATCACACCAAAGGCAGGGGATATGGTGATTATCTCTGAACTCTTGACGCACGGTGCGCTGCCTTGGAAGCCAAAAGACCGATATCGTTGTGTTCTGACCTTACGCTACAGACCACAGCATCGCGGTGAGAGTCGTGTTTCTGAGGAAGTGAGAGGAAGGTTATCGCCAGAAACATTAGAACTGATTTCTCGGGCAGACCATAACCATACGAAAGAGATTGTTAAGAAGAATGTTATTGAGTTAACATGACACGCCATCAAAATCAGCACTCAAATTAATTCATCAAAATAGAGTGTTTGATGCCCTAAAATTTCTTGAAAAGTATCAGGACTGTCGTGTGCTTTTTGCCGGACTGGCTTTTAGGTTTGTAGGCACGGGTAGTTTGCTTATCAATGTTAATATTTACAATGCTTACATATCGGTATTGGTAACTATCAAGAAATTTTGCCGATTGCCAAAATGATTTTCCTATACATTTACAATAACCAATAAAGCATTCTGCACCTCTCAGTTGTTGTTCTATGTCATCTGGGTCTTTACCTGTTCCTGCTTGGGTTTCAATACAGATAATCCACTTTTCCGTTGCTGCAATTGACACGATCACGAAGTCAGCTCGTCTGCGTTCACCTTTTGAGCCTTCAAAAACGGTGGGATCCTTAAAAGCTTCTGCTTTTATAACAATTGAGTCATGGGGAAGGTCCGTGATTTCTACAGAGGTCTTTGCTTGCTTATCTTTCAAAGTAACAGAAGGTTTTCCAGTCGTTTGTTTTAAAGGCACTTGAGCACCAGCACTGAGCATTTCTTCCAATATAGTAATATCATTCACTTATCTTGCTTTGCTCCCCACACAATATCTCGCTGAATCTTATTCATTGTATCAATCGTCTTGTCAAAACTGCCAACTTCAATGCCGAATTCAGGATCAATATCAGCTGACACAAGTGTGTGCGCCCTCCTACGTTTCTTTTGCCCTTCTTCTAACGGCATTAACGCTTTTTCTGCCACGTACACTTTAACCTGCTCTGCCTTAATCAACTCATTTTCCTGATAACCGTTTGCTTTGGCAATTGCTTTTAGATGCGGTTTGTCATGGTTAAGCATAATCAGTGTATTCAGTTCTTTAATGATGTAATCGCTGTGGGTGGTTATGAAGACTTTAACGCCCAAATTTACGAGCCGTGCGAAAAGTCTGGCAATGCGGCGTTGGTTTTCCGGGTGTAGGCTTAATTCCGGTTCGTCTATCATAAGCACATCTCCTTTTTTAGCACTACAACGGAGAAAAAAACTTAGGTCTAAAAGTGAACGCACTACACTTGAACTTTCGACCATAGTTAATTTGGTCTGTGTGTCTTTTGGGATAAAATAAAGTTGATCATTTTGTGTAATAGCATATTCCCCACCAACAATATCCGAAAAGTCTTCTAATACTTCAGGATGTTCTTTGGCAATGAAACTTTTGTTTTTAGCAATCTCTTCAAGACGGCGTGTCCACTCCATATTCGCTTCTATAGATGAAGGATAGTTTTGAAGAGGTTTGACTAACAGCTCACCTGGGTCAATATTAGGGTCTGATTGACTAAATCTAAATTCAGCAAAGCGGCGGTGCCACGCAGAATCAAGTTCTTTGCGAAAAGTAGTGATACCCGTTCGTTCGGCTGTACTAATGAATGGGTTTGGGAAGACCCCCCAGAAAATAATTGCAGCAATAATCTTATCAATCATCTGCTTTGTGATTTTTATAAGTGCAGAATCGATCGTTACTTCTGGTTTTTTTTCTTCAACAGTGATTGCGATTTCATCGCTCTGTTTGTGTTTTGAAACGACAAAATAGGAAAGTTGCGGGTGTTCCACTCTACTGTGCAATTCTCTTATATCGCGGATATTAATGTCATTCTTCAGGACACAGAATTCGCTGTTTTGAAAGGTTCCTTCGGGTGCCGCAAATACTGTATCCAATCTACTTGTATAATTATGGCATAGTGTTGTGAGCAGCTCACCAGTTTTCTGTGGGAGTTTAACCTTTATTGGGGTGCCTTCTGTAAATAGATGTAGAATTTGTACATCGCTGATCGAAAAATGGATAAGTTCCGGCCAGGACCGTAAAAAACTATACAAAACACAAGAGGTATAAGTTTTGCCGGTGTTATTCTCACCGCAGATAATGGTTAAATCACCCAGCGAAAATTCCGCTTGTTTTATGATTCCGATGTTTTTTAACTGTACTGTCAGACTCATATTGACACCTCTACAATTGTCATCGTAACGTCTCTACAAACACTTCAACTTCCGTTGTAGGCGCTTGGCAAACATAATTTTCACAGACATAAGCCGTAGCACTGTTGTCAATCTGCGGTTTGTTCGCAAGAAGTGGTAACGTTGTCTCCGTAGTGGGTTCACTCAAGGCAACGATTTTGTTGGGCAGATACATACCATGCAATGCCGCTAACATCGCTTCCGTTTTCGTCCCCTCTTTCTCCCCAATTATAGCAATTTCTTTCGGCGTTGACAACAGAAATGCTAACTCACAGAGCAGCTGACCTGAACCTGAAGGCATCACATCCATCTGATGGAAATAGAGTTTCAACGTCTTTACCGCTGTGTCGTGAAATTCCGGTTTGTCCAGATGTTTCGCGAGTCGCAACAGACTGTGGATTGCCATAGATGCCCCAGCAGGTGTAGCACCGTCATAAGCGGATTTGGATTGCACGATGAGCGATTCATGTGCTTTCCCTGTAAAGAAAAATCCATCCCCAGACTCATCTCCAAACTGCTCAATCATGATATGTGCAAGACGTTCAGCCTCAGTGAGCCATCTCGGTTCAAAACTCGCTTCATAAAGCGCGATTAAACCTGCTATGAAATAGGAATAGTCTTCAAGATAAGCGTTGAGATGGCTTTTACCAGCACGGTAGGTACGCAACAAAAGCCCATCATCTTGGGAGAGTGTCGTTAAAACAAACTCGGCAGATTTTTCGCAGGCGATAAGATATTCAGGATTTCCAGTCAATTGGTATCCCATCGCCATACCGCGTATCATGATGCCGTTCCAACTGGTTAGGATTTTATCATCAAGACCGGGTTTGATTCGTTTTTCTCTTTCCGCAAACAATTTCTGTCTGCTGTCTGCCAGAAGCGATTCCAATTCATCTTGATCCATTCCCAATTTTCGCGCAAAAACGTCTGGTGGTGTTTGGACATGTAGAATGTTCTCACCTTCAAAATTGCCGTGCGGTGTGATGTCATAATACTCGCAAAAAATTTCAGCGTTTTCTTCACCGATGATATCTTCCACATCGGAAGGCTCCCAGACGAAAAATTTACCCTCTACCCCTTCACTATCCGCATCTTGTGTAGAATAAAAACCACCATTTTCAACGTCATACATCTCGCGCAGCACATAATCTAACGTCTCAATGGCTATGTTCCGATAGAAAGTATTTTGCGTGGCTTGGTATGCTTCAAAATAAGCGACAACAAGTTGGGCATTATCATAAAGCATCTTTTCAAAGTGTGGGACAAGCCAGTGAGCATCAGTGGAGTATCGATGGAAACCGCCGCCGAGTTGGTCATACATACCGCCGCGTGCCATCTTTTGTAAAGTGAGTTGGACCATCTCTAAGGCATTCGCATTACCACTGTGATGCCAATAACGTAGCAGAAAGGGAAGTCCCATGCTGGGTGGAAATTTGGGAGCATTACCAAATCCACCGTATTGCGAATCGAATTGGGAACGGTAATGTTGGAAGGCTTTGTTCATCAGTTCTTCAGTAAGTTCATGCTCATGAGGATCCACAAGATTGCTCATCTGATTGAGCTGCGTCGTGATTTGATCTGCTTGTTCCAGCACTTGTGCGTTCTTTTCACTGAATGCTTCTGCAACGGCGCTCATCACTTTTGGAAACCCAGGTCTGCCGTATCGATCTTCAGGCGGATAGTAGGTGCCACCGTAAAAAGGTTTCAGATCTGGGGTAAGGAAAACAGTCATTGGCCAACCGCCGTGGCGAGTCATAACTTGGACAGCGTTCATGTAGATTTCATCTAAATCGGGGCGTTCCTCTCTGTCTACCTTGATGTTTACGAACAGTTTGTTCATGACCGCTGCGATTTCCTCATTTTCAAAGGACTCGCGTTCCATCACGTGACACCAGTGACAGGCAGAGTAACCGATGCTCAACAAAATAGGTTTCTGTTCGCGTTTGGCAAGTTCCAACGCTTCTTCACCCCACGGATACCAATCAACAGGGTTGTGTGCATGTTGGAGTAGATAAGGGCTTGTTTCATGGATGAGGCGGTTGGTGTGTTCAGAGGTATCTGGCATGTGTGCATTCTCCAATGTGTGGGAGTACAAGTTAAGAAGGATTGACGCGTTAAGACAAGGGGCAGGTAATTTACTCCCGCCCTTATGGATAGAAATACCGCTACGGGGATTCGAACCCCGGTTTGATGGCTGAGAACCATCCGTCCTGACCCCTAGACGATAGCGGCTTATGATATTGGGTTTCTTCAAAAGTGCTGTTTCACTGCTTGATGTCTACGATTCGCTTTCAGTTGTTATTCTTCCTGCGTGTTCAATCATCTCACGTAACACATCAAGATTAACATCTTCCAAGTTCCGAAAACTGACGCTACTTTTGCCGGTCTTAACTTTACCGAGTCGGGAGTTGTAGATTTCAGCTAAGTATTGTTTCCCTTCAACTGCATTCACATACACGCTGAAGTAATTCTTCTGTCGTGCCAACCCAACAAGAAACCATTCAACTTGCTTCTTATCAGAACGCACGTAAGAAAAATTGCCGTAGCCGATGATTTGCTGTTCACTCCCACCCCAAAAAACACCTTCCCACATACAGTAGTCTTGATCTGGCAAGGCGGTTCTAATCAGCGTGTGAAGTTCCTCTAAAACCGTCCTAATTTCTGGTTCTTGGTTTGCAATATACTCATCAGGTGAGGTTTCTACCCTTTCCATTTGTTTCCTTTCTGGTTGTAACACTACGTAGGACAGGCAAAAATTGAACAGAGAACGGGCATATTTGCTGAAAAAATCGTTATTTTGGTGTTTTTAACCCCTAAATCCCACTTATCAGAGGACTTTAAGAGGAAATGTAGAAATCCTAACTATTTATCAAACTCACGTTACGTACGTAAATAGTTGTTCTGTCAGTAAATGACTGCCCGGGAAGGACTCGAACCTTCACTACATGGTCCAGAGCCATGCGTCCTACCATTAGACGACCGGGCATTGACCTTAGTGTTAAGTATATCCAAATAGACGCTGTTTGTCAATCTATTTGCTGCTATATGGTGTGTAAAGTTTTTGTCACTTGTTTGTTACGGATTACGCGGATTCTGCAGGAGCGACCTCCTGGTCGCGACCAGGAGGTCGCTCCTACAGAAGAGACCCAAGTCAATGCCCAACAGGCTTGTGGCAATTGAGAATCCAAATCAACACTGAATGCGCGTATGGCATTCAGTGGGGTTGAAAACCCCTCCAACGAGAAAAAGCAACGGTTAATGACAAAACTTTACATACCCGCTGCTATATGTTATTGTAGTGTGATCTTTTCAGAGAGGGAGTAGAAAATATTCAAAAATCCGATGAGAATTGTTGGGATAACAAAGACACTCAACAAGACAAAGGTGTCTTTAGAAAAGGAAACACGCTCCGTATCCTCAGCAGATTCAAGATACATCGCCTTGACAATACGAGCGTAGTAGTAGAGAGAAACGACACTGTTTAACAATCCAACAAACGCAAGCCAATATAAATTTCCTTCAATAACCGCGGTAAACAGCACCCATTTCCCAAAGAAACCGGCAAGAGGTGGAATCCCTGTTAGCGAGAAGAGGAAAATTGCCATCGCACCTGCGACTAAGGGCGATCGAGACGAGAGTCCACGGTAGCCTTCAATCATTTCACTACCCGATTCATTAGCAACCAGAACAACAATATAAAAGGCTCCGAGGTTCATAAAAAGGTAGATGATAAGATAAAAGAGGATCGCACTAATTCCCTTGTTGACAAGGGCAGTATCGCCATTAGTCAGCAAGACAGCACCCATCAACAAGTAGCCGCCATGGGCAATACTTGAATATGCCAATAGACGTTTGACGTTACGCTGTGGTAGGGCGGCGAGGTTTCCGATAGTCATTGTGAGTGCGGAAACTATCGCTAATAACAATCCTAAGTCAATAGATTGCATAACTTCTGAATTGCCAAATCCTGAGAAGAAAAACCTAAGGAACAGAGCGAATCCCGCGGCTTTTGAGGCGACAGATAGGAACGCAGTAATCGGAATAGGCGCACCTTCGTAAACATCTGGTGACCACATGTGGAAGGGGACTGAAGCAATTTTATAACCTATACCCGCGAGAATGAAAGTTATCGCAATCAGTACGCCGAGTGCAGTTACTTCACCTGAAGCAAGGACCGCTGGAAGCTGCTGACCAATTGTGGTAAGGTCACCTGTTCCCGTCATGCCGAAAATGAAGGATAAACCAAACAGCATCGTTCCAGATGCTACGGCACCATAAGTGATGTATTTGAACGCTGCTTCGCTTGAACGTGGGCTATGCGTCAAAAACCCAGCGAGAATGTAGGAGGTAAGGCTGACCGTTTCTAACGAAATGAAAATCATCAACAAATTTGTTGACGATGCCATAAGAAACATTCCGAAGGTAACGGCTAATAACAAGGCATAGTATTCGCCTTTCAATCTTGCATCAAGTTCCTCGGAACGGAGGGAGAAAAGAATCGTTGCGGCGGTTGCCAGTAACAGAAGAATTTTGAAAAATACGGCAAACCCATCCAACCGAATCATACCCCAAAAAAGGTTTTTTGATTCGTTAGTGCCGAGAATGGAATTCGTGATAAGAATAGCAATTAAAGAACATCCGAGTCCCACAAGCGCAAGATATGCAACCTTATCACTTTCCCGATTTTTAACAAATAAATCAAGAATAATGACAGCAGCTGCGAAGACGACAAGGAGTATCTCTGGACTGAAATAGGCAAGGCTTTCAATATTTTCTAAGTAATCCACACCTTCCTCCTAAAGACTCGCCTGAAGTGTGCTCATTATTTTAGTAGTGAGTTCGGTAACGGATTCGCTGAACATTTCAATTGCAAAGTGGGGCCAAATACCGAGGACAATGGTTAAGATTCCGAGCGGTACTAAAGTCAAGATTTCACGTCCGTTTATCTCAGGAAGCGCTTCGTATTTAGGGTTGAGTGTTCCCAAGAAAACACGTTGAAGTGTCCAGAGGAAGTATGCCGCACCTACCACAATGCCGATTGTTGATAGAATAGTCAATACTTGGAATCTCTCATAAGCACCAAGCAGGGAAAACGCTTCACCAATAAATCCGCTTAAGCCAGGCAATCCCAAAGATGCCATAAACGCAAGCGTTGTGATACCCATATAGACTGGCATTCTATTTCCTAAACCACCAAACCCGTTAATTTCACGATGGTGTGCACGGTCGTAAAGGACACCAACAAGTAGGAAGAGCATCGCACTAATGACACCGTGATTAAACATCTGGAGAATTGCCCCAGTGACACCGACTTCATTTCCTGCGGCAAGCCCCAAGATAACAAATCCCATGTGTCCGATACTGGAATATGCCACCAATTTCTTAAAATCGGTTTGCGCTAACGCACAGAAGGATCCGTAAACGATATTAATAAAGCCAAGCAGTGCAAGACTGTTCCCTACAAAACCGACTCCATTAGTGAAGAACGCCATGCCCTCTGGTAACATATCCATGTTAATCCGCACCAGTCCGTAAGTTCCCATTTTTAAAAGGACACCTGCAAGGATTACGCTAATTGCTGTCGGTGCTTCAACGTGTGCATCCGGGAGCCAAGTATGGAAGGGGAAAATCGGCACTTTTACGGCAAATCCGATAAAGAACCCAGCGAAAATCCAACGTTGGAAGACTGGATCGGCAAGAGCATGTCCTTGTGTTCCAGCAAGTGTGATAAGTGTCGGAATATCAAATGTTCGATCACCTGGTACTCCACTGTTGAGATACACTGCTATGATTGCTACCAGCATCAGTACACTGCCGAAGAGCGTATAGAGAAAGAATTTGATAGCAGCATATTCTCGGCGTGGTCCGCCCCACACACCGATCAGGAAATACATCGGTAGCAGTGTCAGTTCAAAGAAGACAAAGAACAGGAACAGATCCAGCGCAGCGAAAAAGCCTAGCATCCCTGTTTCAAGCAACAGGAACAACGCCATATATGCCTTAATGCCCTTTTCAATATTGCGCCAAGAGGCAAGCACACAGATTGGTCCCAAAAGGGCTGTGAGGAGTATCAGTATTGCGCTTAAGCCATCAATACCGACATGATACTGGATATTGAATGTCTCAATCCAAGGAACATCTTGTTTCCAGAGCCTTGCAAGTTCCGGTTGGTTGTGGGTTATGAATAAGTACACTGCAAGTAGTAACGGGATAAGCGTAAATACAAGCGCAACGCGTTTTATTAATTCTTCCGACTCCCTCGGTAGAAGTAAAACAACGATCATCCCAAGCAATGGGACAAAAATCATTAGAGACAATAACATTTAGTGGGAATCCTCCTTATCCCATCAGGCAGTATTTTATGTATTTCAACTACAATGCCCGGAAAATCAAAATTATCAACACTATCCCGCCAAGAACGACAAAGAGATAGGTTTGTATGGCTCCTGTTTGAATTCTTCGGATTCTGCCGCCAGCGGCCCAGGTAACTTCCGCCACTCTGTTAACAATGCCATCAATAACACGGTTATCAAAAAATCCGATGAATGCAGCGAATATTTGACACGTTATCGTTGCAACACCGTTCACGATACCATCAATGATAGAAAGGTCAAATTTGGCAAAAAGTCGAGACTTCCAAACCGTCAGTGCCACTAAGACACCATCGTAAAATTCGTCAAAATAGTATTTGTTCCAAAATAGGTTGTAGACCGGACGGTAAGTTGTTGCAACAGATTCGGCAGAGAACCTTCGTTTATGGTAAAACAGCCAAGATAGTAGTATGCCTAAACCTGCGACACAGATAGACAACACCATTGCGATATTATGTGCAAGTTTGTGTATATGATGTGCATCATCTGCATTTTCTGTGTTTTTTCCACCCTCTTCTTCAGCTGCGTGCGCTTCGGAAATCCCGAAGAATGCGATCCCAAAATTCGCATCGCCTGTTTTGGTGTCGGGTAAAACCTGTGCATGTTGCGGCGTCTGAATATGGGGTTGGTCTGGCTTTTTAATATAGTCTTCGTTAAACCAGATTGTATTCACGACAGGAAAACTCAGTATCGCCAAAACAACGAGCGGCACCACCATCACCCATGGGGATTCGTGTGCCATGTCGTGCATTTCCTGATTGCGCGGTTCACCGAAAAAGGTCATGAATATCAGACGGAACATATAGAACGCCGTAATGCCCGCCGCAATGAGTGCCATGCCAAACAGAATGTAGTAATGTGGTGAATGTGATGTCATTGCCTGTCCAAGCACACCGCCTAAAATCGCATCTTTACTCCAAAACCCTGAAAAGAGGAACGGCACGCCAGAGATAGATAACGTTGCGATGAGCATAGTGATAAAGGTCAGCGGCATTTTTCTGCGGAGTCCTCCCATGTTCCGCATATCTTGGTCAGGTGGGATTTCGGAGCCATGTTCATGAACTAAACTGTGGTTATCGTGTTCATGTTCCGCATCGTTTGCGTGTTCATCGTCATGGTGGGCATGCATTGCATGGAAGGCATGGATAACGCTACCAGAACCGAGAAACAGCAACGCTTTGAAAAATGCGTGCGTAGTAAGGTGAAAAAGTCCCGCAACATAACTCCCAGCACCAATTGCCAACATCATATATCCCAACTGGCTAACTGTAGAGTATGCCAAAACCCGCTTTATATCAAATCGGACAATAGCGATAGTTGCAGCGACAAGTGCGGTAATCCCACCGATGTATGCGATTGCCAGAGACGAACTCGGTGTTAAAATTGGGAACATCCGAGCCGTGAGATACACGCCTGCGGCAACCATTGTAGCAGCATGAATTAATGCACTGACAGGTGTAGGACCTTCCATCGCATCAGGCAGCCATGTATGCAACGGCACCTGTGCAGATTTTCCGATAGCACCACAAAAAATGAGAATACCAGCAATAGAAAGCCATAATATTTGTCCTGATTCTAACGTTCTCACTGCCTCAAAGATACCACTATCTCCATAAAGAGAGAGCGTTCTGAATTCAGCAAACAACATCATCATGCCGATGAACATGCCGACATCACCGACACGTGTCGTCAGGAACGCTTTCTTACATGCATTCGCAGCGGAGTCCTTTTCAAACCAAAAACCGATAAGCAGATAGGAACAGAGGCCGACAAGTTCCCAACCGATATAGATACCGAGAAGATTATCCGACACTACCAGAAATAGCATTGAAAAGGAGAAAAGTGAAAGGTAGGCGAAAAACCGTGGATACCTCGGATCACCATGCATGTATCCCATTGAGAAGATATGCACAAGACTACTGACCAGCGTGACAACGATCAGCATAATCACGGTAACGCTGTCAAGGTAAAAACCCATCGAGAAGGTGACATCACCAAGCGAAATCCAATTAACAGTGTGTGGTTCTGGCTTGGGGACAACTTCTCGTAAAAGGAGGAAAGAGCAGACGAGGGCAACCAGCATTGCTGCAGTCGACAAAAGGTCTTGCCGCGGGAAACTCCGTTTTGCTAACCCGAATAGCGCAAAAATCGCGAAGGCAGCAAGCGGGCAAAGTAATATAATACTAATTAAGGACACAACCATGTTTTTTGTTTTTAACCTTTCAAGGTATCCACTTCGTCTGGACGGATGCTACCGAATTCACGGTAAATAGCGAGAATAATTGCGAGAAAAACAGCTGCTTCTGCTGCGGCAAGCACAATACCGAAGATAGCGATTATCTGACCATCAATAATTTCGGGTGGCGTAACAAAACGCGAAAATGCAACGAAGTTAAGATTACAGGAATTGAGAATAAGTTCAATACCCATCAGAATGCTGATAGCGTTTTTCCGAGTTAGCACTGCAAAAATGCCGAGCGTAAATAGAATTGCACTGATTACTAAATAGTGTTGTAGACTCATTTTTTATCCTAAGCGTTGGGTTTCGCTTGCGCTTTACCTATAGGTGTCAATTTAAGAAAAAACGCGTTTGTAGTCGCGCAATTTATTGCGCCTCTTGCATTCTGTAGGAGCGACCTCCTGGTCGCGACCAAGAGGTCGCTCCTACAAGAAGAAAATCTGGATCATTAACCTTCCAACGAGAAAATCAGGCTCTAAATTGACACATAAGGGTTTCGCTTGCGCTCTACCCAACCTACAAACTCAATTAAAAAATACAAGGAATTAATCCCGGACCTCCTTGCGAGAAATAAGCGCAGCACCGATTAACGCAACTAATAGCAGCACAGAAGCAACCTCAAACGGTAGTAGAAATTTTTCATTCAAAATTAGTTTACCGATGCGTTCAGTTGTTGGTGCAAATGCCGTTCCGTCATCGGTAAGATTTTCCCATTTAGGTGTATTGGCAATCACAGTCAAAAGGAGCATAAGCAGTGCAAGAGAAATCCCACCGCCTAACAGCAGTTGACCGCGTTCAATGTGGATACGCATCTCCAACCGTCCGCTTGTCATCATAACACCGAAGAGGATAAGCACCAGAATACCACCGACGTAGACAATCACTTGTGTTGCTGCGAGAAAATCTGCTTGTAAAAACACGTAAAGCCCCGCAACCCCAAACAGCGTGACCATTAGCGCAAATGCCGCATGGACAATGTTTCGCACGGTTACCACTGCCAGTGCGGAGGCAATTGTCAAAAGTGCGAATCCGTAAAAAATAAATGTTTTGATTGTAAATTCCATTTATAAACTATTCTTGCAAAAACTTTGAACGTAGAACTGCCCTAATCTGCAGCTTGTGTGTTATCCGTTTCGTCTTTATCGTACATCTCCTGCTTGTCAAAATTGAAAATTAAGTCTGTGCGGTCAAAACTTGAATACTCAATACCTTCAAGTGAATCCTTCATGACGAGGCATTGTGTTGGACAAACTTCCGTGCAAAGCCCACAATACATACAGAGAGACATATCAATATCGAACTGGTCAAGATAAAAAACAACGGGGTTACGCGTAACGACGCGAGACACTTCGTCTGTGGTAAAGGTTTCAGTTCGGCTTTCATCTTCCGATGGCTCCAAGCGGTCAACGACTTCTTGTGATCCTAAGCGTGTCGTTATATTTGTAATAGTCATGGAGTCTTCTGACATTATTTTCTTGTCGTCACCTTCAATGATTCCGATGACTTCACGCCCATCCTTGAAGTGTACAACGTTCATGCTATCCCAGAGTTGTTCACCTTTCGGAAGTTTGTCGCCTGTAATCGTAATACAATCCACAGGGCAAATCAACTCACATTTTTTGCAGCCGATACAATCCTCAATCCGATTGTAGAGTTGACCACGATAACCCTTTGGAATTTCACGGACGTTCTGCTTTTTCTCAAAATCGTGTTCGTAGGGATATTGGTGTGTGACGTTGGGTTCAAAAAACTGCCGAATCGTGATCCGCATACCAACGAGGACGGTATAAACGCCTTTATATATGTTGCGTATGTATTTGTCCATAACAAATGTTCCTTTTTAAGTCTGTAGTTTTCTTGACACTACAGATGCAGATTACCAACCATGCCCCAATAGATCGAAAAGAGTCATGAGAAATAATGCACTAAAAAATCCACACATAAACAGGTTAAAATATTTGCTCTTTTCACTGACAAAAAAGAAAATTAAGCAGCCGATCCAAACAATCCGCTTGTAATTAAATTTTTTGTATTGGTTTCCAAACCAATTGACTTACCGAAGAATACTACGAAAAGACCTACAAACATCAAAAAGATTGCGGCAAGCATCCATTGAAATTTGTGATCCGTTTTTACGAGGTACAAAACAATTTTTGCAGTATCCATAATGTACTCCTGAATTTGCTTAGCAATTTCTATCCATAAAAACTAATGTGATTTTTCTTTATTGTTGATACCACAATTTAAACTGAGCTCGCTTGTGGCTCAGGTTTTCGCGCAAGATTCCTGCCAGCGACGGCATACGCGCCGATTAGACCCACATAGATAATCGCACAACTGATTCCGATACTCCATACATCATCATGTCTAAAAATCAGACCCCATATTCCTGTGCCTAAAATGTTGAAAAAAGAAATAGGAATAAAATATTTCCAGCACAGATTCATGAGTTGATCGACTCGTAAACGTGGCAGTGTCCACCTCAACCACATCATCAGGAAGACGAGTCCTAATGTTTTGATAACGAACCCTGGGAAACCTCCGAGGAAATCGTACCCCGGCAAGACACCTTGCCATCCACCAAGGAAAAGCGTCACGGCAATTGCACTGACAGCGAACATATTTGCGTATTCAGCAATAAAGAAGAGCGCAAACCGCATGCCACTATATTCGGTATGAAATCCGGCAACAATTTCAGATTCTGCTTCTGGCAGATCAAACGGTGTTCGATTGACTTCGGCAATAGAAGATATAAAGAAAATAAAGAATGCGATAAAGGTAAATGGTGTCCGAAAAATGAGCCAAGTGAAAATTCCACCATCCTGACTTGCCACAATCTGCTTCATCCCCAAACTTTCAACGAGCATAACAACTGTCAAAATAGAGAGACCGAGAGGGATTTCATAACTGACAATCTGTGCAGCGGAGCGTAACGAACCCAACAGCGACCATTTGCTGTTTGAGGACCAACCTGCCATTATCACTCCCATGACAATTACAGAGGAGATCGCCATAATATAGAAGATGCCGATATTAAAGTCGCCAGGAATAGGGATTCCATCACCGAACGGAATTGCGGCAAACACCGCAAAAGAGCAAGCAAATATGACATAGGGTGCAAGTAAGAAAAGGAGTTTATCGCCTTGTGGTGGAATAAAATCTTCTTTGAAGATGAGTTTTATGCCGTCTGCCAACGTTTGCAGCGTGCCCCAGGGACCTACACGCATGGGACCTGTTCGGTTCTGAAAACGCGCAGCGACTTTCCGCTCAGCAAGCACTAAGACCAATGGAAGTAGCGGCACAACAGCGACGAAAATACCAGCAAAAGCAACCATAACGAGAACAGTGCCTAATTCCACAGAGAAATGTCCCGCGACCGCTTCTGGCAATCGTGGAATGATAACATTTTGGACGAAATCTGTTGCCCAATTGGTTTCCTCTTGCAAATTTATTCTTGGAGAAAAAAACTGAGATAAAAAATCTGACATCTAATCTCCTAATAGATTCGGAATACCTACACTGTCCACAAATAAATCTATCCCTTACTTTAGGATACTACTTATGCTATGCGGCAAACACAAATTTCCAAAGTTCTAAAACCGAATTTACAGTCAATAGAATCCCTGACAATGCGAATATCCACAAAAATACCTTGTTCTTAGGCAAGAGACTCGTTTGGTTTGGAAATATTTCACGTCCCGGTTCAGATCGAGCAACCGCTTCATACAGCAATATTGCACCAATAAGCAAGAGTGCCCCATCAAAATTGGTCAAGAACACTATTAACGCTGCGAGAACGACCATCACTGTGGCAGTCCAAAAAACTATCTTTGCTTGTGTCATAGTTGTGATTCTCATTGTAAACTCCATTTAGATGTTGTTACCGATCAACTTCTCCCATGACAATATCAATGCTACCAATAATCGCAATAATATCTGCAACCATCAAACCACGACTCAGTTCTTGTAGCGCGCTTAACGCACTGAAACAGGGGGAACGTCCTTTAAGGCGTACTGGCTTCGGTGTACCGTCACTCACTATATAAAATCCGAGTTCGCCGCGCGGTGCTTCACTACGGAAATAGATTTCACCTTTTGGCGGACGCACAGCCTTCAAATCCGCCATGACAGGACCATCGGGAAGACCTTCCGCTAAAATTTGTCGGACTATTCGCACTGATTCCTTCATTTCGTCCATACGCACTTTGTAGCGACTCCAGCAGTCCCCGACAACAGCCCCTAACTCCGGAATATCCTTAGCAACAGGTACATCAAAATCAAATCGGTCATAAATAGAATACGGTTCATCTCGTCGTAAATCCCAATCAATGCCTGAGCCGCGAAGATTTGGACCAGTCGCACCGTAGCTAAGCGCCATTTCTGCAGACATCACAGCGACCCGCATAGTCCTCTCGGAGAAAATACTGTTTGATGTTAGAAGGTCGTTATATTCGTCAATCTTCGGTTCAAAATAGTCGAGAAAATCTTTAATCTCGTCCAAAAAATTCTGTTCATCAAGTGAACCGGGTTCCATCGGGATGATTTCAGAGACACCACCGATGCGGATATAGTTATAGGTAAGTCGTGCACCGCAGATTTTCTCAAAAAGTAGGAGGAGTCGTTCTCGATCGCGAAACGCATAGAGAAACGGCGTAAATGCCCCGATGTCCATGCCATACGTTCCAAAAGATAACAGATGACTTGCAATCCGATTTAATTCGCAGATAAGTATACGCAAATATTCAGCCCGTTCAGGTACTGCAAAATCTTTTGTTTCATCTGCTGCCATCAGTTTTTCAACAGCAAGACAAAACCCCCAATTCTGGTTCATTGCCGCTACATAATCCATGCGATCAGTGAAAGGAATGATTTGGGGGTAAGAGAGATTTTCTGAATGCTTCTCAAAACAGCGATGTAGATAACCGATATGTGGAATAGCTTCCCGCACTACCTCACCATCCAACCTCAATTCCAGACGTAACACCCCGTGTGTACTTGGATGTTGAGGTCCCATATTTACGACCATCTCATCAGTAAAAGGTTTCAATTCTATTATTTTTGATTCTGTCTGTTGTGTGGTTTCCATAGTGGGGTTTTGAGGATTGACTTTATCTATTATGTCTATTTGTTTCATTTATTGCTTAGTAAGGCACGCGCATTCCACGATAGAAGTCGGGTTCTTTGTAATCTTTTCGTAACGGATATCCTTCCCAATCATCGGGAAGTAGGATACGGCGCAGGTCGGTGTGCCCCTCAAAGAGAATACCGTATAGATCGTACGCTTCACGCTCATGCCAATCCGCAGTTTTCCAGATATGTGAAACACTTGGAAGATGCGCGTCAGTTTTCGGCACGGGTGCTTTCAAAACCACATTATGCCTATGTTGCATAGCGTAGAGATGGTAGACGACAGAGAGATATTCTTCCTTGGCGCCCAGATCAACACCGCTAAGACACATCAACGAATCGAACGCCAACGTGTCAGTTTCTGCAAGAAATTGACACACGTCTGCAATTGCTGATGGCGCAATTTGAATACTTGGGTCACCCGCAAGTTCGGTGTCAAAACCGAGGACAGATTCATCAAACTTGTCGGTTAGGATTTTATAAATTTCTTCTGGGTTCACGTAATATCTACTCCAGATGAGATAGTACTGGTTTTATGCGGTAGTTTCAGCGGCTTGGTCTTCAGATGCTTCAGATGCAGCCGTTTCTGTTTCATCAGCACCTTCAGTCTGTTCAGTTTTTTCGTGTTCGTACCATTCTGTTTTGGTGAAAAGTCTTTTCAGGAACGGAACATTAGCACGTTTTGCGACGGTTTGGGTTTTGATTTTTTCCTGTAATTTTAACAAACCTTCAATAAGTGCTTCTGGGCGCGGGGGACATCCGGGCACGTAAACGTCAACGGGGATTATCCGATCAACACCTTTTAGAACGTGGTATCCATGCTGCCAATAAGGACCACCACTGGTAGCGCAGCTTCCCATAGAAATAACGTACTTGGGTTCAGGCATTTGCTCATAAAGGCGTTTGATACGTGTTGCCATTTTCAGCGTTACAGTACCAGAGATCACCATTAAATCAGATTGGCGTGGTGTTGCACGCGGAACACCTGCCCCGAATCTGTCCAAGTCGTAGTTAGAAGCAGCGGTAGCCATAAACTCGATTGCACAGCAAGCAAGACCAAACGTCATCGGCCAAAGCGCTGAGGAACGCGCCCAATTCGCAACGGCATCAACTGAAGTAACAATAACGTTTTTATCTAATTTTTCATCAATTATCATAACTTTCCTCCCTCTGGAAGGATTGGACCTCTAATTGCGTAGAACGTATCCACTCAAGATCGCCTTTTGCCCAGACATAAGCGAGACCAACTAATAAAATTGCTATAAAGACAAGCATTTCCAAAAATGCAAAGAGACCTAAACTTCGGAAAACAACTGCCCATGGAAGAAGGAAAACGACTTCCACGTCAAAGATTAAAAAGATAAGTGCAATAACGTAAAAACGAGTGTTGAACTTGATCCGTGTGTCGCCAATTGGGTCTTCCCCGCATTCATAAGGGATATATTTTTCGCCTGAAAACAGTTTTGTATGCAGGAGGCGAGAAATAGTAAGGTTTAAGATGACAAATAGGCAGCCGACAACTAAAAAAATCAGGACATTTGCAAAATTAAATAGCATCTATAATTACCCTTATTTTTAGAACCAAGTCTTTATCAGTTAGTCTTGCGGTGTGTTATTTTTTTATTGAGTCTATAAAAGTATATCCTAATTTAGTTGAAATTTGCAAGGAAAAAAATAGTGACTCACGTATTTCCGTTATTTTAAAAGTTAAGGTGTTCTTGGAACATTTTATGTTAACGTGAGCTTGATAATTAGAATGAATATAGATGTCCGTTGGGTAGAGCAAAGCGAAACCCATAAATCAACGCTATGAATGCTTGAATCAACGCCAAATGCGCCTGTGGCATTTGTCGGGCATTCAGCCAAATCAACGCAGCATGCGCCAAATCAAGAAATCAACGGTATGAATCATGGCGAATACCATACGCGCATTCGTCTTTAGTCATTCACCGGGTCCGAATGCCCTTTGGCATTCCCCGTCCGGCATGCTGCCAAATCAACGCAGCATGCGCTTTTTGGCATTTGGCGGGTTTTCAACCCCGATTGGACAGTTTGAGTCTCACAAAATCGGGCGGACAAGGTCTCCCTCCCACAAGAGACAATCTGGTAATTATGTGCTTAAGTTTACACCTATGGGTAGAGCGAGTTGGGTTTCACTTATTTTTTCAGAAATGTAGACCTCAAATGGGTCAACAACCTCTCTTTAGAGGCTGTTTTTATTGTCCATTTCCGTTCTACCCCACCGAATGCGCCTATGGCATTCGGTGTTGATTCCCTACGGGATTTATCAAACTCACGTTATGTTAACGGTTTATCGCTTCTGCAATTTTTTGTTGCAATACATCTAATATTTTGCAATAATTCTATTAGGAATGAAAAAGTTTGAAGGAGTACGAAATGTTTAGTTGTGACTACCATATCCATACACAACTTTCCGGATGTGCGGACAATGAATTTAGTATAGAGAAAATTATTCAATTTCAACAGGAACGTGGGACTGAAGCAATCGGGATAACTGATCATGATTACAGTTATCAGTCCAAAGTAAAAACGATTCAAGCTGCACGGGAGGCAATAAAGCAGGCGGACGCATCAATTGAAGTGCATTTTGGTGTGGAGTCACAGATGTTGGAATATCAGGTTACCTCAATTAACATTCGTTTGGCATCATATTTTGATTATGTCCTGATGGCTCCGAATCACTACCACCTACGAGGTGTCGCACAACCGAGAAGTTTTCGCGATCCACGGCGTGTGGCACTCCACGAAATTTATATGTTTGAGGCAGCGATTGCTTGTCCTATCACCGATGCAGTCGTCCATCCATTTCTGCTCTCCCCAGATGTCTTTCAGTTTACTCAAGAGGAACTTGCTGCTTTTGGACAGGAAATGATGCGCAACCTTGAGCAGAAAAGGTTAATTTATCAACTGGACCTTGCTTCTCAGCGCGGTTTGGGTATAGAGATCAGTCCTAAGATGGTCCGTTACAATCAACTCCACCTCATTGAGTTCTATCAACTATGCTTGGAACGGGATGTGAAATTGCTCATTGGGAGCGATGCACATAACACAAAGCAGCTGGGAGAATTATCATTACTTGAACCAATTTTGGAAGAATTGGGAATAACTGAAGAACATCTCTGGCGACCTAAAGAATAGTATGGCACGAAAGAGTCTGTCAAGCACGGTGGAACTCTGAGTGTCTCTTGCGACTAAGATAAATGTCAGGACTTACGCAAAATGAGCAAAAAAAGGAAATAGTTGGACTTAAAAAGCCGTAATTTCGGTATTTTATCTCCCCATACGCTATCGCTATGGGGGCCCGCCCCCTAAATCCCCTTATCAGAGGGACTTTAAAAAAAAGTGCGTAAGTCCTGAAATGTAAGAGGCACAATGAATTGCGCGACTACAAACGCTGTAACGTCTGAAAACGAGCAAAGTGCCTAAGTCCTAAAATTCAAGGATAAGATTCTAACGAGCAGACGCGGCAAGTGACGCTTAATTGCCGATAAATGTTGTCGTTTCGTAATCTTTACTGTATGGTCAGAGAAATAGTATTAGATTCAAGAGATGCTTTCCCACGAAGCGATTTGAGCGGCAAATAGATGTTTTGCAGCGCTTCCTTATGCTTCTCTTTGATGAAATCAATTTGATCCTGCGTGTAACTGATTGCTTCCTTTTTTGCCTCTGGGGTAAACTGTGGGTTTGTGCTATTCTGATATTTCTGGATTTCGCGCTGTAATTCAATCACTTCTGGATGCTGATCTTCCATAGATTCTCGGTATACCTCTAATTCAATCACAACTTTTACTGTGTAACTGCCGGGTTGAAGTTGATAATGTGTCTGCAGATTTTCCAGAGAAACTGTCTGCGTCGCACCTGCTTTCATATCAAAGCCTTGAATACACCTGACAGATTTCCCATCTTTGTAAAGCGTTTTGAGAGGATTTGCGAGCGGAACCCGTGTTTTCATCTTAACGACCTCACCGTTGCTATCTGTCACCGCAAGTAGTTTGAAAGCACTTTGTGTTGAAACGCTGGAAAACGGCACAAGCAGATCAAACTTACCGTTTTGAATCGTAAGTTCTAACGGAATTGCTTCTTGCGCTGAATAGGTTGTTTTAGGTGTTGAAAGTTCAAGCACCGCGAGGGCGTTAGACGTTTCTGTTTCAGTGGATGCGGTTTCTGTCTCAAGTGTCTGTGTTGTCTGCTGGCTGCCAAGACAACCGACCAAACAGACAATCAGAAGTAAATTAAAAAGTGTAAATAGTTTCATGAGTTTGTATCCTAAAAGAGTGTTCGTTTATAAGGATTTGAGTGATATACCAAGTCCTGATCGTGTTGAAAGTTCAATAAAACCGTTAATAATTTGTTCGGGTGGATCAACGAGTGAACTACGCCAATCTACCTCACCCCAAGCATATTCAAGGATGCCAAAGTTCGGCACGCTTGCCATGCATTGCACGCTTGCAACTGTTGCGACGGGACCGCTTGGGTTATGAGGTGTTACTTTGACGTTCGTTGTCTCTGCAAGGGACGCTATCTTTTTTAAACCCAACAAACCACCAACATGTTTGACATCCGGTAAAATATAGTCAACGCTCCCTCGTTTTAGCAGGCGATCAAAATCAGTCAGTGTACGCAAGCGCTCACCTGTTGCTATCGGCATAGAGGTAGATTGGCTTACATGTGCAACGGCATCAAGATCAGTCAACGGCACTGGATCTTCAATCCAAAATAGGTTGAGGTCGTCTAACGCTTTAGCAGTTTGAATCATAAGACCGGGATTAAACCGACTGTGGCAATCTACCATTAAATCAATTTTAGGTCCGATAGCAGTCCGAATCGCACGGATTCGATCAATACCTAAACGAATAGCAGGTGTAAGCGTTCCCTTTGATATATCCGAAACCGATACGCCATCAAACGGCGCGCATTTGATTGCTGTAAATCCTTCAGCGACTGCTTGCTCGGCATTGCGTGCAAAACCAAGCGGACTCCGATCTACTGTCGCACGGTTTATATTTGCATATAAACGAATCCGATTTCGGCACTTACCACCCAGCAATTGGTAACTCGGTACTCCTAACGCTTTGCCTGCTAAGTCCCACATCGCCTGTTCAATTCCACTAATTGCGGTATGATAAGTATGTCCCTCACTATCACGAAAAAAACGGCGGCGAAATGCTTCTAACTCAAACACATTTATTTCTATAATATCGGGTTTTAGGGTATCAATTAGGTGTCTGACACGTTCGTCGTCTCTACCGTGCGAAGCCTCACCGATACCAGTTGTGCCATCTTCAGCATGTAACTTAACGAAAAGCCAATTGCCGCGATGGTTGACATGGATGATTTCCGTTTCTACATTTTTGATTTTTAGCGTGTGCATCTTTGGAACTTTACGATGTAGCAGCCCACTTTACTGCTTGTGTAAGGAATTTCTGCATTCCGACACGTTCAAAGGTCCCCGAGCCGTGTCCTAAGGTTGTATAAAATACTCTACCCGAACCGTAGGGTTTAACCCATGCCATCGGATGCGCCTTACCAAACCATTCCGCAGTTGCTAATACATGGATGTGTGGGTCGTGCGCTGAAATGTAAATCTCATCTTCGACGTCAAAATCCGAAACGCCTTGGGTCGTGGGGTGTTCAGTGTCCTGAATATGCACAGTGAAAGTTGAACCTGGAGGATGCCAGTTTGCATGTCCACCAATGAGATCAACAGCACGACCACCGATCCACCACGCAGTACCATGAATGCCGACTAATCCTTTGCCACCATTCACGAACTGAAACAGACCATCTTCTTGAGCATCGGTCAAATCTGGAACGCGTTTGGAAGTGCCATCTTCCTGACGTTCCGAGCGGGTGAAACCGGTGCCGAATACACACGCATCGTAAGTATTTAAATCCTTAGATGCTAAAACATCTTTATCGTCGGTTAGTGTTGCTGAAATCTCTGTATCTGCATCCAGAAAACTGTGGATGACACTTGCGCTTGCATTGAAACGATGGTTTTCGCCTGATAGCACGAGAATTTTTGACATAATTGCCTCCTTTGGAATAACGTTAACGTGAGTTCGGTATAAGCAATTTAGGGAATTGGTGTGATTAGGAAACCGCGCCATAGGCGTCAATTTCGTGAAGATTTCTTGTAGGAGGGTTTTCTAAACCCGATTTTACATCTTGAGTTCCATAGGAACGATATGTTTATAGAAAAAAGTTATCAACACTTCTTGAGCTCCGTAGGAGCGACATACATTACTACTATACACATTTCGCCCCGCTGGAGCTTATATTTGTGGGTGCGTTGTTTCTATAAACATTCCGCCCCGCTGGGGCTATACACATTCGCAAAAATAGATCCATTTTCTTAACTTAAATTGACGCTTATGGTGCGGTTAGGAAACCGCACCTACCGAGGTTATGAGATTAGAATTCAAAGCATTAAAGACTTCATATCTTTTACCGAGCTCACGTTAACGTTAAGTTTTTTATAATCATAAAATTGAACACTAAGCCTATCCTTTATGTCATAAGTTTAGTTGAAAACCCGAATTATGTCAATAAGACAATTATGGTGAAATATGGAAAGAATTGGACACCTCACTTGTAGGAGCGATCTCCGAATCGCGATTAATGCCACTCTTAGTCGGGAATCGGAGTTCCCTCCCGCCGAATGCCATGCGCGCATTTGGCGTTGATTCACAGACAAATATGTCTAATTAAATCAATAATCTACCATAAATGAAAATGCATCTTACGCTATTTCCCACAGTCGCACCGTGCCATCTTCACTGCCACTTGCGAGTTTTGTTCCGTCAGGACTGAACGCTACACTTTTGACAGATGCAGTATGTCCTGTGATAGTTTTGAGATGTTCCGCTGTGTTAATATCCCATAGGTGGATTGTCTTGTCCTCACTACCACTCGCGACAGTTTGTCCATCTGGACAAAAAGCAACGCACCAGACAGTGTGCGTATGCCCAGTGAGAATTTTTAGTTCCCTTTGCGTAGCAGTATCCCACAGGCGGACAGTTTTGTCCCAACTACCGCTCGCGAGAGTTTTGCTATCTGGACTGAACGCGACGCTAAAAACCCAATTATTATGTCCTTCAAGGGTTGCCTTGTGTTCACCCGAAGCGATATCCCATAAACGGACTGTGTTGCCAGCATTTCCACTCGCTAACGTATTTCCATCTGGACTGAACGCGACGCTAAAGATATTCTCTGTATCTTCAGTAAGTGCTTTTAGCTTTTCACCTGTTGCTGCATCCCACAAGTAAAGATTACCATCTTCACTTCCACTTGCGAGTATCTTACCACCTGCACTAAATGCAACGGTATTGACCCAATGCAATGCTTTACTTGTCCTCTCCCGCAATGTTTTAATCTGTTCCTCTGTTTCCGTATTCCAAAGACAAATCGTTTCACTTTCGTCAACTCCACCAGCAATAATTTGGCCATCTGGACTGAATGCGATACTTCTAACAGTCCTTGTGTGATTTTCTCCGATATCCACCCAGAACATCTTCTTTTCTTGCCCTGTGGCGGCATCCCAAAAACGGATAGTGTTGTCCTTGTCACCAGCCAGTGTCTTTCCATCTGGACTGAACACAACACTATAACGTTTGTTGTTATCTCTATCAATCGTCAAGTAAGGTATCTTGTTGATCAGTGTTGTTTCCAAAACGAAATTTTCCTCTCTTGGTATTATTTTTCGGATGTTGCCGATGAAGGCCGTTCCTGCATCACGGGAATCACATAACTGCGAATTGTTAAACCCTCTTCTGTTTCGGTTTCCACAAGTGAAGCCGGGTTTTCGCGATGGTCAAAGACAACGTAGTAACCTTCTACCGCTTGTTCTAATTTGAGATATGCGATAAGCTGCCTTTTGCCTGCCTCATAGCGTCGTTTTCCTTCCCATATCTTTGTTTCAACGATATATTTTCGTCCATTGTGGAAAATGATAAGGTCTATCCTACCACGTCCGGTTTGTACTTCAAGATACATGGCACCGCGTACGATGCTGACAAACTGGTCAAGATAGGTGTAAAGGAGGTCCTGTCCTACAAATTCTTGTGGTGTGTCCGGCACTTGAAGTATGCGAAAGCCGACGCGGGCAATAAAATCACGAAAATTGTCAAGAAGCCGTTCCAAGTCAATATGCCCTGTGGAAGTGAGGTAATCTTCAAAATCGGCATCCTCCGGAAAGTATTCATGTTCAAGTCCGTTAATTATTGGTCTGAATGCTTGCATAATACGATGTTGGTAAATCGGATTAATAATCTCACACATGCCATCAGTGCCTCTGGCAATGACACCGTAAGTAGTAAGTTCATTAATAATCTCATTATCCAAACTAAATTTGATACCTCGCTCATAAGATGTAATTTTCATCAGAATCTTTTTAAAGTTTGGGTTTCTACGAATATTAGTAAGCAAATGAGTTATGTTGGTATTCTGTTCTTCCAACATCTGTGCGTGTGCTAAGAAAAAATGTTCCATGCGAATTGTCTCAGTTTTTGGGATATTGAGTTCGTCGGTAAGAATCTGTGCGAATCGATTAACGAGAAAGGGTTGCCCGCCTGTCTGTCTATGCAACATTTCAATTACTTCTGAGGTGAAAGTTTGTCCGGTTTCTTCGGTATACTGCAATAGCAGTTCCTGCACTTGTTCAAGCGTAAAGTTGGGTAAGTTGAAATCATCTTGGATATTGAAAGGCGAAATCGATCGGTCATAGTTTAACTGTGTAATATTTTTGACACCGACGATGCCAAGGCTATAGGGTGATCGAGTAGTAGTCCGAGATATATAGACATGTCTGAGCGAATATAGAAAATCACTCACAACATCTTGAGGAATACCATCAAATTCATCAATGATAAGAACGATTCGCTGATCTTGTAGTAAATTCGCCAATTGTTCAAAAAACCTTATCATCGCAATATGGTCAGTAAGTTTTGCGGTTTCTAAAAATCGTATTAGAGTTTGATTGGTATTCTTTCCACGCTGGCGTAAAACAGTTTCTATTTGACCACGGACCAGCTCATAGAACCGTTGGTAAAAAACATTAGATGAGACATTGCGCAGTATTTGGAAATCTAATTGAATTGGGAAGTAGTCTGGGACTTCTGTTGAGAGTCTGTCAAGAGCGTGACGGAAGAAAGTGGTTTTGCCTGTCTGCCGTGGTGCGAAGAGGACAATATATCTACCATTTTTGATGCGATTGATGAAATCTGAGGTTTCCTCAGCGCGTGAAACGACGTAGTTCTTCTGCGAATTTACGGGACCTCGGGTTTCAAAACATCTCATTTTTCTCTCCTTGCCATCGGTATTGTTCGCCTCTATTCTACCAGAATCTAAGGGAGTTAATCAAGACTGATTTCCAATGTTTAGATTGAATTTGTTGTCTGCTTAAAGGTCATTGTCAACAAGTGAATTCAAAATCGGCAGCAGGGCACCCATTGTCGGGACATCACGGAAGGTAAAGCCGAACTTTGAGAAATATGCAGATACTTCCAACGCCTCTGCAATTATCGGTTTTTTCTCCAATTCTTTTGAAACACCAAGTATTAGAAGGGTATCGGTTTGTTCTGCAAGTGTGTTGAGACGCGCAAGAAGATGACCTTGATGCCATGGATGGAATAACTCCATTGCCACTTCTATGCCGCTGGTGTGGGTTAATTGATAATCTGGAAAGCAATAGAAATCTCCCGGTAAAGGGAGAAATTGACTTCCTTGATAAATCTGCCATTCATCCGTTTTGTTGCGGAGCATCTCCTGAAAGAGTTGAATATCTTCAGGAATATAAGCAAGAAATTGTTGTGAAATCGGTTTTATCCCACACGATTCATTGAGATATAATCGCGAACTCCGTTTATTTCGGAGTTGAATATCAGCAGTCAATTCCCATTTCGGTTGATGCAATACGGCGACGAAGAAATTCGCCAAATTCATACCGTACCGCTTTGTTTTGTAAAATAGGTTGAGCGGCCCGTCCACCGTAATCTGGAACAAATCCTCGTTTTCGACTTTCTCTTTCCGAATTGTGGAAAGGAGTTGATTAAATCTAAGATATTTAAACAACTGGCGCAGTTCAGCAGTCATGGAATCGGTGAGATTTAAAGTGAGGGAATTACAATGCAGGAGCAACCCTTGTACCTGTGCAGTGTTGTAGCGGTGAAGCAGGTGTTCAGCAGAAAGTGTTTTGAAAGACAAAATCGGTTGACAACTCGGCAAATCAGCGTACAACCTATCACCCAATTCCCCCTCGGGTTGCGATTCGTTTCCTGCTATCTGTGAAACTTTTTGCTGATAGTCCGCATAATGCAGAAACTGCTCTTGTGCAAGCAAGCGACTTGTCTCAGTAAAAAGCTTTTGCCGAAACGCAATCAGTTCTTCGTTAGGAGCAGTATCAAATTCTGTCCGATCTAACAAGAGTTTTTCAAACCCGCGCTTGATTATAGGTGTCCCCGTTGTGCTATCAATAACATGTTTACTCGCCTCTAATAACTTTGCCCGTGCTTTGTCTGATGATTCTTCAAAGACAGCGATTAATTGATCAGCAATTGTCAGCAATTTGTTATCGGTAGGATTAACAAATTGAGGATAGATTTGTCCGCTCTGAATTTTGTATCGGAGTAGATCTTTGGTAAGCATGGTATTTAGTGTGATGCGATAGGGAATTTATTACAGCACATGTTTTTTACCTGATACTGTGGGAGGGGTTTTCAACCCCGATACTGTGCCTTAATTTTGTTTATTGGTACGCGTGGTGCTGTCTTCGTCGCTTGTTAACATATTGTTCGCTGGTCTGTTTAGAAATGAGTTCGTAAAGCACAGCCTGTTTGCCTTCCCGTTTGCGGAGGATACGTCCTAACCGCTGCACATGCTCACGCACGCTACCGCTCCCTGAAACAATAATAGCGACATTCGCTTCCGGTACATCTACCCCCTCATTTAGCACTTTAGAGGTAACAAGGATAGAATAAGTGCCATCGCGGAATCCATTTAAAAAGGCGTTCCGCTCTTTCAGTTTTGTTTGATGTGTCAATACTGGCAGAAAGAAACGCGTCCCTATTTGATACGCCGTATCGTTATCCTGCGTAAAGATGAGGATTCGATCGCCACGATGCCGCTGAATTAGTTTCCACACCCACTCCTGTTTTGCGGCGGAGGCGAAACTAAGCTGCTTCTGTGTAAGATATGCTTTGAAAGCGGCACGTCCCGCTTCGGATTGTGAGGATTTCCACAAAAACGTTTGCCATCCGCGCGATGTTCCCATATTGATTTTTGCTTTCTTAAGGAAATTCAAATAGGTGCGGCGCGCTTCCTCATACTGAACTCGCTCAGTGTCTTCCATATCGACTGCAATCGTGACGACGCGATATTCGGAGAGCGTTTTTCCTGAGAGTTCTTTCACCTTCGCCTCATAACAACATTCACCCACGAGTGCATAGAGTCTACTCTCTTTTCCATCAACACGTTCTGGGGTGGCTGTCAACCCCAAACGGAAAGGTGCAATACTACTGATTGCTGCGTATTGATACTGGTCTCCCGGTAGGTGATGGCATTCGTCAAAAATAACAAAACCGAACCTATTTCCGTAGTGAGGTGCATGCAGTACTGCAGATTGATACGTTGTCACGGTGAGGTCTCGTAATTCGTGTTGTCCGCCACCATAAAGCCCTACCTCTTGTCCAAAATGTTCTTTTAGCACTTCGTACCATTGATGCATTAAGTCAATTGTCGGCACATGTACAAGCGTTGGGCGTTGCGTCTCCGCAATGAGCAGAATTGCGATGAAGGTTTTGCCTGCACCTGTCGGAAGGCTTATAACGCCCCGCTTGTTGTTTGCGTGCCATGCATCAACTGCTTCAGACTGGTAGGGATAGGGTGATACGGACTTTTGATTGGTAAAGGTTTTGACTGTGAATTGTCGTGCTGTATCGTTATACGGGATGTCGTGTGCACGCAGCTGCGAGACGATATGGCGATAACGGTAGGCAGGCGCACGATGGGTAAGCGTGCGTTCGTCCCAGCGGATATCTGGTAACTGTGATTGGAATTCCTCTGGGACGTTTTGTAGGATGAGAGTGCCTTTGTCAAAGTCAATTTTTAACGGTGCCATTCTTTCAACCTCTTCGGTGTGTAGTACTAACCCATTTCGTGAATGGGTTCAATGACTTCCGTTCTCTATTTTGGCTTTCGCGCTTGCTGGATTTCCTTGAGAATCGCCTTGATATCTTGTTCGGGCAATTTGTGTCGGTCAGTTGTATAATCGCCTTCACCACTTTTGTCTTTAAGGATTTTATCTAAAAGTGCATGAAGTTCTGGGTCGGAGTGGCGGAGTTCTGCCATCTTTTCATTTAGTATCGCTTGGGTGTTCATTTTTAAGAACCTCCTGTAACCACGTGTAAGGGTTTTCAACCTGAACGGAAAGTTTATTACGAACTTGAATACTTTTCGTTTTCCGGACAAACTTGTCATCCGTTGTCAAGAATACATCAGCATTGCCTCGCTCTGCACATGCAAGATGCAAAGCGTCTTCGCTCTTGAAACTTAATAATTCAAGATGTATGGCTTTCAAGATTTCTTGTTCGCTAACATAAACAGTATGATGTGCGTAATTTAGAAGATCTTTTATCATATTACGTTGATTTGAATTAGGATTCTTTAATACCTCCACCATCAAAAAATCGCTAATAACCCATTGCTAATTGTTGCGAAGAAACCTATTATTGCTGCTATAGCTTGGGTTTCCTGCTGAATTCGCTCCTGTGTTTGATTATCAAAGAGACGACTTAAACAACAAGTGTCAAGATAGATTTTCAAGTTTTGAAATTGATTTTGCAATCGCTGATCCTATAAAAGTTTCACTAATTTCTTATACATTTTCATTTGAATTATACCATATTTTCCGTTAATATAAAAGAAATTTGGTTAACGGAAAATATTATAGTAAAAACCATAATTATTTGCACACTACGAATCAACGCCAAATGCGCGTAAGGCATTTAGCCAAATCAACGCCAAATGCGCTTTTTGGCATTTGGCGGGTTCGGTTTTCTAACCGAACCGGTGTTTATTCAGTCTCATAGATGCGGTTAGGAAACCGCATCTACCGGGGAGTGTGCACATATTTTTAGGTTTTACTATAAAATAACAAGAAAGGAAGAATCTATGCCGAAACTCATAATAACGCCACCACAGAACACAGAATTACACGCGTGGGCAGAACGTATTAAGAACGAATTGCCCGAATACACTGTTATTTTACCGCAAACAGAAGAAGACGTAAACGCACATCTTCCCGATGCAGATGCAGTCTACGGTTGGGTATCTCCTGAACAACTACCGTTGGCAAAAAATTTACGATGGCTACAGAGTCCTGCCGCTGGTCCTTCCCCCGGCTACTATTATCCCACACTGATTGCGCATCCGGTTGTCGTTTGCAACCCGCGAGGTATTTACAACGACCATATAGCGCAACATATCATGATGTTCGTACTCGCGTTGGCTCGTGGGTTGCCTTACTACATGGATGCACAACGCGAGGGCATCTGGGAAAATAATGCACGCAAAAGTGGATATGTTGACCTCGCGCAGGCGACTGCGCTAATTGTCGGTGTGGGTGGTATCGGACACGAAACAGCGCGGCTCTGTGCCGAATTTGGTATGCAGGTGATCGGTGTTGACGCAAGATGGGAATATGCAGTGCCGTTTGTGGAAAAACATGCCCCCTCAGAATTAGACACGCTCCTTCCGCTTGCTGACTTTGTGATAGTTACGACACCTCACACACCAGAAACAGAAGGGATGTGGCACAAAAGACGTTTCGCATTGATGAAAGAGACAGCTTACTTCATCAACATTGGTCGTGGTAAAACAACAAAACTTGCTGACCTTATTGAAGCACTTGAGCAGGGCACTATTGCAGGATGTGGATTAGATGTGTTTGAAGTTGAGCCGCTGCCTGCCGAAAGTCCGCTGTGGCAAATGCCTAATGTCCTAATAACGCCGCATATTGCTGTTAAGGACGCTGAAAATATCTCGGAACGCCACTTTGAGATTCTTTTAGAAAACGCGCGTCAATTCGCTGCGGGTGAACCATTACAGAACGTTGTAGATAAAGCGGTGTGGTATTAAAAATTTCTATGGAAATTGACCAACTCCCAGTAAGCACTCCATAACAAAATAGTCCGCTTGAAAGGTGTGTATAAATCTATTTCAGCGTTGCTGTTCTTAGAATAATCCGATCCTCTGTCCAATTGTCCCGATACCACGTGCATGCTTCAAAGGTATCGTTAAGCGCATTCATGCGTTGCTTTAACATCTCACGGAGATCATCTCGGAACGCTGCCGATGCAGTGTCATCTGCTAAATTACGGGTTTGGAATGGGTCAGCCACATTGTCAAAAAGCTTCTCACATCCATCAGGACGGTGAACAGCATAAGTATGCTGCTTTGTTCGGAGGGCTCGCCATTCGTAACCATCTTCCCATTTCGCTGTACATCCCATTCCTTGCATAAACGCAGCCTCTGGTTCATTGAAGGGGTGATTAAATGCTGCCAGACTGAGATCTGAACCTTCAACATCTTTTGGAATTGGCAGCTCCATCATTGACAGTAGCGTTGGCATGATGTCCGGTGTATTTAAGCATGCGTCCGTGACATATCCATTCGGAATTTGGCTGTCCCAACGGACAAGAAACGGAATACGCACCGCTTCTTCATAAAAGATATTCTTTGCCTTGCGTCCCTGCGCACCGAACATCTCACCATGGTCAGAGGTAAACACAAAGATAGTGTCGTCCCGTAATCCGAGTTCATCAATAGCTTGCAGCAACCTACCGATATTCCAATCCAAATTAGTCGTCATTGCGTAATAAACACGCATCCATTCAGGTAATTTAGCACGGTTTCCCGCGGACATCATTGCCCACGTATCGCCATAAGGGTCGTTTTCTTCTTTATAGTTCGGTGGTAACGGGAAGTCAGCATCTTGGAACATCTCATAATAAACACTCGGAACGTTGCTCTGTGTCCACGGGTCATGCGGTGTGCCGATTGAAAGGAAAAGCGCGAAAGGATCGTCTTCTGTTGATGCACGTTGCAGGTATTCAATCGCTAAATCTGTCTGCCCATCCGGTTCATAGCCGGGAATCGTAATCTTTTCAGGATCATCTTTATGATAATATGTGTCAAAATAGGTATGATGGAAATTGTATGCAGACCATTCTCCATCAAAACCGAGTCGATGCGGTCCTGGCGGAATATACGAATTCTGAGGGTCGTGATGTTTACCCAACTGATTTGCCCACAAGTGCCACTTTCCGATATAACTTGTCTGGTAGCCGTTGCGATGTAAAACGTGTCCGAAACAGTCATGGTTCGGGTTCATACGTAGTTCATTGATTGCCATGCCAGTGCTACTCGCGTATTTACCGGTAAAGAGTGAAGCACGGTAAGGTGCACACATTGGACTGCCAGAGACAGCGTTGCAGAAATTTGCTCCCTCTGTGGCAAGTTTATCAATGTTTGGCGTACGCGCGCGAGTATCTCCTGCGTAGCCACATGATTGATAACGAAGTTGATCTGCAAAGACATAGATGAGGTTAGGTTTCCTATTTAATGATGCCATGTTAATACCTTGTGTTTATGGTGTTTTAGATTATACAGTTTTTCGCCATTGACCATCAGTGACTTTATCAATGAGAATACGTGCCTTCTGACTCTCACGTACCTGTTTCTCAATTTCAATGGGATCCCACTCTGCTAACAGTTGTGTTTGCATTTCATTGCAGATGTTCTGATATTCAGGTTCATTGGCAAGATTGTGGAATTCCCCTGGGTCTTCAATAATATCGTAAAGTTCAGGTGGATCCCCGAGGCTATAGTTGAATTTGTATCTCCCTTTCCGCAGCATCGCCATTGGATGTTCAACACCATGAGCAAGATATTCGGAGAACGCGAAATCTTTCCAATCGGTTGCTGTGCCTTGTATCAAGGGAAGCAGACTATCACCATCAAATTGACTTAAGGAATGTCCACCTGCAAAATCAACCAACGTTGCTGTCAGGTCAACAAGTGAGACGACTTCATCAATGCGTTTGCCTGCCGGCACCTGTTCAGGAAACATAATCTGTAGCGGTACACGAGCGGAAACCTCATAGAAGTTTGACTTGCGCCACATGCCGTGTTCGCCGTTCATCTCACCGTGATCACTGGTATAGATGACAACGGTATTCTCCAACTGCCCTGTCTCCTCAAGTGTCTGAAGCAGATTCCCGATCTTCTCATCAAGGTAGGTAATCAATCCGTAATAGCCTGCGCGTGCGCGACGGACTAAATCCTCTGGAAAATCAACACATCCGAACATGCGCCGCATCCGTTGATAGACAGGATGCTGATTTTCAAGGTGTCCGTCTGGAATGTTGGGTAAATCAATCTCATCAAGTGGGTAGAGGTCCCAAAATCGTTGCGGTACAACAAGTGGAAAATGCGGCGCGATGAACGAAACGTTAAGTGCCCACGGCTGTTCCTGCCGTGCTGGATCGCGGAGATACGCTAATGCTTCTGCCTCAGCAAGGTCATCAACTTCAATTTCCGTAGTTGTTCCGGCACCAGCTTGTGCGAGTCCTTGCCAGGGACGGGATGCTGTTGGTGTGCCGTTATCCCAATCCGTAAGTCCGTGCTGTCTTTCTGCGTGTAGGTCTCGGGCAAGTTGTGCACGAAAGCCGTGCAACTGATCCATCCCTCCGAAATGCTGTTTTCCTGAGAGAACGACATCATAACCAGCGTCGCGTAGGAGATGTGCCCACGTGATAGCATCTGGACGCAACGGTGCAGCGTTGTCCCATGCACCGATATGATGGATATACCGACCTGTCATAAAAGACATCCGTGAGGGCATGCAGAGCGGTGAATTGCAGTAGGCATTTGTGAAGGTGACACCGTCTTTGGCAAGTCTGTCCATGTGTGGCGTTTGGACAAGGGAATGTCCATACGGTCCACTAAACATCGGGGCATGTTCGTCGGACATGATGAGGAGGATATTGGGGAGTTGGTTTGCGAGCATGACTTAGACTTTAGGTATTCATACGGCAATTGCTTTTCGTACACATTCTTCTACTGCTGTACGGTCGGAATCTGATAAGTGTCCAATTGTTGCTATCAGTTCTCTTTGTGGAAGCGTCACAAGGAAAGTTCTGAACGCACTCGGTCTTCGGAGTCCTGCCATTGTCCAATCTACGATCAAATGGTCTGTCGGTGTTGTCGCCACTGCCAAATTGGTAGTGATCGCACCAAGAATTACGTCTCTGTGGAAAACGTGATAATCTATTGTTGAAAGAACCGCCGCTGGACGCCTCTTAACTCCTGTGATACCCGGAAAATCGGCAATCACGACATCTGCCGGTTTCACGGAGACCATTCATCCCACTCCTTATCACCTTCAGTATTCCACCACTCAGTTGAATCAACGCTTGACATATTATCTGGAAGTATCCAGGGTTCTCGGAAAATTTCTTGCCAATCATCTAAGTTTGTAACAAGAGAAGGTCTTGCTACCGCTCTAAATAGCAACAAATACTTTTTAGTGAGTTCCTCCAGGTAATCTATACACGCATCCAAGTTATCAAAAGTTGGCACTTTTTCCGGCGTACGCTTGTCGTGGTGTGCTATCCGTTTGTCCGCGAAGACTTCCAATTCAGATCCCAAATCATTTAAATTTTTCAAATCTTGTCTAACCACGTTGGGGTCAACATGGTCTTCACAGCTTCCCGCAAATTGTGAAAAATCAGAATTAGCACGCTTTTGCATAGATTGCGGGTACATATTTGTAAAACGTTCTCGTGAAAGTACGCAAGGAGTATCTATTATTTCTCGCAACAGTCCAGTAAATGAAATACAATTTTTGTGTGGCTTGATTTGTCGACGAACTGCCATTGCTGTAAAAGCAACATAGGTGTCTTCAAGATATGCATAAAATAAATTTGGACTTTGGATCTTCGGATTGTTATCAATAATCTCTTGGACTTCTCGGAAGATTGTTCGATTACTGATAAGGCGGCAGACATCTACATCAATTTTATCAAGCCAATTATTCCATTTCTCAAATCGCTGTTCCATGTTGCTAAATCCCTTAAAGTTGACTGTGTTTGGTTAGTTCATATTTGCCAACTATCTCGCGAATCCGACCATAAGAATATTACTTTGTATTTCGTCAACTGTCTTTTAGTGGTCTTGATTTTCTTTCTTCATTCACTTTCCCAAAGTTGCTGATTGCTTGTTTCAAAATGATACCATATTTGGCATAAGATTTCAACGATATTGCGAACCCAAAATCCTACACTTCAGTATTCTCTTCCAACTCATCCTCATGCATGATTTCTTGTAGTCCTGTTGCGATGCGGAAGGCAATAAGACAGATACCAAAACACACAGCAAACAACCACCGATAACCGATTAGCTTCACAAGGAGACCTCCTATTACCGGCGCGAAACTGGCGGGTAAGAGCAGCGTGTTCATAAATCCGATGTAACTCGGACGACTGCGCGGCGGCGCGATGTTTAGCATGTATGCCATGAATCCAACCATCATACCGTTTGTCAAGATACCACCAATCGTGAAGATTGACAGGTAGACAGGCACGTGAAAAGAAACGGGCAATACTCCAGAAAAGAATGCCATTATCGGTGGGAACAACATTAGCCCTGCTGTGATAATCAGCACCCACCGCACCCCATATTTTTCACCGATATACCCCCAAAATGCGTTTGAAACGACACCGCTTAGTGCGGAACATACGATGAAAAAACCGATAGTTGCCTCAGAAACACCTAATTCAAACAAGGCGTAAGTTGTGTAAAAAGGGGTTGCCATACTGGAAAAATGTAATCCGATACGGAAGAAGATAAATCTCCGATAATTTGGGTCTGTTCGTAAGAAATGTGGTCCCTGCTTTAGGTGTTGCCACATCGGTTGGCGTTGAGAATTGACAGGATGAATCGGTTCACGCACAGCTAAGAAACTAATGAACGAGAGAAAAGCAGTGCTTACCGAACAGATAAAGAGAAAGGCGTAATTAGATGGAAATCCGAGTTCAGTCTCTATCTGACAAACGGAACTGATAAAATACATAGTAAGCGTTTTGAAGCCCTGCGTAATCCATCCGAGGATGCCAGTAAATTCATCTTCATTTCCGAGCATAGCACGCACCAAAAACCCAACCCAAATTCCAAAAAATCCGCCAAATATTTGCCGTAAACTAAAAAAGCGCGCTCGTCGATTTGGTGCTATGGATTTAGAAATGATGTCCATATAGGGCAGCGTAGAAACACCCATTGCAGAGGAAGACAGAAAATAGAATCCTAAAAAGCAGACAGCGAGTAAGATCGGATTTTGTGCGCCAATACCAATAGTACAAAAGGAGATTGCAAGCCATGCGAACACGCGGATGCTCATGCCGACTGCGTAATACGGCATTTTGCGCTGGCGATGTTCCAGCAGATTTGACACCAACAACTGTGGCCACATCCAACCTGCTGTCATTATTGAACCGGTCAAACCTACCATCATCTCGGACCCAGTGAGCTTATGGATAAAAGCAGAAAGCACCGTTGATGCATCTACAAAAGCGAGGTTGATTCGCATGAAGGTGCCTTGAAGCAGGGCAAATCCGAAGTTTCGCCGTTGGTTGTTTCTTTTTTTATACATTCTCTTTTTTGTCTTTCATCAGGAAGGAGAAAAAATTTGTGCGATATTCTCTATTTGCGTGTTGTTTTTTGACAGATTTTTGTTAATTAGGTTGAGTTAAAACGGAATTCAGGCAGATGGTTTGCATCATATTATGGTGGAATATGAAATAGACGAACATTTGTCTGTAGACGTTTTCCCTAACTGTAGGTGCTTCTGTCAAATATCTCTTCTTGTAGGAGCGACTCCTGGTCGCGACCATGCTAAAACGTAAGGGATACCGAAAACTATATGGCTCTGGTTTGTATTGTGATTTTTCTTTACAGAGAAGTGTAAGTATGCTAAATTGGATACAAATTTTTATTTTTGAAAACGCACATTGAAGCGTACAAAGGAAATAATATGGAACCTCTTCGAATTGGATTTCTGGGTGCTGGTGGGTTCGCGAGGCACACGATCTATCCCGCGTTACATTTAGCACCAGTAGCACTGCAAGCGGTTTGTGATGCAGACGAAAATAGAGCAAAATCTGCGGCAGGTAAATTTGGTACAGGCAGATATTATTTGGATCGACACGAAATGTTTGAAAAAGAGGATTTGGAAGCAGTAATCATAAGTATGGGACCGGATCCGAGGCAGCCACTCGTGCTTGAGACACTTGCGGCTGGGTATCATGTTTTTACGCCGAAACCTCCCGCCCCGTCGCTTGAAGAAACGATTACTCTGGCAGAGACCGCTGAAAAGCATGGCAAGACATTGATGGTGAACTTTCAACGTCGGTTTAGCCTTGGTGTGCGAGAGGCACGGAGAATCATGCAGACCGAATCCTTCGGTCAACTCACACAACTTTTCTGTTCGTTCTGTAGTGGAAAGTACGGATCGCTCAAACATTATCTACTTGATTTCGCTATCCATCACTTCGATTTAGCACGGCACATTGCTGGTGCTGATGTTAATGAACTTAGCGTTTTTCACAATGAGGTTGACGGACAAGGTTCATTCGCTGTTGCCGTAGAATATACGAACGGTGCGGTTGGAACTTTGCAACTCAGTAGCCAACGTTTATGGGGACGCAACTACGACCATATTGAAATTACTGGGCAGCATGAATATATCGTCTTAGATGGATTGTGGGGTTTTAAACATTATACAGAAGGTGGAAATCATTTTTCATCTAACTTTTCGGATCAACGCAATGGTGAATTGACGGGTGACGGTATCAGTCTCACTGAGTTTGCTAACGCTATTCGTGAGGACAGAGAACCTGTATCAAGCATTCATGATTGTGTCGGTACGATGCGGTTTTATGATGCTGTGTTGCAACGTAAGAAGGGTGTTATTTCTCTTGCTGGTTAGTAATAATACCATTCCAATTGATATTACCCTATTAACTTTCTGTATAAATCAGTTGTAGGTCGGTAGAGCGAAGCGAAACCCGGCGTGAATGCCTATATTCAATCATACGTGTCGGGTTTCGTCCACTCAACCCATAGGCGTCAATTTAGTGATTTTTTGCGGCATTTTTGAGATGTTCCAGTGTAGTCTTTTTATTTGCGCGCTT
>JAGWBU010000181.1:2313-10254 GCA_021295735.1 Candidatus Poribacteria bacterium | reverse complement strand
AGTTGCGGAATGCAAACCCAAACAAGAGGAACATGTGAAATATAAATATACCAAATGTTAACTGGCACAACGCGTTAATTTTATAATTCACTATAAACGTTTTTGAACGCTGTTAACCTTATCTTCCATTGTTTGGGTTCTGTCAATCCGAGTGCCAAATTTGAGTGTAGTTGTAATTCGGGGTGCCCACATCTCATGCATTATTTTATGACACCATTTAATCGCATCAAATACTGTATCCTATTTATCTTCAATATTAGTGCCGCAAGCATGGCGTTTCGTCTTTAAGCCTGTTTCTTTCAATAACTTGAGTTTGATAAATAACCCAAGTTGCTACCTACAAAATTTAGACCTACAGACGCCATTTTTAGTAGAGAACAGTTCATTATTCGGAAATATCGTAGCGCAAACTTTATGAAGATTAAAAATATATTTCGGTATTTTCTAACCATAGACATCTTGTTTTATGTTTTTCTTGTGTGAGGTTCATTATCTTGTTGTCTGAATCACGGAAGGCACGGAGAACACTGAGTTCACGGAAGTCCTTTCTATACGGAAATGCTTCTGCGTCTTCCGCGTTCTCTGCGCCTTCCGTGATTCAGACAGAAAAGGGATCAGATTACCGAATTAAAAAATTAATCTTCATTCAGTTTGCGTATTCATAGGCACAAACTAAAAGTTTATGCTACATAGGTGGCAACTTAGTTATAAATAGTTAAAAAAGAAACGTGTAGACCCTGTAGCCACAAGTTCTAAATTGGGCTACAGGGTCAGATTTAACATGTTATATCACGTGTTGTATAAAGCCAATTATTTCGCACTTTTCAATTTACCCCAGACGGTGATAAACTTACCTGCTGCTTCAACACTTTGGTATTCGTCGGAGGGTGTATAGGCAGTTTCTACGGACCCGCGAATACCGACGTGTACTCCCCATCCGCCACCAGCTTCACTGACTTTGACCATCAACAAGTTGGCCATCTGGATCTTCCACGGTTAACCGCGTTCGTGTGAACGACTTCACCATTGAGCCAGACTTTGATGGAATCATCACTCCCAACTAACATACTGACACCTTCCATCGCTTCTTCTGCGACAAGTGTAACGAGTCCATAAGCTGTTATGTGGTCCAAAGCACCTTGTTCTATTCCTGCTTGATTGACAAGAACATTAAGGTCACCGTTGTCAGGCAGATCAGCGAGAGTCCACTCATAATCTCCGACTTTGTCCCCTTCAGTTGCGCTATTATTAACCACCCTTTTTTCAGTAACTTTATTATTGCTTGCATCTGCAAGGGAATCGATGTCGGTGGAAGCTGCTCCACCCTGACCAGGTTCGGTTGGTGCGATCACCCAAAGCCAATCTGTCAAAATATCTTCTATAGGAACGAAGGGCGTTTCAGAAATACCTACGTGCATGCCCCAACCACCACCAGCTTCACTGATTTTGACCATCAAAAAGTTGTCACCTTGTTTCAGATCAATTGCGAACTCATCTTGCCACATGCTCCGTCCACGGTTAAAGCCAGACTTTGATGGAATCATCACTACCGGTTTTCATTGTCGCCTCTTGTGCCTTATCCGATTCGTATGTATAAAGTGCGTATGAAGTAATGTGATCCAACGCACCTTCCTCCATTCCTGATTGATTGACAACAGTATTGATGTCCCCGTTTGCTGGCAATTCAGCGAGTGTCCACTTATAATCTCCAACCTCGTCTCCTTCTTTTGCTCCATTTTTAGCCACCATTTCTTCGGTAACTTTGTCATCGCTTGCAACTGCGAGGGAATCGATATCGGTAGAAGCTGCTCCACCCTGTCCCGCTTCAGTTTTAGCGATCATCCAAAGCCATGGACCGAGAATTTGATCTTGGGCATCAGCAGTCAGCGTCATCACCGAAAGACTCATCAGACAAGCCAACGCTATTATACACAATTTTCTGAACATTAAATAACCTCCTATATAATTTTGTAGTAATTCTTAAGTATTCTAACCCAAGTTGCTACCTATAAGATTTTTGGCACACAGACACCATTTTTAACAGACACCATTTTTAATAGAGAACAGTTCGTTATTGGTGAAATATTGTAGCGCAAACTTTTAGTTTGCGGACTAATATGCGCAAACTAAAAGTTTGTGCTACTATGTGGCAACTTAGGTTATTTCATAGTAAAATGTAAATAATATTACATTCTATATCATTTTAGCAGCATGTCAATAAAAGTCAAGGATAGTTTGATAAAAATTCTTGTCATTCTATTATGAACTGTTTTTGAACGCTATCAATTTTATCTTCCATCGTTTGGTTTCTATCAATCCGCGTGCCAAACTTTAGCGTTGTCGTAATTCGAGGCGCGCCCATCTCGTGCACTACCTCATGACACCTTCTTATGGCATCAAACACGGCACTCCATTCACCTTCAATGTTGGTGCCGTAAGCGTGAAGTTTTGTCTTTAAACCTGCCTCTTTCAACACATTTTCACATGCGGTGACATATTTTGAGACAGATACGCCGACACCCATCGGAACAACACACAGATCAGCAATAACTTTCATGTGTTTCTCTCTAATTCTCGCGTAGTTTTTCCAGAATAGCGGTAGGTAGCGGCGCTGCGTCAGAGGTCGCGATACCGTCGTCAACTTGCGCGGGAGACATCATGCCCGGAATTACACAACGGACCGCTGGATGTGCTAAAATGAATTTCAGAGCGGCTTGCGGTAGACTTCGTGCTTTATCGCCAATGACTGATTTAATCTGTTCAACTCGCTCTAAATCGGCAAGGAATTTTTCACGGGGCCAGGTCTTTCGATAATCGTTTTCAGCAAATTCGGTGTCGGCATTGAGTTGTCCTGAAAGCAAACCTGACGACAGTGGTTGACGCGCCACAACTGCGATCCCATTTTCAGCAGCTGTTTTCATTACAGGTTTTGACATATCTTGATTGAGGATGTTATACGTTAGCATTAAGGAGGAAATACCGGTTTCAGCTATTGCCTTAAGTGCCTGCGCTTTATTTCCGAGACATAACCCATAAAAGCGAATTTTTCCCTCAGCTTTGAGTTCTTCCATTGTGCCGAATGCTTCGTCCCACACTTCTGCTGGCGGTGGTCCGTGAAATTGATAGATGTCTATCGCATCCTTTTTCAATCGTGTAAGACTACCTTCAACTGCTTGACGGATATAATCTCGGGAAGCATTGAACGCGGGAACTGTCCCGCCTTGACTAATCCAACCATCGGAGTCCAATTCATATCCGAGTTTCGTTGCGATGACAACTCTGTCACCGAGCACTGAAAAAGCTTCACCTAAGAGACGTTCCGCACGTCCGCCACCGTATTGGTCAGCGGTATCGTAAAAGGTTACACCTTTTTCAAAAGCGTATTGAAGGAGATCAACAGCCTCTTTTTCGCCTATGTCTCCCCATTCACGTCCCCCGAGTTCCCATGTTCCCATGCCGATTTCGGAGACGGTCAAACCCGTTTTTCCAAATTTGCGCTGTCGCATCAGTTTCTCCCACGTGGACTTGCTCCAATTTTACAAAATTTGGGTAATTTTGTCAATGATTAAATTTGCATTGTACACAATTACATTGACACATCATTCCTGTTTCTGATAGGATATAGTTGTTCAAGTGCCAAAGAAATGCCTCTAACGCGCATTAAATAGATTAAAAACGCTCATAGATATTTTACTATAGTTTGGGCAATTCTTGTCTCGTGGAAATTAAGTTTCAACGGAAAATCTATTTTCTACGAGTTTCGCATATCAGTGAAACACAGCGAAAATACCGCACTCCAGCGGAGTGCTATGTCTATAGAAAATGGCACGTATCTTGCGCTCCAGCGGAGTGCTATGTGTTGGAAATCACGTACCGCTCCGCTGGAGCGGAGGGACGGTTCATCATGTGGCTGACAGGCAAAAATTGAACAGAGAACGGGCATATTTGCTGAAAAAATCGTTATTTTGGTGTTTTTAACCCCTAAATCCCCTTATCAGAGGACTTTAAGAGGAAATGTAGAAATCCTAACTATTTATCAAACTCACGTTATAAACATATTGCTCCGCTGGAGCAAAGAGGGTTTCTGTTTTGTTTGTCTTGTGTTGATTTAGCAATATAAGTCGTGGGCCAATTTCTTATATCAACTCAAGTTTGAAAAATTGTCCAAACTATAGTATATTTTAGGGACATACATGAAATTATTGGTCACTGGTGGTGCTGGATTTATCGGCACAAATTTTATTCGATACTGGCTCAAGGAGTATCCGAAAGATGTTGTGATTAACCTTGATCGGTTGACTTATGCTGGAAATCTTACAAACCTGACAGATATTGTCTTAGCTTATTCTGATCGATATGTTTTTGCGCATGGCGATATTCTGGATGACGTATTCGTTTCAGAACTTATAGAAACACATCAACCTGATGTGATTGTGAATTTTGCGGCGGAATCACACAATAGTCGTGCAATTTTGCAGCCGCGCCAATTCTTTGAAACAAACGTGATCGGGACACAAGTTTTATTGGATGCTGCTCGGCAATACGGCGTGTCTCGGTTTCACCATATCTCAACTTGTGAGGTCTACGGCGAACTGGAATTGGACTCACTCGATGCTTTCGCTGAAACCGCACCTTACCGACCACAGACCCCTTACAACGCATCAAAAGCAGCAGCAGACCATCTCGTAAACGCATATTTCCATAGCTTTGGACTACCGATAACCATTTCTAATTGTTCCAATAATTATGGTGCATATCAGCACCCTGAGAAGTTGATTCCGCTTTTCACAACAAATGCTATGCAGGATTTGCCTCTGACGCTCTACCGCAGCAGTCACAACTGCAGAGAATGGCTACATGTTGATGACCATTGCCGTGCGATTGCCTCGGTAATCTACAACGGAAAAATTGGAGAAACATATAACATCGGCAGCGGTGTTGAAAAAAGTATTGAAGAGATTACCGATTTTATCTTAGATACGCTTGGTAAACCGCAACACCTGAAAACTTATGTGCCTGACAGACCCGGACATGATTGTCGGTATCTCTTGGATTCAGAAAAGATTGCTCGTGAACTCGGTTGGAAGCCTGAAATACCGTTTGAGAAAGGCATGCGGCAAACAATTCAGTGGTATGTCGAAAATCGGGAATGGTGGGAGAAAATACAGCAGAACGCAGATAAGGAAGTAGTACAAGAAGATAAATGGGACACGTTCTCTCAAGAAAAAAGGTGAGATGTATGAGATTGACAGACAACCAACTTGCAACTTGGAAACGTGACGGAATCATCGTTGTGCCGAACGTTTTTTCACATGAGGCAGTTTCTTCTGCGCTGGAAGCAGTTGAGCAAAACGCTTATGATGGTTTATCCTACGCGGAATATCGCGCAAAATGGGATGACCAACCTGATGAACTTGAAAGGGCTTATGAAAAAAATGATCCTATGAATCGACTCGCGGGTCCCTTTGGTAAAGTTTCGCACTTTCCAACAGGGTTAGAAGCAGTGGACAAACTTATCGAAAATGAAACCTATCTGGGGATTGCGCAGCAGTTGTTAGGCACAGAAGAAATCCGGATCAGCTATGGGCAAATTTTTCTGAGAGAAGGGTTAACGGATAAACGCTACAGTGAGCATCCTTGGCAAGGGTATCACATTGACAATGGCACGAATGCAGCGTTGCCGCCGCATCCTGATTGGCAACGTTACGGATATATTCTATGCAGCATTATGCTGCACGATGTTGATTTGGACGGTGCCCCGATGCTTATCTGTCCGGGTTCACAAGACCAATTGGATATGATATGGGAAAAACATCCCGGCAGTGCGGGTGGACTCGGCATTCCTGACTTGCGTGAGTTTAAGGAATTGGCAGAACCTGTTCCTCTCATAGCGAAAGCGGGGAGTGCTATTTATCGGTCAAGTTATATAGTTCATGCTGCACAACCGTTTGCGAACAGAAGTAAACAGCGGGTATGGATGGGATATCACTTCCATCGTGCTGACAATGCTGGCTGGTGTTTAACAACACGACCTACCCCACGGTCAAGTCCACATTATATGAATTTTATCACACAAACAACGCCCTCGGTGAGACGAGTGTTAGGTTGGCCTGCGCCTGGCGATCCCTACTACACATCCCAAGCCTTAGATCGTTTAGCGCAAGCGTATCCTGAAATTGATTTAGAACCTTATCAAAAGAGTGCTTAGGTTATTGTGGACACCACGCCATCACTGTACCAAAACTGGCGAAGGCGCTGTTTTCTCCACTTGTTAAAATCCGTGAACCTTGCACAACAATCCGCGTATCTCGGCTTGTGATTTTGTAACTGACTGGGGCATCTTTGGCAATCAACGGTTCTCCGTTCGCGTCCTTTAGTTTATCCAACCGATAATGCACCGACCTATGTGCAGGCACGTCAAATTCACAAGAGACGTTTTCCAAATCAGTATCTTCATAAAGCACCTCTAACAGACAGCACGTCCCAATATCTGCAGTGTTGGAAATGCATATAGATTCGTGTGAGAAATATCCGCCGCCATGCTGTTCCCATTCCTGCTCTGCTGCAGATAACCCTGCCATGTAGCCATCAGGAATTACCCAAACATAAGCCCCATCCCCATCTGAGGTATAGGATTTAAGCGCATCTGCTACTGATTCTGGATTATCTTTGATTTCATTCAACGAAATTACCAGAAATCGGGAATATAGTTGAATTCCTTTTGACGAATTGTCTTCTTTTCGTTGTCCTATCACATTCAAACATAATCTGTTTTCATCTAACATCTCAATATGACTCACGCCTTGTGACGTTAGCGAGTCACCGAACGTGTTGTTGAGAAGAGTTGTTAGCGTATCAAGATTTGAGATTCCTGCCTGTTTGTATTCTCGGATTGTTGCGAATAATACTTCATAAGTCATAGATTTCTCCTTGAGAGATTTTATACCATCCATCTTCCATCAATACCGAGCAGTGCTCCTAACACTTGTAAAAGCACAACCTCTGCATCAGGTCCGACAAAATGCCGATGGGCGTCAATATAGGTGCCGTAATCTGCTGCCCATTCACGAAAGTAGGTTTCGTATTCCCATCCGTTTGCAGTGCGGCGGAAACTGGAACGTTCTGGGTAAGGAAGTTTTTGATTTAAAAGTTCGTGTAGTTGTTCAGCGGTAGGTAACCATAAGTCTCTGTTGTTTTCTGAGGTGGGTTGAAGTGCTTGAATTGCAGGGTGTCGGCACATCTGTAGGTATTCTTCAGAAGAATGGTTATGTTTTTCTGATGGGGTCATGGGATGGGATAACGTTAATTGTCAAATATTTTACATGATGCCGAGAATTTTCCATGCGCGATCGTATTTTTGTCGTATTTCGTCTGAGGCAACGATAATATCCATTTTCATTTGCCTCGCAGTTTCAATATCTGATCTCGTTTTTTCCCGCTCTCCGAGGCGTAACCACGATCCGCCACGATAGTAGCATGCCTCCGCATAGTCAGGTTTGAGTTCTATCGATTTGGTATAGTCTTCAATAGCAAGGTCTACCTCACCATTTTTACTTTTTTCTATCCCGCTATTAAAATACTTTTTAGCAAGTTCCTGATCCTGTTTTGCCATTATATTCTCCTACACAATGCGAATTACTTGAGAGTATGATACCATACAAAACGGTCAGATTCAATAATAATTTAGAAGGAGTGGCCCAATTAAACTTGTGCTACGACATCCTTTAGTGGACAATAATTCTTGCAAATCCTATAAAACTCCATTATAATACCAATTCTAAAATACAATGTCCCATTTAACATACTACAGTCTATCTCATAAATCGTTAAATACGGTTCCTTACACAGGTTCTACATTCATTGTAGGGGCGGGTCCCTGTGCCCGCCCATTGTTTCCACTTATGAGAGAGATGGCGAGGCACCAAATCAACGGTCCGAATG
>JAGWBU010000181.1:0-2128 GCA_021295735.1 Candidatus Poribacteria bacterium | reverse complement strand
TACCAGTATCCAATAATCCGTGCCATCTGCGTCATCCGATAAATCCGCGATTCAGAAAGTTGCGCGCGATGCCTCATCTACCCAACGGACAAACATAAGATTTTTCCGTGGACCAATAACTCACAATTAAAACGTTATAATGTCTAATTTAATGGAATATCAACAGAAGAAAGAATGTCCGAGGCGACAAGTCATGGCGAATACCACACGCGTATTCGCCCAAGTGCGCTTGGCGTTGATTTGGCAATGAATTGCACGACTACGAACGCGTTTTTGTTAATGAGAAGTTATTATTTAGAAATGGTATAATATCCCACACCACTAATGAATGACCTTAGCAAGATGGAAAGAAATATTCAATGAAATTGAGTTGTCTCCCCGTTTCTCTTTACGATGACATTTTCACCGGAAAAAGTACTGTTGCGGATTGGATCCGATTCGGTGCAAAATTGGGTTTAGATGCAGTTGACTTTAGTATCAAATTTTTTCCACATCGTGATGAAAAGATGACGCACATAGTCCGTACTATCCTTGCAAAACGCGGTTTAGAGGCATGCATGCTCGCGTGCTACTCCGACTTCACACATCCCGACCCTACGCAACGCGCACAAGAGTTAACTGAATTAAAAGCGGATATCGCATTAGCAAAAGCGTTGGGGGCAAAATTTGTTCGGGTGACAGCAGGACAAAATCACCCGGGAACTAAACGCGAAGAAGGGGTGCGTTGGGTTGTAGATGGATTTCGGCATGTGCTTGACGAAGCAGAAAAGCAGGGCATCACACTTGCTTATGAAAATCATACCAAAGGCGCGCCGTGGCAGTATTGGGATTTTTCACAACCGACAGAGATTTTTTTAGAAATCCTTGATGCCCTTTCGGACACACCACTCGGTGTTTGTTTCGACACCGCAAACCCTCTTGTCCTTAACGAAGATGTCTTGGAACTGCTGGATAAAGTGATTGACCGTGTTGTTGTACTACATGTCTTTGACATGCGCGAAGCAGGGACGTTTGAACCTGTCCGTATCGGTACAGGCGCCTCACCTATACCACAAATCTTTTCCCGCACGCGGCAAGTTGGTTACAACGGTTGGCTCAGCATAGAGGAGGCAAGTCGTCAAGGACAACAAGGGTTTGAAGAAGCAATCCAATATGTTAAGCAAGCATGGCAACAAGCATCATCCGCGTGAGGGTTCACTCATCCGCTCCCGCGCTTGACGTGACAATTCCGCAAGATGTCCATCATTCGCCATCACCTGTTCAAGGTGTATCTGACGTTCCGATGTCGCAGTGTTTACCATCTTCTCACCATACTTCCGATCAATCCAGAACCGTGACGAACCCGCTATATATGCCTGCAACGCGTCCAACTTCTCTTCTGGATACCGTTGGCAAAGATTCATCGTAAACATACGTCGGCGTGTGCCACCGCCAAACGCAGCGTGTTTAGTATTGTGGTTAAACAACACAAGATCACCGGGTGTTGTTTCAAAGACTACTGCAGGCACATCTTTTCCATGTATTTCCCACGTTTCCTGACTTCTTCCAATCTGCTGACTCAGTCCATCAGCATAGTTATCGCCAAAGAGATGACTACCCGGTATAACACGAAGCGCGCCAGTATCACGCGTGAGTGGATCAAGATAAAATGCAATCTTAATATGCATCGGATCTTCTAAGCGATGTCCACCATCCGAATGCCATCCTGTATCACCAACATAGAAGTTGCCATCACTTCCCATGTAGTTAAAATCGTCTCCGAGCAACGTTTTTGCAATTGCCAGGATACGCGGATCATCCAGTAGCGATGCCAACTCTTCGCTTTGGTCAATGAAAGGCACTATACAAGAACGTGCAGTACCTTCGTGTGGTTTGCCGTTATGTCCACCGCCGCGTTCTGACCAAACATTTTCAAACGCGTCCTGAATCGCCTCAATCCTGTCTGCCATCAGTTGTGGAAAACTAAGATAACCGAATGTCTTGAAGAAATTGATCTCCGAATCGGTGAGGTTGTAATCTTGTTGGTTCATTTTTTACATTCCTCCTTTATTATAACCTAAGTTGCTACGGACAAGATTTCAAGCTTGTAGACATTGCTTTTTACTGAAAAACAAGGATTTCCAGCTAA
>JAGWBU010000180.1 GCA_021295735.1 Candidatus Poribacteria bacterium | reverse complement strand
ATGAAGAGTCCGTTTCCCATTGTAGTGGTGTGGCAGCTGCTACAACAACTACCACTGAAACGGTCTAATTAGTATATCAGGGTTTCATTTCAATGTCAAGGGTTTTGACCGTCTACATCCCACAAGCTAAAGCATCGGGATTTGACGGGAAGAGCGTTAAAGTTCTGCGTAAAATACTTTTGTGTCCTTGATCGTTTTCAAGGCGGTAGATGACAGTGTAGATGCCAGGGATAGTCTGAAACGCAGTACTATCAAGCAAAGGTGTTAATTCTATCTCGTTTGAAGTGTCATCTGGAATTTCTCTTTTTTCTATGAATGGGCCATAACATCTCTCACCCAGCGGGTTGAGCACTTTCCACGTCAGTGTCACCTGCTTTGGACGCGGTGGATTGTTTACGTACACAGTGATTTTATCGCCGACAGTCCCACCATCAACACTAAGTGTCCCCAATTTCGATAACATCTTTACCGTTAATGTTAACGGCGGCACATATTCAAGATAACCTTTACCAGGAATTGCCCGCCATGTCCCACCTGTCGCCATCGCAATCTGTTTGATAGGAAGATAATCAAGTCCAATCACTTCAACACGAATCTGTTCCTTTTGCAACGTAGCAATAACCTCATCCAAACTATAGGAAGACTTTCCATCAAAATCAGCGTCATGGAATGCAGCATCACTTGCGAGAATGAAAAAACGTTGTGCATCACGCCGGAACTTGATCTTTTGGACAGCAGTCATCAGCGCATCTAATCCTGCTTCCGAGATGTCTCCACCGTGATCAACGTCTATCTTGAAAAGCCAGTTTTTGAAAGTGCCGAAGTCATCTGTTCGTCCGTGCGTTTTGGTTTTATCCGTAAACGTTACCAATCCAAAAGTAGCATCGTGACCTTCTCTTTTGAAGGCATCAAAAACGAATTCAAAATATGCGCGAATACCACGGATATTGTCCACCATGCTCGCGGTCTCATCAAGCACAATTACGACATCAACCTTTTTCCTTACCGTTGCTGCTGTAAGTTCTTGCGCGATATCCCGCATCATTTTAATATAGGTTCCATCTATTTTACCTTCACCTGAATAACCACCGCCACCCCATGCATTACCCATTCCTGTTACTCGGAAAACATCACCACGCCGACTACCATAATTAATCTTCGGAGTGCTCACTGCTGGCGATGCTGCATCTAAAGAATCATCGGCCCCTAACACAATCGAACTCGTATCCGCTTGGATGCTGGTATGTGTTGTTTCCAAAGTAGTTGACAAAGCAAGTAGATCACGATTAAGTTTTTTAGTTGTGGTGCGAGAGTTTGGCCTCTGTGATATCTTAGTGTGCGGACCAGCAGAAGTGCCATTTGTTACAGTGCCTTCTGGTTTTTTGTGACTATCAGAGTTTTCTTGCCTAAGCTTTTGATCAGTCAGGATATACTCTTTTTCATTTTCAACTGTTAGCCACGCATTGTTCAAATCCACTGTCGGTTTTGGCAGTGCTGGTGGTTTTTCAACTTCTTCCTTAGCAGGATTCTGGGGTTCAGGAGCGGGAATGTCTTCAACCGGTTCTGGTGGTTTTACAACAGCAGGTCGAGGCATTAAGAAGATGTCGCCGATAAATCCAGGCCCGGAAGGCGGTAGGGATGTATCTTTCGGAGAAAACCACCACACACAGAGCAACAAGACAATGTGGATGAGAAGTGAATATATTAGATATGGGTGTTGAGTTTTTCTATGTTTCATGATCTCAACCTTTGAATACCTTGATAAAAATGTCTATCTTAACCCAAGTTGCCACCTATTTCGCAAATGCTCTTGTAGGAGGGGATCAGCGAAAAAGCCTTGTTTTTTCAGTAAAAAGCAGTATTTGCTAACTTGAAATCTTGTCCGTAGCAACTTAGGTTATCTTAGTCCGTCTACTAAATTATGACTGCTGATATACAGACATCCAATACACTTAGAGCTTCATCAAGAAGCCAAGTAGGAGATTTTCAATGAACTCTACATCACGACTTACATAATCAACAGATTTAATTTGCTCTATCATGATGTATCCTGTAAGCGATGAATCAAAGGTATTTTTACATGAAATGGTACATTTCTGAATGTGTTAGTTATAGGACACACCATAGCAAGTTGAGTTTGGAGGTTGAATGAGGTGTTGCTGACGACCAAAGCAGGGCGTCTACCTTTTTGTTCATATCCTGACTGTGGATCGAAAGATAGGCGAACAAAATCTCCTTTCTCTGGAACATATTTAGGCATCTACCATACCTCTTTACCAACAGGTTTGCCCCAATCTATTTCTTCAGGTGCGTAATCCTTCGGCATTTTGGTAAGCAATGTCTGCAAATCAGTTCGCCTACGCGCTTGAGTAGCTGTTTCAACAATGATTCTACCGTTCTGAATCGTAACCTGGACTTCGTCCCCGACGTTTATTTGCGCCGCCTCCAACATTTCTTTTGAAAAGTAGATGCCATCACTTTTTTCTGATTTTTGGATCTTAATTGTCACAACTTTCCTCCATATTTAAAAGATCACATAAATCTTAGCGTCCTTCTAATCACAAATATCAACTCTTATATAGTAAAATCTAAAAATACCTGGACATTTTCTTGAGGTTAGCAGCGTTTGTAGTCGCGCAATTCATTGCGCCTCGGACATTCATGCTATGTTTGAAATTCATATAAGAATAATTACGGGTTTCACTATAAATGAAATTCAACAACATCTCCATCATAAATCACATCATTTCGACTGACAGGTTGTCCATCGTGCCATTCAGGTCCCCATATTCGTGCAAATTTGAATTCGGCAAAATCTTTGTGTAAACCGAGAGCTGCATCAAGTACGGTTGAACCGTTGGGTAGCACAATCGGGTCATCACGTTCTATCGGTTTTCCGGGTGCTTTCGGATACACACGAACGATATCCAAGGTGTCATAAAATGCTTGCGATAAGGCATCTTTACCTTCCCCTGTCTCAGCAGAGATTGGATAGATATGTAAATCTTCCCCGTAAAACTCTGTAAGAATCTCTAACCTATCCGATGCGCCCGATGCATCCAATTGATTTGCGACAACAAGGTATCCAACCTCAGCATCACCCCTTTGATCGTTAAACACCGTTAACACGACATCTAATTCATCTAACAGACCATCACTTGCAAGACTTACAACTCCTAAGCACAAGTCAGCATTTCTGATTAACGTCAACACCGCTGGAGAAATAAAATCTTGCATGATAGAAGGCGTATCAATGAGTTGAAATTGTATGTTTTCATATTGGAGCATTCCTACAACAGGCATCGTAGTCGTGTAGGGAGTGGGTGATACTTCAGATTTCGCTTTCGTAAAATTGGAGAGGAGAAGCGATTTACCGCTATTTGGTGGACCTAACATTACAATCTGTCCAGCACCCTGCTTTGGTATATGTTCGCTATAACCCTTTTTACCCGCCCCCTTACCTCCTTTTGCAGACGAACTTTTTTTCAGGACAGCAATACGTTTGCGGAGATCAGATACAACTTTCTCTGTTCCTTTGTGTTTCGGAACAATGCGCAACATTTCCTCTAACAGACTGAGGCGTTCCTCATCTGTTTTGGCTGTTTCATGCTGATGTTTGAGTTTATAGTATGTTGGAGGTAGGTTGGCTGGCATAATGGTCCTCCAAATCTTTATTTGCAATCTCTCTAAGAAACTGATAAAATCAAGAGGTTATCTTCTGAAATGCGGCGTTGTTTACGCTAATCTTTACAGGTATTATAGTAAATTATGTAAATAAGTTCACATATATTCTGTAGGAGCGATCTCCGAATCGCGACGAAACCACTAATAGTGGGGAATCGGAGTTCCCTCGGACAGCTCAGATGTAAGTTAATTGTAGAATTCACTATAAAAATAAAACGTTGCCGTGTTGAATTAGTCTATGAATTTATTGTAAATAATTGCTTACTTTATCTTACATAATATCAAAAATTAATACCTATGTCAAGTCAATTTACGGGTCTATCCAGAGCCATTCAGTTTTCGTGTTTTTCTCAGCATTTTGGACAGGGTCGCGAGCTGGAGTTCGCTCCTACAAGAAGAGGTTTTAGGGAGAAGGAAGAAATTATTAAAGAATTGAATGACTCTGCGGGTCTATTCTATAAACTTCCTATAGTTCAAATCTGCCTAATTTTTTTATTTATACTTTTCCTTTTTGATTCGGTATATGCTGAGCATAGTGATGAACTCATCAAAAAAGTGCAGTCTGATGTGCTTATTTCACATGTTACTGCGCTACAAGACAATGTAACGTTTTTTCCTCACCATCTTGTCTACCGTACACGCAACGCGCATCATCGCGAGGCAACAGATAATGCAATAAACTATATTATGGCGCAGTTTAGCCGATCTTCACGACTGAGAGTGAGTGAACAGGATATTGGGGGTATCAGAAACGTAATTGCAGTTCTGCCACGTAAACCGACTTCATCAAGTAAGAACGTCTTTATTATTTGTGCACATTATGACACACAAGCAATACGAGAACCGAGCTGGAATCCTTTGGCATCAAGTGCGCCGGGGGCAAACAAAAACGGTACTGGTGTGGCAGCAATGTTGGAAATCGCCAATATGTTGAGTCAGCAAGAATATGACCACGAATTAAGATTTATTGCATTAGGTGGCGAGGAACTTGGTTTTCTGGGGAGTCGTAACTATATTCGTGAAGCAGTTACAAATGGAAATTCCGACAGCGATTCTTTAAAACCAAAACGCACACCAGACTCCAAAAAAATCACCGCTGTTTTTAATTTAGATATGCTTGGTTTTAACTGGAAAAGTGATTTAGTAGAGGTGATTTCTAATAGAGACTCAACCTGGATAAGCCGTGCACTCACGATTTCAAACACATGGTACGACATTGGCTTGAAAATACGGCGAACGCATGACGAATTTATTGACATCTCATCACACAAATCTTTTTGGGATTCAGGTTATCCTGCAGTCACATTAATTGAGAGTTCAACACCTTGGCGGGATTCGCAAAACTATGATGCTAATACGTTCTACCATACGTTCCGTGATACAATTGATAAGATTAACTTCCGTTTAGTGACGAAGATTACCCAATTAGTGTTGGTCACGATGGATAGTCTCCTCACAGATATGTTCCAGCCGAAGCGGCAGATGCCACAGATTACGCTTGAACTACAGCATATCGTCAAACAGAATCCGCTGCAAATCACTGGAACATTCACTTCAGACTTTCCCATTGACATAATTGTGCATCCGAGTGGCGTAGAAGCGAAATTAGATAGAGAAAAGCAAACCTACACAGCAGCGATTCCACTGTCTCCAGGGGAAAATACTCTCATGGTAGTCGCACGTTATCCACTCGGTGCAGCTTCAGTCAAGCAATCTGTTGTTTTAGAAGAGGGATTCGTCTGGAAGGATGTAATTGTATCGCCAAATCCTGTGCGTTTTCACAATCGGACAGAATTCCGTGTTGAGGGAAATCTTGAAATTACTGAGATGAAGGTGAACATATATGACGTCCACGGTAACCTAATTAAGAGAATTGAGGGTGTAGAAGATAGACTTGACAAGCGGATATGGCGGACGTGGTGGAATCAGCAGACATCTTATGGGTTAGCGGTATCGGGCGGAATTTATATCTGCCACATTTCTGTTGTCGCAAAAGGTGAAACATACACCATTATAAAAAAGTTGGCTATTATGCGTTAATTGTCTGAACCAAGATTTACAAGATTACGAGATTTGCAGGATTAGCAGGCTTTAGGCGCGGTTTGTAAGTGCACTGTCTGCATTGTATTATCAATCTTCGGTGTCAAAACCCCGTTGCTTTAGCACGGGGATGTAGACACCGCTAACGTCTCCATTTTTTTGTT
>JAGWBU010000179.1 GCA_021295735.1 Candidatus Poribacteria bacterium | reverse complement strand
AAAAATGAAGCATGGAATAATTATTGGTATACAAACACAAAAGCAGCGTGATATTCATGCCAAAAACTTTACACACCCGCACTCATTCTTTACAAGAGCCGTTTTTCTTTTGGTGCTCCGATATCATCACCTGTCAACAAAACAATTGCAAAACCTGCTTCGTCTGCATGTTCTCCAAACTTATCAATTATTGTTTGTCCCTTGCTTGGTTGCTCATCAAGTATCGTTGCGGTCAAGTCTAAGTTCTCAACAAACCTGGCGATTTTGTGTTTAGCAGCTTCATCATGTCCGTGTACGATGAAAATCTTATCACCGAAGATACGCTCAGGTGGATCTGGTTCTTCAAACAGTTCAAGTCTGTTTCGGATTCCTTCTAGGCTACTAATGCTATCTGACATATATGTTCTGTGTTTATTTATTTTTTATCTAACATAGCCTTCATAGTCTTGTACATGGTTTATACAATGAAGACCGTCAAATTCATCATAATCAAGACCTTCAGAATAATAGTCTTTGTAATCCTCTGCTAACGGGGAACTTTTAAATAACTTGACCAAAAGATCTATGTTGTATCTTGACCAATTGATGGCTTCCTTACCTACTGACTCATATTCATCCTCTGAATCTATTGGTTGGTCCCGAAGTTGTTGTCCTTCTTAAATTCGCTCTTGTATTTTCTCTTTTGCTTCTTCTCTACTCACAAGCAGTTTTGGCAGCGTTTTCTCTTCCATAGTTTCTCCGTTAATGGTACGCTTGAATTCTTGTATAGCAGGGCATGATTCTTTACAACTGTATTATAAAATTTATTTGGAGAATTTTCAAGTCAAAAATAAATTGCGATGTGTAAAATTTGGATTTGCCATGTCTTCTTTCTGGTAGGTGGTGAACCTTGTCTGCCCGATTTATCAGACTCCTAAAATCCGCGATAATCCGAGATCCAAAAACGCGTCCAGCCCCAACTTTTTCTGCAAACTTATTGTCCATATATTGGATATCTATTGTTCCTAACACCACAAAAACTTCCTATCACTATACAGAATTAGGTATAATATAAGTAGGAAAAAACATAACCGATCCCCAAACACAAAACAACCAGATACCCTAAAAATCGTAAACAACTATTAAATGCAAAGACGCCAACGCAAAACTTATCAAAAAATATGGACAACAAGAGGAAAACCGTGTGCCTCAATACAAATGAGAAATATGAAAAATAAAATTTTTTCCAAAATAAGAAAAATACCTATAAACCTATACAGAGACTGGTTTTATAGCAAATTTAAAAAAGTTACCACGGTATGAAAAAAGTTACCAAATGGTAACTTTTTAAGTGAGAGCGATCTCCGAATCGCGACTTTGCGACTAAAACAGATAAAAACTGAAAATTGAATGCCTCTGACAAAAATTAACAAAATCATTGTCAATTTGCATAAAATATGATAAACTTTTATAAAATACCTGTTACTGATGGAGGTCTGAAAATGCGTTTTACACGTGTCCTAACAACATTGATTATTTCCCTATTTCTTATCGGTTTCCTTGCTTCATCACCCGCGCTTGGGTTTATTGAACGTGAATATACAATTCGTGAAGTTCTTGATGCTTGCACAAATATCGTTTTTGGTGAAGTTAAAACTGTCAACACTCGGAGATTACAAGCAACTATTAAAGTCAATGAAGACGTAAAGGGAAAAAGTAATCTACGAGAAATTAAAATGAATTTTCAAACCGGACAATATAAACAAGGCACCTCACCACAAAAGATGGTACGACTACTTAAACAGGGCATGCCAATCATTGTTTTTTATCGAGACCATTACGGTATTGATAGTATGTGTTTTATTGATGACACATGGTTTCAAATGCGTGCATATCGAGGCAGAAGCGGCAGTTCATGGTGGAGTTTTACACACATTGATCCGATGATGAACCGAACGTTTGAAGGTAAAACAAAAACTTTTCAAAAAGCTGTTCGCGACATGTTAGATGGCAAAATGTGGGTTACCGCTACCAAGGACGCATTAAAAATACTGGTTTTGACAGGTAATAGCACTTCTCCAACTTGGGGGCAGACGCATGTTTATACCAACTCCATGACGTATGAATACCAAGCTTTGCGAAACATTAGAAAGATTGGAAAGCGCCAATTGGCTTATGAAGCTACCAAAATACGCACGCTACCGAACTTACAAGATGCCGATATGTTATGGATCGGGTACGAAGAGATTTCAAGTTTTGGTCGCCACCTCCTTTCTCAAAAAACAGAGAAAGAAATTAAAAACTTCGTCAAAAATGGTGGTATTGTTGTCGTTTCGGGACAAGACAGTACTATGCAAAAACCTTGTAGTGTTGGATGGTTACAGGGCAAATTAACAGGCGTTGAAAGTCCACCAGATAGGTTTTTTAAAGTTACCAACAAAGAAACTACTCTTTTCTCAACACCCAATAAAATTCAGTCAGGAAAAATTTATGTTGACGACGCTTGGGTAGGTTGGGATAAGAGCGATGAAGTTTTTGCGACTACCCAAGAACGCGACGAACTCGTTATCGGCGCACGACGATATGGAAAAGGGCTTTACATCATTACCAGTCTTCGAAATGATAATCAATATACGGTTTCTATGAACAAGGAACTTATGGAAAACATAATGCATTACGCTGCAAATAAAATTGAGCGGTAGAATCGGTAATCCAATCAGTATACTTACACCTAAAGAAATTTCGCGACTACCAACGTAATGTCATCATGTGGGTTTTCACCTTGTTGATGTGTCTCAAGGTCAGACAGAATCTCCTTCCTGATTTCAGCAGCAGGCAGATGCTGCTTCTGAGACAAAAGATTTTTGAGTCGTTCAATTCCATACATTTCAGTATCTGCATTAAAGGCTTCGGTGATACCGTCTGAATAAAGCACAAGTAAATCGCCGGGCTCCCATCTCGCTTCAGTACTATGGTATTGCGTTCCCGGTTTATCATGTGGCAGCGCAATACCTACTGGCGAAAATTGTGATTCTAATTCAATACACGCTCCACTGTGCGTCCGAAAAAGAAGCATTGCTGGATGCCCCGCATTAGCAAACTCAAGCCGATTGTCCTGATGGATAATGACATAACAGCATGTCATATAGATAAAAGTTTGTGCATCTTCCTCAGTAACCCGTTTCACAGCCATCATCACCTCAGGCACTGAAGCGTCAAAACGGATTTGCGTTTGTATGCCGCTTTTTGTCATCGCAGCGACCATCGCGGAATGAAACCCATGCCCCATTACATCACCGATAAATATCCCAACTCGATTGTCTGGCAGATAAAGATAATCATAATAATCACCACCAACACTGTTTGTCGGTTGGCAATATCCAGCGGAGGTTAAACAGGGATGCGCAACCTCTTCGTTTGGCAAGATTGATTGTTGGACTTCAGCGGCAAGACGCATCGACTCCTCTTGTGCGATCTCCTTTCGAATCGCACTCATCTGAATTTCAAGATCATGGCGAATTTTATTATTCAGTACCCGAAACATACCTCTACCAATCAGCGGTTCTCGCGCCATTGCTTGATAAAAATCGTTCCGTGTGATTCGCAGGAGACAGGTTGAGGTAGTCGTTTTAATCGTTGCACTTCTCGGTTTATCGTCAATCAGGGCAACTTCACCAAAACAATACCCCTCCTCATTAAAAGATAAGACTTCAGTCTCTGCTTTTATGATGCTAATTTCTCCGTCAACAAGCAGATAAAGTGAATCGCCCTCATCCCCTTCCTCAAAAAGGGTATGATCTGCTGGGTAAACCACCTCTTGTACGATATCACTAATTGATTTTAAATCCGCTTTCGAGAGTTCTGCAAAAAGTTCAGTTTTCTTTAGAAACTCTAATTTTTGTTCTGCTAACATAAACGCACATGTCCTTGAGATTGCTATGTGTTTGAATTGGTTAAATATCGCTACCAAGATGCATTTTACAAGACAGATTTCTAAAATATATCGTGCTATTATAATCACCTGCGAAGTATTTGTCAAATCTCTTTTCACTAAACCGTGTGTAAATATTTGGGTTACATAGGTTCAATTTGCAATGATTACGCGGCGTTTTCCACTGTAGAGCGGGGTCCCGGGGAATGCCATAAGGCA
>JAGWBU010000178.1 GCA_021295735.1 Candidatus Poribacteria bacterium | reverse complement strand
TCTGTTGAATATGCCATAATCATAAACGCTAACATAAATCTCAGAAAATGTAAACTTATTTTTAGGATCTACTATAATACCTGTCTTGTTTTGGAAACCGATAGGGGACACGCAACACATGCTATCCATGCAGCGTCACTACGTCCCCCAATACCAGGGAAAGGAAGCCTTTTGAAAACGTTTCAGTGGATGAAAACGGAACTCTCACAAGATAATGTAGTGGCTGCGACATGGGATTTGGGTACACAACTTAATGTACTCGGCGGTGTTAAGACAATTATTGATCCTGACCATTATATTCAGCATTGGATACTTCTCTATTACCGGCATGTCTTTTTAGCACAATCCGAACAAGAAGCACTCTCCTTTTTGAAGACACACCATGCCACACATCTGATGTTGACAGATATAGGGGTCGCTTTCAATTCAGAGCGATATTCTGTCCTTGGGAGTGATAAAAACAATGATAGAGAGTTCAAATTTCATAAACTCAAAAAAATTGATACGCCGATCGGAACACCTATTCGAATAGTACCCAAACTACAAGTCATCCCTCTGGTGTATACTGATATTGCCGCACAAACACACGAAGATGTCACTGTGACGGCTAATTTTAGAAATCACAAACCTGTCTCCAAGACGTTCCGACTTAACACGAACAGAGAAACAAAAAAAGCGATAGATGTTGAAATTGGCGGACTCATTCTTTATTTTGATATTAAAAAACGGCTGCGGAACGTCTATTATGTCCCCCCTATTGGATGGAGTTGCCTTGCCGTAAAGTTGTTTATGCGCGATGAATATAGTGAAGCGTTTGTGCCAGTTTATCCTAACAATAATGATGATATAGCTGAAGTAAAGGTGTGGGAAATACACTATCCTTCGGAGATAGAAACAGATGAGAAATATCTCGCTACGGAGCCCAAAGGATCACGTCACAAATTCAGGAAACATTGACATCCACAAAGACCAGACAACCAAAAAATAAGCACATGACAGCAAAAACTATTACATGCGAAGAATCATCTTAACCTTGCTCGTTATTGCCATTTTCGGTATACGTCATAAGATAGATATCACTCTCATCCCTAAGCTCTTGGTTATTTCGCACTTGACAAATATATCGCCAGAAAACAGAACAAGACATCAAAATTTGGCGAAATCCTTGATACTTTCGCTGGTAGAATTATTGAGAATACCCTCTATTTTTATTTTATGAAAACAGGCACAATACCTCTATGGATGCCTATCATTGTTATGGCATGCGGTTTGATCACAGACTGGAAAAATCCTATTTTCAATCACTATCGTTTTGGTGAGTGTCTACAAAGGGATTTTTCCAGACCCGAACGTTCTTGTCTTTACCGCCACTGGCTAACGTTTTTCCATCAGGCGAATATGAGACACTATGGACCGCGTCTGTATGCCCTTTCAACGTATGACGATTTTCTCCGGTTTTCGGATTCCAGAGTCGTATTGTGCTGTCCTCACTTGCACTGGCTAATACCTTTCCGTCAGGTGAATATGAGACACTCAGAACTCCCCCTATATGCCCTTCTAACATACGAATATGAACTAAAGTGCGCGCATCCCAGAGACGTATAGTTTTATCCATACCGCCACTGGCTAGAACCTTTCCGTCAGGTGAATATGAGACACTACGGACTTCAGAGACTTCACCATTTTCGTTATGATATATGATCGGTGCGTCACCACTGGTTATCTCATCGCTATGCGGGCGTTGACGGCCCGTCTGTAGATTCCACAAGGTGATTCTACCATCCTCCGAACCAACAGTTGCTAACGTCTTCCCATCAAGCGAATACGAGATGCTCAAGACGCTATCAATAAACCCTCTAAACTTGCGTATACGCTTGCCTGTCTGTGCATCCCACAATAAAATGGGAACCATCAGAGTACTACTCGTCAACGTCTTGCTATCGCGTGAATACGAAACGGCTAAGACCTGCCACCTATCTTCTTTCAACGTACGGAGATGCTTTCCTGTCTGTGTATCCCAGAGACGTATAGTGCTGTCCTCACTCCCACTTGCCAACGTCTTACCATCAGGTGAATATGAGATACCATTGACTAAATCTGTATGCCCTTCTAAAGTACGGATATATTTTCCTGTCTGTGTATCCCAGAGACGTATAGTTTTATCCATACTCCCACTCGCTAACGTCTTACCATCAGGTGAATATGCGACACTCGTGATCTGCGCTGTATGCCCTGAAAGTATTAAGTCTTGGGCGAAGGTTGTTGGGACTGCAAACGTCATAAGAATTAGTAACGTTAACAAACTAAAACGGGTTTTCATAATTGCTCCTTGTGTTAAGTTAATTTAAATTAATGTGAGCTCGATGTAAGAAATGACATGAGTTTCGGTATAGATAAAAGAGTGTTTTTACCTCCTAAACTTCTTATAGTAGCAATTCCCACACGCATGCGCTGGCGAGGTTTCCTAACCTCGCCAATGTAAAGGTAATTGTGAATTTTACTATAAAACAGGGGAAATCAGTAAAAAACCTGCAAATTCGTGAAAGTAGACTTATACCAGCTCACGTTATTTATTATATCATGTTTTCCTAAATTTTATAGTGAAATCCATCAATGCTTCACCATTGTCAACTTTATGTCCTTATGATACAATAATGGTCAGTAAGAGAAAACCACTTCTTATTGGAGGATTATATGAAAATTGACAAGATTGAGTCGTTTTTCATCGGGAACGGTTATGTAATCAGGATTCATACCGATACTGGGCTTAGCGGGATCGGTCAGACAGCGTGTTGGGGGTATCCCGAAGCAGTTGAGAAGATTGTAAATACCTTTGAGAAATATTTGGTTGGTCAAAATCCTTTACGTATTGAACATCATTGGCAGTATCTCTACCGTATGGGTCCATTTAAGGGAACTGCGCTAAGTGGAGCTATCAGTGCAGTTGACATTGCATTGTGGGACATCAAAGGCAAACATCTCAACGTGCCGATTTGGGAACTGTTAGGTGGAAACTGTCGGGATAAAATCCGATTGCACCTCCTCGGTGGTGGTGGCACGCCTGAAACGATGTTTGAAGCAGCAAAAGCTGCTGTAGCAGAAGGCTTTACTGCACTTAAGTTTGATCCATTGGTTGGGAATTATCAGGATATGGGATTAGATCGGCTTGTGAAAACAGCGCGTGACCTTGTGGCTGCAGCAAGAGAAGGCGGCGGTCCTGACCTTGATCTAATTGTTGAGGTGCATCGGAAACTGACACCGATGAACAGTATCGTATTAGAATCGGCATTGGCACCCTTTAACCTCTATTTCATTGAAGACCCGATTCAGATAGATACGATAACGACACAAGCGGAATTAGCGAAACGTATGACAACTCCTCTCGCTATAGGTGAACGCAATGTAAGTATCTGGGAGTTCCGTGAGATCTTGGAGGCAGGGGGACCGCAATATGTGCGTCCCGATGTTGGTTTAGCAGGAGGGTTGACACACTGTAAAAAGATTGCTGCGATTGCGGAGGCATATCATAGCGCAGTTGTTACACATAACTTTCTTGGTCCGTTAATTACCGCTGCTTCGCTGCATTTAGATGCCAGCATTCCAAACTTTATCACACAAGAATATACCAAAGGGGATGAATCTGATCGTTTTGCGGTCTATAAAGTTGCATATCAACGGGAAGGCGGTTACATTCCGATTCCAGAAGTTCCCGGCTTAGGTGTTGAACTTGACGATAGTTTAATTGAAGCAACTCCATTTCAACCGATGAATACCGGCTCTACACTTTTACGTGAAGATGGTTCGGTTGCTTACGCAGTGTAAGCGCCATAAGTCTATTTGATTTCAACTTTTTAGATTTTTGGAAGAAAGTCGCGAGCTGGAGCTCGCTCCTACAGTAAGAGTTTGAAACTTGTGAGGAGATAAAGATGAATGCTGATGAAAAATACCTATTTGATCTAAACGGTTATCTCGTTATCAAAAATGTGTTGACCCCTGAAGAGGTCGCATTAGCAAATGAAGCGATTGACAAGCATAGTGAGAACTTGAATATTCGTCCACGTGAGCAGGCACTTGATGGTGGTTCTGCAGAACTAAGAGGAGAACACGGTAGAGGCGAACTTGGCGGAATGCTCGGATGGGAGGAACCGTGGTGCAATCCGTTTCGGCAGATGTTAGCACATCCCACCCTTGTGCCATATCTCAATGAGATATTGGGTAAGGGTTTTCGCATGGATCACCAGATGTTCCTTCTTTCTATGGACAAAGGCGCGGAAGGTTTTATTTTTCACGGTTCATCAGGTCCTGGGTTCGATCCGAATCAGTATTATATCTTTCGCGATGGAAGGATGCACAACGGCTTGACTGTTGCCACATTCCAACTAACTGATGTTCCTCCTGGTGCTGGCGGACTAATTGTTATACCGGGAAGCCATAAGAGCAACTATCCATGTCCGCAGGAGATGCGGCTTTACCAGAAACACCAGGAACACATCCGGCAGCTTGTCTGTGATGCTGGAGATGTAATAATTTTCACTGAGGCGGTAACGCACGGGACGTTACCATGGACAGCAGATCATCCGCGACGTTCAATTTTAACGCGCTACACTACAGGTAATATGGCTTATGTTCCAGCTTATCCTATCCCCGAATGGGCAAATGAACGGCAACGGGCAGTTATGGAACCGCCATATCATTCTCGATTAAATCGTCCGACTCTGGAGACGTAAACCAAGAAAGGAATTTTATAATGTCTTCTTCAACAAGTGCGATTCTCGGATTAGTCTTTTTAGGATTAGCGAATGCGTCAGTTTTCTTGATGTTTAAGTTGTGGGGTTACCCGTTTAATCATGAAACACATAAAAGTGAAGCACCGCGATCATTGATGCTGCTACATCGCTGCCTTGGCTATGCGTATGCCATACTTTACATTTTTATGATGTGGCACATGGTGCCTCGCTTATGGAATTATCAGGTAGAATTACCACCCCGTACTGTTGCACACTTAATGCTCGGTATTACCATTGGTGTGTTAATTCTGCTCAAGGTTGCTATCCTTCGGTTTTTCCGACATTTTGAGGAAGTAATGCCGTATATCGGTGTATCCTTACTCATTTGTACCTATCTGTTAATAGGGCTATCCGTGCCGTTCACATTTCGTGAAACTGTCCTAAGAACGCAAACAGGAGCGTTTAGCGAGGAAGGCATCGCAAGAACTCGAAAACTAATTGAAACAGCAGGATTACCACCGGAGGCACCACTTGACCAACTTGCATCAAAGCGGAAACTCCGTGAAGGACAACATGTGTTACAACGCAAATGCGTTGTCTGTCACGACTTACGGACGATTCTTGTCAAACCACGCACACCACCAGACTGGGTGCGTCTGGTCAATCGAATGGCAATAAAGCCGATGATCGGTGAACCGATTTATAAGGAAGAAGAGTGGACAGTCTCGGCATATCTTATCGCAATTACACCGGACATTAAGACCGCAGTCAAACAACAACGTGAAGAACAGATGCGGGCAGATGAAGCAAAAGCAGCTGTCGAAATTGCTACGTCTATTATGGGGGAAGAATCGTCAACTGTTGCAATAGTGGCTTCTTACGATGAGGCAGAAGCAAAAGCACTCTTTGAGGATAAATGTTCACAATGTCACCCGCTTTCGGATGTTGAAGATTATCCACCTCGTTCTAAAGAGGAAACAACCGAGATGATTACTCGGATGATCGAAAATGGGCTTTATCTTGAAGAGGAAGAAATTGAGTTGATTACGCGTTATGTAAATGATAACTATCTTGAAGAATGATAATCATGCAACAAATGGAAATATCATGGAGAAATAAAAAATGAAAACCTTTACACTTACAACAGAACAGCTGATTGAGAAACCGCGGGATGAGGTTTTTTCATACTTTTCGGATGCACATAACCTGGCAGAAATTACGCCGCCATGGCTCAAATTTGTGGTGCTTACGCCTCGTCCGATTGAAATGGAAGTTGGCACCCTGATAGACTACCGTTTAAAGCTCCGTGGTATTCCTGTTCGATGGCAAAGCGAAATAACAGAATGGAACCCTCCACATTTTTTCGCAGATGAACAACGTAGAGGCCCCTATCGATGCTGGATACATAAGCATACATTTGTTGAAACTGATGAGGGAACACTTGTAGGAGACGAGGTCGAATACGGTGTGCTGGGAGGACAACTGATCAACAAATTTTTGGTTCGACCAGATATAGAAAAGATTTTTGAGTATCGTTCACAAAAATTGCTGGAATTATTGAATTAAAGCAACGTCTATAATCATTGATTTAGTCTCTGTAATGATCTTTCACACACAATTTTAAATGTAAGAGGCGCAATAAATTGCGCGACTACAAACATGTTTTTTGTTAATTAAAAGCGGTCATTCAAAATAGTATAATATAACGTGAGTTTGATAATTAAATTGAATATAATAGGTTGGGTAGAGCGAAGCGAACCCAACAATTCAACCATTTTTTCAGAAATGTAGACCTCAAATGGGTCAACAACCTCTCTTTAGAGGCTGTTTTTTATTGCCCATTTTCGTTCTATCTCACCGAATGCCATAGGCGCATTCGGTGTTGATTCCCTACGGGATTTATCAAATTCACGTTAATATAGGCGCGGTTACAAACCGCGCCTACAAAAAGAGTAGACATATAAGAGCAGTTATAAACCGCCCAATCAACGCCTTATACGTGTATGGTATTCGGTGCCTACAGAGGTTCACAAACTATTCGTCAAGCCAACTCATCATACTACGTAAATTTTTTCCTACTTCTTCAATTTCCAATGCTGACTCCTGCCGTCGAAGTGCTTGCAGGACTGGTTGATTTGCCTGATTCTCAAGTACCCATTCTCGTGCGAAGATACCGCCTTGCACGTCTTTTAGTATCTGGCGCATTCTGTCCCGAACACTATCGTCAATGAGTTGTGGACCGCGCGTCAGGTCTCCATATTCAGCGGTATTACTAACATCGTTCCGCATTTTGCTTAAGCCACCAGTATAGATGAGGTCAACAATCAACTTCAATTCGTGAAGGCATTCAAAATATGCCATTTCGGGTTGATACCCTGCTTCAACGAGTGTATCAAACGCTGCTTTAATTAGGGCAGCAGTGCCACCACAAAGCACAGCTTGTTCACCAAAAAGGTCGGTTTCAGTTTCTTCGCGGAATGTGGTTTCAATCACCCCAGCGCGTGTGCCGCCGATGCCTCTTGCATAAGCGAGTGCTATATCGCGAGCAACACCTGTTGTATCTTGATGGATAGCAATAAGACACGGCACGCCACCACCACCTTCAAATACTTCGCGGACGAGAGAACCAGGTCCTTTTGGGGCAATCATGGTTACATCAATATCATCGGCAGGGACAATCTGCCCAAAATGGACGCTGAATCCGTGCGATACCATCAACATGTTTCCAGCCTGCATATTTGGTGCGATCTCATCACGATACACGGCAGAATGTTTTTCGTCAGGGATTAGAATCTGGACAATGTCTGCCATTGCTGAGGCTTCTTCAACTGTTTTGACAGTGATTCCTTCTGCTTCTGCGCGTGCTTTTGAACGGCTGCCTTTGTATAATCCAACAATAACGTTCGCGCCGCTATCTTGAAGATTTAGTGCTTGTGCCCTACCTTGCGCGCCATAACCGATGATGGCGACGGTGCGTTCTTTCAGTAAATCAAAATTGGCATCGCTATCGTAATAAATTGTTGCCATAAAATCTTTCCTCTCTTGAATCTTAGTAATAACGTCTATCCAGTCTATAGGGTTATTTAGTTTAAGAATTGCCGGTTGATAAGTTTTACTATGAGTTTAAGTTTTGAGTGGCAGGTGCGGCTTCCTAACCAATGCAGGTAGTTTGTGCCATTCAAGTCCGCAAACTAAAAGTTTACGCTACAAAATCTTGGTGAATAATGAATCATTCATAATTAAAAACGGTATCTGCATGTCTAAATCTTATAGGTAGCAATTTGGGTTATATTATACATTGTGCAATCACTTTTATTTTACTTTTTCAGGTTGCAGGTTCACAAGATAAATTCCTGCTGCCACTAATCCAGTGCCCACCAATAAGCTAGCCGTTAGCGTATCGCGTAAGAATAAGTTGCTAAACAATACTCCCGACACCGGCATGAGAAAAGAAAAGACCACCAGTTTGCTTGCTTTGTATTTTCTTAGCACCGATGTCAAGACTAAAAAGCAGAAGCCTGTGACAATCCATCCTTGGTAAAGCAAACCAGCACTGCTTGCCAATGTCCACTCAATAGGTTTGTTACGTTCAAATAGATAGCTTAAAAAGAAAAAAAACGGAATGCTTAAACCTAATAACCAGACGAGGTGAAGTGCCAACGCTAATTAGGGCCAAAAAATCAGTAAAGTTAAGACAAGTTTTGTTGTTCAAATTCAAAAGGTGTC
>JAGWBU010000032.1:25462-51256 GCA_021295735.1 Candidatus Poribacteria bacterium | reverse complement strand
ATGCCTAATCCACGCCGCCAGCGTTCGTCCTGAGCCGGTATCATACTCTCCACAAAAGTATTGAAGTACATCTTCAAATAATTGAAGCGCACTCACAAGCTATATAATAGGCACGTCACGTTCACTATTTAACTTTCAAAGAACAACTTTACCTTCCTGAAATTGAAAGGTAATCTTAATTATACACTTTAAAAAATGCTTTGTCAAATAAAAATGTAAAAAAATGCATAATTTTGGCAAAATATATGCTTTTTAAGGAATCTAAGCGTTTTTACCGCTTTGCAAGCAGTATATGTGACTACATGTTCGCGATTTCTAACACATATCTTTAATCGTCTATTAACTCTGATCCGTCTATTGCCTCTGTCTCTGTTACAGTAGTTTCTATCTCGAAGCGCTTTACATCATCTCCTTCAAGCAGAGACGGGTCCAAATCCGAACCAACGACAACATGTACTGGACGACCGCCCTGAGCCTTTGCCTGATTGAGCAGTGTAAGAACACCCATTAATTGTCTGCGATTTTCCTGTTCCTCTTCAGGTAAAACCTGAATCCATGCTTCAAAAAGTGCTGTTAGATCGTCGAGTTCAACAGGACCTCCAGACATCTGCCGCAGTCTATCCATTATTGCGTCAACTTCGGATGATTGACCGTATTTCTCGGTGAGATGTGCTTGCGCTCTTTCAAAGTCTTCTTCTTTTGCATCTTCGTCAAGAAGTGATTTAACTTCTTCAGGGATTCCAAAAGCAGAAAGCAGTTGTGTCGGGTCAAATTCGGATTCATCTGTTTTTTCAGTAGATGCTTCCAGGTCTTTTGTAGCATTAGTTGACGCAGATTCAACGATAGACTTTGGTTCAACCTTAATATTCTTGTTAACTGATTTTGGTGATTGTGTCGGTTTAGACTGATCGGAAGGTGTGATTGTACCAGTTTCAGATACTGGTTCAGATGTATTAGACTGGGGGGACATCCCAATGTCTGATGCGAAACGTTCATAACTCCGTTGTGAAAAAAAGTAGGTGCCAGCGAGGAGAAGAATGGCAATAATTACCATACCTCCAATTACTTTGAGATCGAGTTGTTTGAACATTATCTCTCCTTTTCTTTACAGTGGTTAATTTGCGGTGGACACTTTTATGTTTGGTTTATGTGTCCTTGATGTACACCGAAGTACTGTAATCACACACTTAGCACACTAAAATGTTCCAAAATATTGTAGGTGTTTATTGGATAGTTTATACGACACCGCCACTGATGGCAGGAAGGAAATGAAGTTCGGCGTCTGCGTCAACGTGTTCGTACATGTCTATCCTGATGAAAACGTGTTGACGTAAACACCTATGTCTGATAAGTGCGATTATCTTTACACCTTCGCTTCATTGAGGTTTTTTATGGAAAATATGTTATGCTTCTTCCAGTTGATTCTGAAGCATCAACGTATTTCGCCAGATCACGCAACGCAATGACGGTACAGTTTTTGTCACGAAGGTAATCCATGTATGTCTTAAACTGTTCAGGTGAGGTGTCAACCCACGGATGTTCAAGGGCAGGTACACCGTGAAACGTCAGGACAGCGATTTTCCCATCCTTTGCTTGTTCAATTGCCCAAACCAAATCATCAAATACGTAGTTTGGACCAGGTACACCTGTTGACGGTATGACTAACGGATGATGGACATCTGGATCGTAAGCCGGTCCACGCCCACCTTCTAAATCATAGAGAAACTCCGGCCCAACACCCCGCCGTGCAAAACGATACCTTTTTTCTGTCAACACTTCTACCGCTTCTGGTCCGCGACTATCACCAGGATAGCCAAACGTTTCAGGTACAGGGATACCGTATTCTTCACATCTTTTATCAATGTGTATCAAATCCGCAAGGAACTCTTCTTTCGATTGTGTGTTGATGTTCTTATGATGACGGGTGTGGTTACCGATCTCAAAACTCTCCTCGTGCAATTGACGGATCTCTTCCCATGTGACATAGTGATCTTTGTTGTTCAGAAAACCGAGACCTTCTGTAATGAAAAAAGTTGCCCCAAAACCGTAACGTTTTAACAGAGGGGCAACGTAAGTATAGTCCGACTTGTTGCCATCATCAAAGGTAAGGACAACCAATCTGTCGGGGATGGGTTGCAGGGTTTCAGTTTCAGATAATTTTTGATTCTGTTTTTGCATTTTACACCTAACTATTTAGCTAAGAACCTTGACACACTTATTCGCTTTACCAACGGCGATGCCCGGTTGAAATTAGAACGGAGATATTACTCGTTTCATCAAGCCATTGGTGGCGCGTATATCTATCGTCGTGGCAATCTTGGAGAGTAAAGGGATGTAATAAATCCAACACTTTTTTCCAAGACTGACGTGTAAGCTTCCAAGTGAAATGGTTTTTGATATCTGACAAAACTACTCCAAGCGTATTTAACAAAACTACTCCCAAATTTTGCTCTACAACTTGGGCTGATAGTTTACAACCGTCAACCGATGAGATAAAAGGCAAAGCGTGAATATCCACTGATGTTCCAGAAACCGAAACCATATCATGTAAAGCTTGGTATAGCTGTTCAGTCTCCTTTGGAACAGATGGAGAAAAGATTAGCAAGGGACAATCTATAGACCCATCTGGTAAGAATTCAAGATACATAAACTCCTCCACAATTTGCTGAGGTTCAATGGAGAGTATCAGCAACACCGCCGCTAATAGCAGGGAGGAAATGGAGTTCTGCGTCTGTGTCAACGCGTGCGTGCATGCCTACTCTTGTGACAACCCCGTTGATATAAACACCGATGCTGGGATGGATACGGTCACCATCGCAAAGTTTCGCTTTTGTTCCTGGATAACGGGCCTCCAAATTATCAATGACCTCGCGGATGGTGGTACCGGGGATTGTGACACTATCTTCACTATCTGTTAGGTTTCGCATGAGTGCTGGAATGGCGACAACTGGCATTGAGGTAATTCCTGATTTGGTAGGCGCGGTTGAAACCGCGCCTACAGATATGTAGAGATCAAGAATACGATGGCTTATATCTTGCCCATCGCTTTCAAGAGTCGGTCAGGCGACATCGGAAGTTCAGTCATGCGGATACCGACAGCATCATAAATGGCGTTGGCGATCGCAGCGGGTGGCGGAACAATCGGTACTTCACCGACACCACGTACACCGTAAGGGTGCCCCGGATTCGGGACCTCTACAATAACAGCATCAATCATCGGCAGGTCTAAGCAGGTTGGCATACGGTAATCAAGGAAACTGGCGTTTGTCATTGCGCCTTCGTCGTTGTAGATATATTCCTCATTCAATGCCCAACCGATACCTTGTACAACACCACCTTGTATCTGTCCTTCAACGTAACTCGGATGGATGGCTTTGCCAGCATCTTGTGTTGCGGTGTAGCGCAGAATTTCAACCTTGCCGGTTTCTTCGTCCACTGCCACATCAACAACGTGGGTTGCAAATGCGCCACCAGCACCCGCGGGGTTCATCGTGGCTCTACCAATAACGGGTCCCCCAGTTTCACCAAGCCGTGCAGATAGGTCTCGGAAACTAATCTGTTCCTCTTTACCGTTAATAGATGAGAATTCACCATCAGCGAACTGCACATTAGCCTCATCAACATCCCAGAGTTTCGCTGCACGTTCAATCATCTGTCGGACAACATCTTGTGCTGCTTCATAGGCGGCATAGCCGGTCGCGTAAGTTGTACGACTTCCACCTGTCACAGCAGTGTAACCGATGGAATTGGTATCAACAACGGTTGGATTGACCGACTCGGCGGGGATTCCGAGAACTTCCGCTGCTTGCATCGCAATTGAAGCGCGCGTACCGCCGATGTCTGTAGAACCTTCTACAAGGTTAACCGTGCCATCTGGGTTAACATTAATTGTAACACTGGATTCCAAACCGATGTTAAACCAGAAACCTGAAGCAACTCCGCGTCCATGATGTTTTTTGCCATTTGGCGCGGTGTAATGCGGATGTGATTTCGCTGCCTCGACTGTTTCTATGAAACCGATACGTGGGAAAATGGGTCCATCTGCACGGTGATCTCCCTCTTTTGCACCATTCATGAGACGAATCTCAAGTGGATCTATGTTCAGCGTTTCCGCGAGTTCGTCAATAACTGTTTCCGATCCGAAAGCTGCATTTGTGGCACCAGGCGCACGATAAGGGGCAGTTTTCGGTTTATTGACGACAACGTCATAACCATCAATCAGGACGTTTTCAGTGTTGTAAGGCGCGAAAATGCACATTGCCCCTGCGCCAACAGGCGAACCGGGATACGCGCCCGCTTCAAAAACCATAGATGTCTGGGCAGCAGTGATTTTACCATCTTTGGTAGCACCCATCTTCACCGTGATATAAGATGCAGGTGTTGGTCCTGTGCCTTCAAATACGTCTGCGCGGTTCATTAAGACTTTGACCGGCTTGCCTGTTTTCTTCGCAAGCAGTGCGGCAACAGGTTTGATGTACACGTTGATCTTACCACCAAAGCCACCACCGATTTCCAATGGAACAACCTTGATTTTGGAAATGGGATATTGCAAAATTTCAGCGAGTTGTTCGCGGACTGTAAATGCGCCTTGCGTGCTACACCATACCGTCAACTGCCCATCAGGATTGTAAAGTGCTGTTGCGTTATGTGGTTCAATATAACCTTGATGAACGGTACCTGTAACAAATTCGCGTTCAATAACCACATCTGCTTCGTCAAAGCCTTTTTCAATATCACCTTTTTTGTGCTGGAGGTGGCTCGCGACGTTGCTCGGTTTGTCCCCTGTTTCACCAAGGGAAGATGTTCTCAAGTTCTCATGTAGGACAGGTGCATCTGGTTCCATTGCTGCGCGCACTTCTAACACAGGCGGCAGCACCTCATATTCAACATCAATGAGTTCGCATGCTTCTTCAGCAATGTGCGGATTCGTTGCAGCAACAGCGGCGATGGCGTGTCCCTTATAGAGCGCTTTATCGCTTGCCAAAATGTTATCGCAAAGATATTTGAGATTAACAGCACCTTCCCCAAGGTCTGCCATTTTGTCCTCTGCCGCGGGCAGGTCTTGTGCAGTAACGACACCTTTAACACCGGGGTGTGCTTCGGCACGGCTTGTGTCGATTGAAACGATACGTGCGTGGGCATGTGGACTCCGTAGCACTCTACCGTGCAGGAGTCCGGTAATCTGAAAATCTGCTCCATAAATTGCCCTACCGGTGACTTTATCAACGCCGTCATGCCGGATGGGCCGAGTTCCGATAACTTTATATTCTTTCTTTTCAGACATAGGGACGCTCCTTTTACGTAGCTGCGGCTGCATCAAGTACAGCGCGAACGATTTTATCATAACCGGTACAGCGGCATAAATTTCCAGCTAACCAGTATCGGACTTCGTGTTCTGTTGGGTTCGGGTTTTGATCAAGTAAGGCTTTTGCGCTCATAATAAAGCCAGGTGTGCAAATACCACACTGAAGCGCTGCGTTTTCAAGGAAGGCATCTTGAATCGGGTGTAATTTATCTGGATCAGCAAGTCCCTCAATGGTTTCGACAGATTTACCATCAGTTTCTACACCGAGGACAAGGCATGAATTGACAAGTCTACCATCAAGAATAACACTGCAGGCACCACAATTCCCGTTGTTGCATCCCTCTTTTGCGCCAGTGAGGTGGAGTTCGTCTCTGAGGACTTCCAGTAGACTTTGCCGAGGTTCGCAGAGAAATTCCACCGCTTCACCATTAATTGTGGTTTGAACGTGCGATTTTCTCGCCATAGTATCGGTTTCCTTTCGTATTTAGTAAGCCGGAAAAACTTTTTCTTTCCGGTAGAGATATAAGGTAATAAATTCCGTTCCGATCTCCTAAAAAATAATCGGTTGGAAGGACAATTGGCAAAATTACGCTGCGTCTTTGACTCTCTGAATCGCACCGTTGAGCGCGCGTCGCGTCAGTACGCCCACGAGATGTGTCCGCTGTTCCGCAGTGCCGCGCATATCGCTAATCGGGCGGGCAATGGCTTGTGCAGCTTGTGCAGCTTCGTCAATAGTGGCATCAGAGATTTCTTTACCTGCGAGTAGCGCGCTGACCTCTTCAGCAAAGAGGGGTGTGGGCGCGACAGCGCCGAGTGAGACGCGGGCAGAGACAATACGTTGTTTTGCTTCATCCAGGACAACAGCGGCACCTGCACCGACGACTGCAATATCCATTTCGTTGCGCGGGATAAATCTAAGATAGTAGGAGCTGGAATTTTGCTGCGGTGCTGGGACTTTTATGGAGACAAGTATCTCACCTTTTCCGAGTACAGTCTGTCCGGGGCCAGTGCAAAAATCTTCAATAGGTATTTCGCGTTCGCCGTTTGGACCAGCAATGACACAGGTAGCGTTTAAGACAATTAGCGGCGGTATACAATCTGCAGCAGGCGAGGCGTTGCAAAGGTTGCCCCCTACCGCAGCGCGTCCCTGAATTGCGGTGCCTCCGATAATTTTAGTCGCATCTACTAAACCGGGATATGCCTCGCAAATGGCATCAACAGCATAAACCTCATAACACGGCACCGCTGCGCCGAGGGTCAACCCTGTTTTGGCGTCATAATCTAATACGTTGACTTCTGGGATGGATTTGATGTCTATCATCCAGCCAAGCGTTCTTCTACCCTCTCTTGCTTGAACGATAAGGTCAGTACCACCTGCCAGGATTCGGGCATGGTCTCCCTTTTCATCAAGCAATGTAACAGCTTCGGATACCGTTTTTGCTGCAATATATTCAAATGCTTGCATGGGCAACAATCTCCTTTCATTTTGATTTTGGAAAAACTGTTATTTTTAGTTAGATTATACCACATATAAGAAAAGATGCAAGTTTTTTCGTTAGTGTCAACCCACATAAATTGGATATTTTTCAGAAGTTATGCTATTCTTTAAAAAGAGGAGGGAACTATGCGAAAATTGTGGATAAAGCGCACTGTGCAGATTTGCGGATGTGTTGTGTTCTGCTGTGTATTTGCAGTGGCACAGAAAAGTGAGGATCCTGTGAAGGAAGGCATTACTTTGGCGGACCTCGGTGTGACACCGGCACAAAAAACCCAAATTGATGCGATGTGGAAACTGAAACGCCAGAAACATATACAGGCAGTCAAAGATTTGAAAACCTTAAATCGATTTGTAAAAGATACGCTTATTGGTGAGAAAGAGATTAAGGAGACACTGAAGAAATTCCGAACAAAACGGAAGGAGATGCAGGATGAGATTGATAAGGCAGAAGAAGCGTTAATAGAGACTTTGTCGCCACGGGCACAACTTCATCTGACAGTTTTAGGTGTTTTGGATAACGGTTTACCACGCCGAACGACGAGGACACAAGTAGATAAAGAGGCAGGACAAAAAAATAGCGATAGTTCAACACCTCTTGAACAATCGCCGGACAAAACATCGCAATAAAAATGGTGGAGGATACCAGACTTGAACTGGTGACCCCTTGCATGCCATGCAAGTGCTCTCCCAACTGAGCTAATCCCCCACCTGATTTAACTTTTTTAATGATAACATATATCCGCATAAAAAGCAAATAAATTTGAGTTTTTCAAGAAAATCATGAAAAATAGCGAAACTGATACATTTTTTTATTTCGCAGATCAGCCAGATAGTGAAGTTGGACTCGCCATCGGTGCGTTACTTATTGCACAAAGCGAATATCCGGATGTTGTTATTGACGACTACCTTCAGAAGTTAGGCGAAATGGCGGATGAAGTGCGGGAGAGGCTATCTGAAACGGCACCACCCCACGAACAGATTGCTGAGTATAATCACTATTTTTTTGCGGAAAACAGGTTCAAAAGAGAGATTGTCGGTTTTTACGATCCTGCTAACAATTATCTTAACGATGTCATTGATAGAATGACCGGCATTGATGTGACTCTTTATGTGCTTTATATTGAAATCGGTAGGAAAGCTGGTTTGCCGCTCTCCGCTATTAATGTGCCTTCTTTTTGCATTGTCAAGTATAAATTCAAGCATTTCGATATTTTCTTAGATTTAGGTGACGAAGGTCGGATTATATCAGAGGAAAGCCTCCGGGATAAATTAGAAATTGTATACGGTGAAGAGGCTGACCTACAGCGCAGATCGCTTAATGAAGATGCAAATAAGGAGACGTTAGCTCGGATTTTACGTAATCTGGCACGGATATATACTGATGAGAATGAACACGACAAAGCGATTCAAGCACTCAAACGTATTACATGGCTTACACCACAATATATGACTCCGTATCGTCGCCTCGGGAACCTCTTTTATCAAGTAGGCAATTACAATGAAGCATTGACCGCTTTTGAGACATATTTAGATGGTATAGAGATTCCATCAAACGAAGAACATGTCATTGAAAATATTCGGACGCTTCGCAGGATACTTGCAAAGATGAATTGATACGCCTGAAGTTATCCTAACAAAGCAGCCAATATAATCGTAGGTTGGGTAGAGCGATAAAAAAACAAGTTTTATCAAGTTTCTACGAAAAGTGATTCATTGCTATAGGCGTATTTAGTGTTGATTTGAACAATCAACTAATGTGGATATAAAAAGTGTTGGGTTTTGCTGTCGCTCTACCCTACAGTTTAAGGTCAATGTCCAAGGCGCAATGAATTGCGCGACTACAAACTTCACAAATGCCAAGAAAGTGACTTAGAATATCTAAACCTTATTTACTACTCCAACAGGAAGCAACGATGGCTACATTAAACGAACGACTTGAGACATATAAATCTGATGGCTTCACCATCTTTGAAAAAGTTTTTGACGAAACACAGATGGAACTTTGGAAAGAGAAGCACCAAGAACTTTCTGCAGCGCATAATGGGCAAACATGGTTCGGCAACACGCTTGAATTAGCACCTGAACTGATGTGGCCCGCTGTTTCACATCCTACTATTCTTGAATTCATAGAAAAGGTGATGGGACCTTTTGTGCAGTTAGACAACTTGACGCTTGCCGCGTTTGCATCAATTGAACCTGATAAGGCGAAAGGAAGAGTTTCAGGTTGGCATCGCGATCGGTGGGCGCATGTGCCTTTCACTGACGCGTATCATCGTCCCAATGCAATTAATGCTATTTCATACCTGCAAGACCTAACGCATGAGTTTGGTCCATTACGTGTCATTGTTGGTTCACACCGAAAACCGATTACTATTGAAGATGCTAACCGCGGAATACCGCATCCCGACGAAACCATTATCCACATGAAGGCAGGCGATGTCGTCATAACACATAACGGACTCATCCATTCTGGTACACCGAATACTTCTGGACAACTGCGTTACTTTTTTAGTATCTACTATAACTTGACTTGGCTGAAACACACCGATCACCACACTGGACCGCATACACAAAAATTGCTTGAAGAAGCAAGAGCTGCAAACAATCACCAACTAATGCGCCTCCTCGGTGTTGACGAGCAGCTCCAACCGCGATGTAACTCAGGCTTTCTCCAATCCGACGAAAAACGGTGGGAAGAATGGGCAACCGCAGACCGCGCCGCTATAAAGGAGAAATAGACGATGGCTGAAGTTCCTGTAGTGCCACCGACGCTCAACGTTGAACTCGACCACCAATTGCAGCAAGAGGTCAATTTTTTTCTAAAGTGGGGCTACCTTATTGTCAACGATGCCGCGAATCCTGAACAGATTGAGTCACTACGCAACGCGCTTGATGAAAGTTACGAGAGAAATAACAAAAGCCAATTCATCGGTGAACTGCTTGAAGAGGACGATAGGTTTGCATTTCTACTTGACAATCCGCCTGTGATGAAACGGATGGAAGCGATATTGGGGACGTGTGTTCAACTTCACAGTGCAACTGCTCGCATCACTGAACCGGGAACGCCTGACCAAAATTGGCATCGTGATGGGCCTTGGCCCGTTGATCCATTTGGAACGCCCTATGGGTCTCTCCCTGCTCAGATAAACTGTGGATACTACCTTGACGAAGTCACTGACGAAACAGGACCAACCGTTGTTCAGCCCGGCAGCCATCGTGCTCCATTCCGTCCACCCCCAAGTCCAGTCCAGCTTCCTGATGAAAAACGCGTGTTAGTTTCTCCAGGGCAAGCAGTGATGTTTGATGGATGGACGTGGCATCGCGGTGCCGCAAACACTTCTTCACAACGCCGACGTGTTTGTTTGATGTGTTATCAAAATGCGTGGATGAAATCTCGCGAACCGTTTAATGGACCGCGCGTCACACGACTTCGTGAAGAAGGAACACCGCAACAAAAGTTATTGCTTGGTGCAATTCCAAAATGGTAATGCAAATAGTAGGCACAATCCTTGTGCCGTAACCAACGGAGAAATTATATGAATATCGCTTACATTGTTATTGACACACTACGCTATGATCACATCGGGGCAAATGGCAACGATTGGATAGAAACACCGAATATTGATCGCTTTGCATCTAAAGCGTGGGTTTATGATCGCGCTTTTTGCGCCAGTTTTCCGACTATCCCTTATCGTACCGATGTTATTACGAGTCAATACGGTGCGCCGTTCCATCCGTGGAAACCTCTAAGACATGAACGGCAGACATTACCGTGGACACTTGCACAGCGCGGATATGCCACACAACTGATTCACGACACACCACATCTTGTCAACGGCGGACATAACTTTGATTGGCCCTTTCACGCATGGACATTTGTCCGTGGTGCTGAAGTAGATCGGGACTGGATTATGGATACCGTTCCGTGGCCAGAAAATTGGGTTAAGGAAGCCCTTTTTGATAGTCTTGATGATGGGGCATTTCAATCAAATATGCTCCGAAGTTATGCGCGTGCCAACCGAAATCGTAAAAAATTGGAAGATTGGAACTGCGCCAAGCTTTTTAACACAGCTGCGCAATTCCTCAAAGACAACGCAAAACGAGAGAATTTCTTCCTTTGGGTAGATTGCTTTGATCCGCATGAACCGTGGGATGCCCCACCCGAATTCATGAAAAAATATGACAAACGTCCCGACTACGATGGCAACATTGACCCTCGCAGTCTCGGTAGTAGAAACAACAATAATCTCTCTGATGAGGCGAGACAACACATCAAGGCACAATATTCTGCGAAGTTAACATGGATGGATCACTGCTTCGGACAATTTTTGGATGCGCTTGAATCCACTGGACTTGATAAAAATACTGCTGTCATTTTAACAGGCGATCACGGCACGAATGTCGGTGAACGCGGTTCGTTTGGTAAAGGACAACCTGTGCGTGAACAGGAAGGACACGTCCCGCTTTTTGTCCGTTTACCAGAAGGAGATTCAGGCCGTAGCGACGTTATCGTTCAACCGCAGGATTTCTTCCCGACTATTTTGAGTATTCTTGGCGAAGATTATCCAGAAGGTATTGAAGGACACGATTTTGTAACACCTGCTCGCGAAGGAAAATCAGGTGAAAGAGAACTGGCACTATCAGGAGGAAGCGTTGAGAGATGGAAACAAGCATCAAATAAAGAAAAATTCATCCTCTTTACCGCTTTTGATCAAGACTGGAGTTTAGAGGTTGCAGCAAAACCTGAAAATTCCAAACTTGTCAAACTCGGTGAGTTAGAGTACGTTCAGGATCAGCATCAGGATATCGTAGCGGAACTACATGCTGCCGCTGTTGATGAAATAGAACGCCGCGGCACTGATCCAGCACTCATCGCGTGGCTCCGAAGTGGTGGGGAGGACGCGTTTCCTGAAAACCCAAATTATTGGGATGGATATCCTGGTCCTGCTGGGTTTCGCCCCTATTTCGGAAAACTCTATTCTGGAGAGTAGTATTTCCTACATGGCTACAAAAAGATTTTGCTGGCGAGTCTTATCCTCGCCAGTTTTTACTTACACACCCGCCCTTAGCGCATCGTTGACTTTTTTTCTTAAAAATATTACTATGTTTACAATTGAATATACAGCAGCATAGTTTATTATTTTCTCTAAAACATAGAAATAGGAGATGTTATGAACACAGAATCAACGTCGCAAGAACGGCGTTTTGGCTTGAGCGCAGAAGAACTTTCATTTTGGAACGAAAATGGTTATCTCGTCCGTTTAGATGTATTTACCGCTGAAGAGAATGATGCACTTCGCCAAGTTGCAGAAGATATTGTTGACGGGAAACGCCCGTTTCCCTCCGCACACATTGATCAGAACGCACTCGTCAGAGACGGGAAAATTGAGGAGCAGGGTATTTATGCGATGCACAAGATTCATCATCCAAGTTGTTACTGCCCAGAATTTCTTGCACGTGTGCGTGATACGCGTCTAACCGACCCGCTCGTTGATATGATAGGGTCAGATATCCTTGGTATCAACAATCTGTTTATCTGGAAAGCACCTAAGATTGGACTCGGTTTTCCTTGGCATCAAGATAAGTTCTATTTTCGGAATAGGTTTAATACGAAGACGACTATCGGGACATGGACGGCTATTGACCCAGCGGACCGTGAGAACGGTTGTCTTTACGTTATCCCTGGTAGCCACAAAGGCGATATTCATGAACATGATGACCTTGAAGGTTCACAACAGCGTGAATTTAAACTGGCACGAGGCGCACGCGATGAAGATGGTGTTGCTGTGGAAGTGCCGCCCGGTGCTGTTGTCTGGTTTCACAGCCATCTTCTGCATAAGAGTACGGACAATCATAGTCTTCGGTTTCGGCGTAGTTATGTTTCTCATTATCTAAGTGCACAGGCAGAATGGGCAAAAGGGGACGGAACATATAGAGGGCAACCTGTGATGTGGGTTCGCGGCAAGACTTTTCCGGATAAGGTGCATGAAATTGAACGTGATGTATTGCCTGTTCCGGAATCTGAATGATATTTTGCGATGGGAGCGCAGCTACTAAGCTGCCGCAGGATGGACAGCGGTAATTCCTTCCAGAGCATAGCGGATGAAGTCTGCCGTGTTAAAGGTCAAGATACGTTCTACATTATGGGAAATCATTGATACCACTAACCGTGCATCGTGAACTTTAGTGCCTAACACTTTGTGTTTCACAACAAGCCGTCTCCATTCGGAATACATTTCGGGTGAATCTGGCATCAAAGGGAAAAGTTGTTCCAATTCTTACAAGAACTGTTCTGTTTCAGATGGTGGACGCCCGAGACATTCTTTTACATTAGTAGGGGGAGTTGATAAGTTCCAAAATTCCGCTAAATTTTGCGATGTCGTCAGTAGTTGGTGACCTGCTACTTTCAATTTTTGCAACTGCATCTTGAACAATTTATAATTTGGATTATCAGGGTGTGAAAATGGCACCAAAACGTCGGTATCAACGAGATAAATCATAATTTTGGATGACCTTCGTATATGCTTTCGCGGCTAATTGCGTAATCGGATAACGGCTTGGCATCAGGACGGTCAAATTTTCTTGATAAGTCTGCGAGTCTCTGTAATGCAGCTTTGAACTCCTCATGTGATAACTGTTGATTGTTGTCTGTTAACGGCACATCCGTACTTTCAGGAATCTCTATAACTCGACCACTATTAGAGTAAGTATAAATTGCCATTGTCTTTTTCCTTTTCATGACGAATTCACGTCCGTATTTATCTCCTCATTTTGCTCTTTTTCCTGCAATCCTGCTCTCGCTTGTTGATATCAATATCAACTTCTTCTAAAACTTCTGGTTGAATTTCGTTAGGGAATCTAGCTAATCATCTTTCCGATCCACTCAAAAATATACTGCAGATCATTCACACCATTCGGTTAAAAACGATGCCGTGTTTATCAATTGTGACACAATATTGAGTTTTTAGCCATTCCAAAGATAAACGGGAAGGGTGTGTAAAATTGCAAAACACTGCTAAATGTGGTATAATAGTGATATGAAAGACTACATATTGCTATTTTTCAACGTTTTATTGACTGTTATGGGGCAAATCTTACTAAAACAGGGAGTCAGTAAGGTAGGCGTTATCAAATTTCGAGAATTAGTGCCAAAACTAACACAGGTAATATTGAATCCGTATGTTATCGGTGGTATTTCGGTCTACGGTTTTACAACATTTGTCTGGCTCGTTATTCTTTCGCGTGTTAAGCTCAGTATTGCTTACCCAATGTTGAGTTTAGGATATGTCCTGACAATACCATTTTCATGGTTGTTTTTCAAAGAATCTATCCCCAAAGTTCGTATTATCGGTGCGATTATTATCTGTATCGGTGTTTATCTTGTTGCGCAAGGAGAAACATAATTGATGCGAGAGCCAGCATCTAATCTTCGCTCAAATAACATTTCTGAAGATAGACAGGACCCGCCTATTCCAGCCCGATCTTATTCTGCGATGATATTGTCTGTAATTCTTCCCGGACTTGGACAGATATACTTAGGACGATTCATGAAGGGTTGTATAATTTTATTTGTATTTGCTTTAGCAATTGCGCTCTTCTATCTCAACTCATACCCGGTGAAAGGATGGCGCGATTTAGCACGATTTGGACCCGCTACGCAAGCTGAAACTTCGACTAATGACAACGCAGATGCTGAAATAGATTCCGAACGTTCAATTCATCTTTGGACACTTGATAGTGGGAAAAAGTTGATGTTTCGCCCTTCTTGGATCCTAAAAATCACTTCCTCTATCCAAGCGATAATATGTTGGATATATGCAGTAAGTGATGGATGGCGTGGCAGAAGTAAATTCAGAGGACCTGAGTTTTGAGTAGACGAGATCAAGGGTTATGTTTTCCCTTACATATTTCTAAATACAAACTACCAAATTAACATCACCAAGCGCTGCTAAAAATGATTGATTGGCGCGTTATGCTTATTACAAAACTCAAAATCAAACTGAATTGTTTTTTGACAATTTTATGTAGTATTTCTATTGTGCTGCTTGGATGTCAATTTAACTCCTTGAAAAAGAGCGAGGAGTTTCTGGATAGTGGGATGCCACAAGAGGCAGTAGAGAAATTGGAGGCTTTTATAGAATCGTCACCTCAGAACCCAGAGGCACGGATGCTGCTCGGAAAAGCGTATAATGAAATAGGGCGTTATAATGATGCTATTGGGCAATTCCAAAAGGCTTCACAACTTTATACTGCACAACCAGAAAAACGGATGAATGCCCGTCTTGAATCGGCACGTACCTACCTCATATTTGGTGATAGAAAGACCGCTTTTCGTATACTCAACATCGTTCAAAAAGGCACTTCAGATTCCAAAATTTTACAAAAAATCATAGAACTGGCAGGAGATAGTTATAAGACAAAACAACTTACACGTGGTAATTACGATAGCTATTCACCTATCTTTTCTCCGGATGGCACACAAATTGCTTTCTCATCTTTTCGTCTTGATAATAGTGATATTTATTTGATGGATTTGGAGGGACAGATTCAGCGGCGTGTAACATTTACAACGGATTTCAACGACAGCTCACCTGCATTTCTAAAGACTCCTAATTATATTTTTTATAGTAGTGAACCCAAATCGTCAAGAGAAGTTAAAATAGTCCTTCAAAGTAGTGGCTCAACCCCGATTTACACAGGTTTTAACATAACACATATCCACAGCAAAGTTACTCGTCCTATTATACCCATCAGTTTTGGCGCACGCGTACCACGATCCTCTCCTTCAGGAAACCAGATAGTTTACGAATCAAATACTGACGGCAACTTGGAATTGTATTTTCTTGATTTAAACGGACTCGACCTTACACAAATCACACCTGAGAAAGTCAATCCGAAACGTCTTACACACAATGAAACTGACGAAGGAAGTCCTGCCTTCTTTCCAGACGGGAAACGTGTTGTGTTTGTTTCCTCACGAAATGAAGTACATCAACTCTATACAATGAATATTGACGGACAAAACGAAAAACATTTTAATCCAAACCGTTATGATTGTTACAACCCTACAGTGTCGCCAGATGGAAAAACAATTGCCTATGTGTCAGCAAGAGATGGTGACTGGGAAATCTATTTGATTGATACGAATGGAAAAAATGAACGTAAGATCACAAGTGATATCGGCAGGTCTATCCAACCCACATTTTCCCCGGATGGGCGTTACATCGCTTTTGTTTCCGATAGAAGCGATAACTTTCACATCTATCTAATGGATCTAAAAAAACCTGTTACTCGCGAGGATTTAGTAAAACGTTTGCAAGAGTAAACTTAATACTTTTTTAGTGACCTAATAGGGTAACTGAGGAGATTAAAACATGTTTCGGGTAACCAAACCAGAAGGCTTCGGCAATATCCAATTAGAAGAGGTGCCGATTCCAGAGATAAATACAAACCAAATACGGGTAAAGACAGATACAACCTTAATCAGCCGTGGCTCCGAACTTTTTAGACGATACATTCTTGAAGAGTCGGTTTCACCTTCAATCATGGGATACTCTCTTACGGGAACTGTGGATGCTGTCGGAAATCAGATCACAGATTATCGTGTTGGTGATCGGGTCATGGTTGTGGCGCCGCACGCCGAATACGTTGTCGCTGAACCGAATGCAACTGATGGTCGCATCGTCCATCTTCCCACAGATGTTAGTTTTGAAGAGGGAACTTTTCTTCCGCTTGCGACGAGTTCTGTTGCTTGGGCGGACTCATCCGGTGTCCAAGCTGGAGACACAGTCGTTGTTTTGGGGCAAGGTTTGGTCGGCAGTTTGATGATGCAGGTCGTCCGTAGTTATTCTCCCGAACGAATTATCACTGTAGATGCGCTGCCATTACGGTGTGAACTTTCTGTTCGACTTGGGGCAGATGTGTCTATAAACGCTGAAGAAGAGGATCCTATCCAAGCGGTGCGTCGTCTCACCGATGGCAAAGGTGCAGATTTGGTTATAGATTGTGTCGGTGGACATGCGGGTGTTAAGTCGTTTGAACAAGCACAGGATATGGTTCGCCAATATGGGATTATTCAACTCATTGCACTCTACCAGCAAAAACCGCTCCCTTTACATTCGTCAAAGATGATGAGCAAGCGGCTTGTTGCTGGTATCCTGACTGATGAACCACGTTCAAATATTGCTGCCCGCGCACTGGAAAAAATACAGAAAGGTGAGATTGGTGCATCTGACATGATTACGCATCGGTTTCACTATACAGAAGCAAAAGCAGCGTTTGATCTACTATGGAATACACCTGGGGATACGCTTGGTGTATTGATAAAGTGGAAAAAGTAGAATTTCTATAGTATGACTCCAGACACACAATCTGAAATTACTTTTCGGGCGAAATTGCGCGGATTTGACCTTACCTTTACCACCACGTGGGGACTTTTTTCACCAAGAGCAGTTGATGCAGGAACACAAATGTTGATAGAACTGTTAGAAATTGAACAAGGCGACACATGCCTTGACCTCGGATGTGGGTACGGCGCCATCGGTGTGGCTATGGCAAAGTGCAAAGAAACTGCGGATGTCTACATGGTAGACAAAGATTTTGTCGCAGTAGAATATGCAAGTAAAAATGCGAAACAGAATCAACTCTCAAATTGTCATGTACTCTTAAGCAATGGGTTTAGCCATCTGCCCGATATTCAATTTGATGTTATTGCTTCAAACTTACCAGCCAATGTTGGTAAAGAACTCCTGCAGATATTTTTTATAGATGCAAAGCGACATCTGAAACAGAATGGAAGGATGTATGTCGTGACAATTTCTGGGCTACGAGAATTTATCAAACGCAATTTTATGGAAGTTTTTGGAAACTATCGGAAGGTTAAACAACGGAATACACATACGGTTGCGATGGCAACTTTTACTTAATTGAGTGAAATATAGGAATAAATTTGAAAACTAAATTCAATCTATTTATGAGGTATGACGATGAAACTATCACAATTTGTTTGGGTATCTGCGCTATTGTTGACGGTTTTATGCTTGGTTTGCGAAGCAGCGGAGACTGAACAATTGAAATTTGAAGAAATGTTAAAACATCCCGAAGAACATTGGTATGACCTGACCATGCTGGGAATGAAAATAGGGTACCTGCATATATATCTCGAAAAAACCGAGTATCAAGGCGAGGAAATGATTCGAAGTAGAACAGATATGGTAATGCAATTTAAAGGGTTTGGGAATAACATGAAAATTGAGATGAACCGTATTGAGTATTCGGATTCCAATTTCATGCCTCGCTATTTTGTCCTAACCTCTAATGAATCTGGAGAGAAAAAAGTTGAAGGAAAAATCAAAGATAACGTAGCATATATGAAGACGACACTCAACGGTCAAACAACAGAATCAGAAATTGTTGTTCCCGAGGACACAATCTCCGATACGGTCGCCGTAAACTATCTCTTATCTAAAGACCAAATGAAAATCGGTGAAAAACTTAACTACCATACCTTCAGTTTTGATCTACTTCAATCCATAAAAACTGAACTCAGCGTTGTAGATGAAGCAAGTTTAACGTATCAATCCGAAGAAAAACAGGTCTATATTTTGGCACAAAAGCTGGACATTATGGGTGGTATCAACTCACGTTTGTGGGTTACACGTGACGGCACAATGTATAAATCTGCGATAGATATGATGGGGCTAACTATGGTAGCAACAAAAACAGATAGAGAAAAAGCCCTTGATGCAGTAGAAGAAGTTGATCTTGTGTTAAGCACTCGTATTATCCCTACAGGCAAAAAACCGAAACAGGGAACATCGCGGTTTGTTGGCAGCGTACAACTCTCAAAGGGTAACCTCAATGAAGCTATTATGACGAACAGCAGCCAAAAACTTAAGTTGAATTCCGAACGATCTGGAACTCTTTCTATTGAAATTCCAGAGGTAGAAGACGAAAATTGTGTTGATTTACCGGTTAAGGATCCTGAATTTCAAACTTTTCTTTCGGCAACTGCATTTATTGAAGCAGCGCATCCGGAGGTACGTGCAAAAGCAATGGAGATCTTAGATGGTGAGGTAAATTCTTGGCGTGCGTCAAAAAAGTTGTGCAAATGGGTTTACAAATCTATCACCGAGAAAAAATTAACTGGTGGTTTCAACTCATCACTGAAAACCCTTGAGTCGCTTTCTGGGGATTGCACAGAACATACTGTGCTGCTGATAGCGATGGCACGTTCAGTCGGAATTCCGGCGCGAATCTGTTCAGGATTAGTTTTTTCAAAAGATGCGTTTTATTACCATTTTTGGCCAGAAGTATACGTAGGAACATGGGTTCAGATGGATCCTACATTAGGACAGAATATCGCCGATGCGAATCACATTCAACTTCAGGGAAGTATCCTGGAATCTGGGACGATGGTTGAATTCACTGAAGGGGTTTTCCGCACTCTCAATCAGCTTGAAATAGATATTGTTGAATGACGGATTATTGAAGATTTTAGAACTAATTGAACATTGTTAATGGTGCGGTTAGGAAACCGCACCTACCGTCTGTGCCGATGAGACGCAAACTGAATGAAGTTTAAGAAAATAAACCGGTAATTTAGCGAGGTTAGGAAACCTCGCCAGCAGAGGGCACATCTACCTCGTGCGGACAGAAAATTACCGAAAGAATAAGTTAATCTTGTGCTACAACTTCTATTGTCCATTATCTTTCCAAGATAAGTTTATCAAAGTGTCCCAATAATTTCAAAGTTCACTATAATCTTCATAAAGTTTGCGCTACAGCAGTATCCAAGTGATTAAAGGCTTACTATAAACGGCTTTTAAAAGGATAAACCCACTTTCGCAGGTGATACCTGACAACAGGAGCAATTACGTTTGGCTTTTCTTAACCCACTTTTCCTTTTTGGCTTGTTGGCTGCGGCAATTCCACTACTTATTCATCTTTGGAGCCGCCGCCAAGCTGTGACTGTAGACTTTAGCAGTTTGATGTTTTTGGTTGCAGCACATCGCCAAAATGTCCGCAGGTTACAACTCAAACAACTGCTGATTCTACTTTTACGGATGTTAATTGTGGCACTTATTGCCCTCGCTTTGGCACGTCCATTTCTAACACTCGGTCTTCCACTTGCTGCTGTTAGAGCTAAGACTGATGTCGTAATTGTTTTAGATAACTCTTACAGCATGGGGTATCAAGACGTTGACGGTGTCTGGTTTGAAAAAGCAAAAACTTTGGCAACTGATGTGGTTCGCTCCCTTCGTCATGGAGATTCTGCCAGTCTGATTTTAATGTCGGATATTCCGCAACCTGTTTTTCGACAACTCACACCTGATGTTGAAAGTGTTATCACTGCAATACAAAAAGCAGAGTTATCCTATCGCGCTACAAACGTCCAACCAAGCATTGAACTTGCGCACGAAATTCTTTCTGAGTCAACCCAACAAAATAAAGAACTTTATCTAATTTCTGATTTCGCACAGAACGGTTGGGTCAATTGGGGAGTGATTCCAAATAGATCTGGTTCTCGAATTATCTTATTACCTGTTAGTGAAAGAGTTCCACATAATACAAATATTGAAGAAATCCTGCCCTCACATCAACTAATCGGTGTTGATTTGCCGTTCCATTTAAACGCAATGATAAAAAATTATTCTGATGTCCCTATTTCACAAACAACACTGACGTTTTTTGTGGGAGACCAGAAAAGGAAAACACAGACTTTCTCTGCTACAGCAGATGAATCAATAGTGACCACTTTAACACAGACTTTTTCAGCACCGGGAACGCATACTGGATACTTTGAGTTAACTAATGATCGCTTGAATGCGGATAATCGTCGATATTTCGCCCTTGAAGCACTCGGTGAAATTCGAGTGCTTTGTGTCAGTGAACAGACAGAATATCTAAAATTGGCATTGAATCCATTAGAAAACAAGCGGACTGTGGGCGCACTTGTAAAATCATCTATGATACAACCGACAGCGTGTACCCCCGCAGAATTTGAGATGTTTCCTCTTGAAGGTTATGATATTATCCTCCTTGCAGATGTGCCAAAAATCTCTACAAAGGCACAAGCGCAGTTAAGTGATTTTATCCGTCAAGGGAAAAGTATAATTGTATTCGTTTCTGACAACTACAACCTATCGTGGGCACCAGCGCAATTCGGTCAACCGATTATATGGCAGATACCGCAACAAGTCAGTAAGTATGAGGAGACACATCCTATCTTTGAGATTTTTTCAGAGAACATCTTTTCAGGTCAATACGGACCACAATTTTATCAAAGTATGACGGCAGCACCTGCTTCTGATGCAACCGTTATTGCACGTTTTGGTGATGATACGCCGTTTCTGATAGAACGACGTGAAGGAAAAAGTCATATTTTGTTCTTTAACTGTAGTCTCCAACAGCAACCTAATAGTAGTGAATTGCTTGTTAATCCATATTTCTTGCCTCTACTTCAACATAGTGTGCTTTATGTAATGCACAGTAACACGCAGAAAAATATAAATGTTGGAGAAGCCTACGTAGAAAGTTTTCCTCAGAATTCTGGAGGGCAGGCATGGATCAAAAGACCCGAATCGTCCGGTGAAGATACCATGACAGCGGTTCCGATCAGTGAAGACGGTTCGTTGCGTTTTGAGTCTACAGAACGCCCTGGTATCTATCAAGTAGATGTAAAAGCACAGGACAGACTATTTCGAGATTTTTTCGCTGTAAATACCTCAACTGCTGAAGCCGATTTGACTTCAATTCCGCTGCAGCAGGCATCTGAACGCGTCAACGCACAACCCGGATCAACGAATGAGACAGGTGAATTGGACACTGAAGCATTAGACATCAAAAGACATGGCAGAGAAATTTGGGGTGAATTGCTTGTTTTGGCTGTCTGTCTCTTACTTCTTGAAGGTTTTCTTTCTAACCGTCAAAGCGTATTGGCGGCAGGTGAAGCATAATGGTAGATTTCAAGGGAATACGCAGTTTTCACAGTACTGTCTGTCTTTATATGCGCCAGTTTTCTACTTGCCTACACTATAGTTTTTTGTTTTTAATGATGATACTTTGCCTCAACGCACAACCTATTTTTAGTAATCAAGCCAATGTTGTCCGTAGTCTTGTAATAAAGGGTAATCGCTCATTTTCCAGAGAACAAATTCAGAATCTGATACAAACAAGTGTTGGAGAATCCTATGATGTTGAGATGTTGAAAAAGGATTCTGAAAAGATTACTCGTTTTTTACACAATAAAGGCATCACTTATGCGAGAGTGACCGAATCTCCAAAAAAATTTGAGGATGGTGTTTATATCAGCATTGCAATAGATGAGGGAATAATTGACGCAATTACACTATCGGGGAATACGAAAACTAAAGATAATGTCATTTTACGTGAATTGCTATTTCAGAAAGGCGATATCTATGTTGAAGCGGATAAAAAAGAGAGCGAACGTATTCTAAGACAGAAACGTTATATCGGTGCCGCAAAGATTGAGTCCAAATGGGATGCAGAATTGCAAAAAGTCGCAATTCATGTTACCGTTACAGAACTGTTTTCTTTAACCGGTGCGCTTGATCCAGGAATTAACAATCAAAGTGGGTATTTTCTTGCGCAAGTCAGAGAAGCTAATATTTTCGGCTCTGGGCAAGCAGGGCAAATTAGATATGAACGGATTACTGAAGCAGGAGAGAAAACTCGCGGGCTTTTTACTTGGAAATATAGGATGCCCCGTCTTGTCAATTCTCATTGGAACTTCGATAGTGAATACGTCCAGAAGCGTGAAGGTGATTCATGGCGCGTTTTATTGGAGCGACCTCAATATACCTTAAAAAGCCGTTGGAGTGCAAATTTCAGCATCTCTGAATTAATTAATGAAGTACGTTGGTACGAAAATGGAGAAAAAACTGATATTTTTGAGCAAACGCTCCACAAAACATCCGGTAATATACTACAGTACTTTGGAGACCGCCATCATCAAAACTACTTAGGCTTCTGGTTTGACTCACACCGTACAATCTACTTTCCAATTGAGTCTATCAGGGTTTCGGACGCGTCCCCATCTAATCGTAACATCAAACGCGTAGGTATTACGCTCGGACGGAGAAATGTTGGTTTCCATCAAACACGATTCCTCAGAGGAATGGGAGGAGATGAAGATTTTTTGAGTGGCTCTCAATTCCACACATCTCTTGGATATGCTTCTCCATTATATGGTTCTGAGCGCACTGAATATTATGCAGCCTTTGGTGTTAATGGCGGTTGGGTAAGTCAAAATCGGTTTTTTGGCACTGCACGCATCACATTTGAAACAAGTTTTACTAACCAGATTGAACGTTCTGTTTTGCAAGCACGAAGTGCGTTATTTTTTCGAGATGTATTCAACACAGGTGACATTTATAGAGTAGATACAGGATTTCGTGAGAACGGTTTATTTGATTTTCAACAGACGTTTGTCGCACAATTTAAATCGGAGATGCAGTTTGGATGGCGTGGTGAAAGCCAAGTTGTTTTAGGTTCTGGCAACGGTTTGCGTGGATACGGACTTCGACAGTTTAACGGTGAAAAAATGATGGTGCTAAGTTTAGAAAGCCGCACCCTTTGCGGCGGTGACTTCTTCAGAAAGATTAATGACGGTCTGACCAAGGTGTCTACATTCTTTGCTAAGCCTTTTATTAAAGATCGCATCGTTGACCTCGGTCTCATCTTGAGTGCTACTGTTTTTACGGATATTGGTTACATCTGGGATAGTTATAATACATTTGATATACAAGAAGTAAAATCGAGCGTAGGATTTGGGTTACGCGGTAGTGTTTCTCAGGTAAGCGATGCAGGCATCTTTCGGATTGAACTCGCGTTTCCGCTTGATCCGCCATTGACCCCACCATTGCAACCACAGATTTTTTATGGCGTTGAGCGAGCTTTCTAAATTTCATTAAAAACAATGATACAGATTTATGGACAAACCGCCACGCGTATCAACCGAAAATATCACATGGCGAGCCATAGTTTTAGGACTGCTAACACTTCCGCTTAATATCTACCTTGTTGTTCAAACAGAAACTGTTTGGACAACACAATATCCCACCACGATGGCGATTTTTTTCAACGCCGTCTTTACACTTTTCCTTGTCGCAATCTGCAACCTGTTTCTAACACGATATCTTCCAAAATGGAAACTTACACAAGCAGAAATGCTAACCGTCTATCTCATGGTAACGTTGGCATGTGTTGTCTGCGGACATGATTTGTTGCAGGCAACAATGTGTATTCTTGGACACGCCAGTTGGTTTGCTACGCCAGAGAATGAATGGCAATCCCTTTTCTTTCGATACATACCAGACTGGATTGCAGTGATGGACCGCGGGGCCTTAACAGGTTATTATGAAGGAACATCTAACCTGTTTGAAATGGAACATATTCGGGCATGGCTTACACCTGTCCTGTTTTGGCTACTTTTCTTTTCTGCGCTCGTTTTTTCCATGATAATGCTCAGTGCGATCCTCCGAAAGCAGTGGATTGAACATGAGAAACTGAGCTACCCGATTATATTGCTCCCTTATGAAATGACAAAGGGAAGTGTTTTCTATAAAAACCGACTCCTCTGGGTCGGGTTCGGCGTAGGATTAGGACTTGATCTGCTAAACGGGATGAATTTCCTCTTTCCTTTCGTTCCCGGGATTCCTATTCGGCATGATATTGGTCGGATGTTCACGGAAAAACCGCTCAACGCTATCGGTTCAACGCCCATCCACTTGAACCCCTATGCAATAGGAATAGGTTTTTTAATGCCGCTTGATTTGTCGCTGTCCTGCTGGGTTTTCTACCTATTTTGGAAGGTGCAACTCATTTTCGGATCCATGTCAGGTTTGAATCAGACACCTGGTTACCCTCATATTGATATGCAATCACTTGGTGCATACTTTGGATTATGTTTCTTTGCGCTCTGGATAACACATAAGCACTTATGGAAAGTATTCCGAAATATTATCGGCATGAAAACTGACCTTGACTCGTCAAGTGAACCGATTGGGTATCGCGGTGCGTTTTTCGGGTTTTTGATTAGTATTGCAATTGTGTTTGGATTTTGCCTGACAGCAGGCATGTCATGGTGGGGAATCCTTGGATTCTTCAGCATTCATTTTATACTGGTTTTAGCGTTCACTCGGATGCGTGCTGAACTTGGAACACCAACACAGGATTTCTATCGTGCAGGTCCGAGTTTTTTCCTAACCTCACTTTTTGGGTCCAGAAAAATTGGGGCACAAACGTTAACAGGGTTCTCGTTCCTATACGGTTTTACCCGCAATTATCGCTCACAACCGATGCCGAATCAACTTGAAGGTTTTAAACTTGCTGAAAAAGGGGCAATCAACAACCGCCAACTGCTTTGGGTGATGTGGGGATCATCGGTCATCGGACTATTCATCGGGTTTGTGGCTTTCCTACATGCAGGTTATCTACACGGAAGTTTAGGAACATGGCGCGGACAAGAAGCGTTCAACGATCTTCAACGTTGGTTGACATTTCCAAGTGATACAGAATGGAGACATCTCGGTTTCTTCGGTTTTGGAATTGTCCTCACACTGAGTACACTTTTTATGCGGTTACGGTTTATCTGGTGGCAGCTGCACCCACTTGCCTATCCGCTTGCTGGGAATTGGAACTTCGGCAGGCTTTGGTTTCCTGTGTTTTTAGCATGGGTGATAAAGTCTATACTTGTTCGACACGGCGGAATTGGCGCGTACCGTAAGTCTCTCCCACTATTTTTGGGGGCAATGCTGGGCGAGTTTGTTATGGGTAGTCTATGGGCAATTTTGGGTTTGTCTTTAGGACAACGGATGTACTCGTTTAAGCATTGGTAGAAACAGAAAATCTATCAAGTGGAATATTCTTGCTTATAGTGAAACCTAAAAATAACGTGAGTTTGATAATTAGACCCAAATGTAGATGTCCGTTGGGTAGAGCGAAGCGAAACCCATAACTGTCAACTTAA
>JAGWBU010000032.1:20074-25360 GCA_021295735.1 Candidatus Poribacteria bacterium | reverse complement strand
TTTTCAGAAATGTAGACCTCAAATGGGTCAACAACCTCTCTTTAGAGGCTGTTTTTTATTGCCCATTTCCGTTCTACCCCACCGAATGCCGTAGGCGCATTCGGTGTTGATTCCCTACGGGATTTATCAAACTCACGTTACTATAAAATATTTTTTTCAGTTATCATAACCAACTATAGTTTGGACAATTCTTGTCTCGTCAATGTTGAGTTTCAACGGAAGAACTATTGTTATACACGCCGCGACCAAGGCGAGGGTTTAACGATTAGCAGGTGGAGTTTGTATACCTATACCTCCCTGATCCACCACCTTGAGATTACCTTGCTCGTTAATATGAAAGGCACCGTAACCGAAACCCGGAACCTCAATACGCATTTGCGGCACTTCTGACATCCAATTGATAGAAACGGTAACATCGCTCACACTAACCGCGCCTGAACTCTCCGGCACTAAACCCACGGAAGATATTGATACTGTAGGAGTATCCGTTTTGCGGAGCGTGAATATATCCGTCATTCTGTTCCCATATAATATATGATATTCGCGCTTTCGCGTCACCTCATAGTTCTGATCCTTCATATACCAGAGGATTGTGCCTTCTTCCGCAGCTGTATCAGCTCCAAAAATCATTTGAGGCGGTTGCGAATTTTTGTAGACGTTTATGCCAATCCAACACGTCACAATAACAAGAATCCCAATAACTATCCATCTTAATCGTTTCATCTGTCGTCCTCCATTCTATCAATGCCTTGATTGAAACACCAATCGCGCTAATCAAGTGAACAATAGCCTCGCTACTGCTCTTTATTATCAGTTTTTTTGATTTCAAATTTTTTTAATTCAAGCGTTTTCGATTGAAGGGTAGGTATGTCTATAGTAAAGTCTTCCGTATCAGGAATTATTTCTAAAAAGATATGCTGCCTTTCCTGATGAGTTTCAACGGAAGAACTATTGTTATACACGCCGCGACTAAAGCGAGGGTTTAACGATTAGCAGGTGGAGTTTGTATACCTATATCTCCCTGATCCACCACCTTGAGATTACCTTGCTCGTTAATATGAAAGACACCGTAACCGAAACCCGGAACCTCAATACGCATTTGCAGCACTTCTGGCATCCAATTGATAGAAACGGTAACATTGTTCACACTAACCGCGCCTGAACTCTCTGGTATTACGCCGAGGGTACTTTCTCTCGGTACTGCCACTGCTGTGGGGTTTACCAATATATCCGATGGAACAGCGATGTGGTGTAACGTGAACATATCCTGTCTGAATCCGAATAATATAGGATACGTGCTCTTGCGCTCCAGTTTATAGTTATGATACTTCAGATACCAAAGGATTGTGCCTTCTTCCGCAGCTGTATCAGCTCCAAAAATCACTTGAGGCGGTTGCGAATATTTGTAGACGTTTATGCCAATCCAACACGTCACAATAACAAGAATCCCAATAACTAACCACCTTAATCGTTTCATCTGTTGTCCTCCATTCTATCTATCAATGCGCGAATAGACGCATCAATAGGCACAGGAATTGCGCCTATAACCGTTGCGGTCATTGAATCTATTTTATTTTTAACAACGATGAGTATAGCTTTGCCTTTTGTGAAATCTTTTATTTCTGTAGATTGTTTCATGTAACTATCAATGTTTTTAGCAGTAAATGTGATGGTCGTGCGCTCGTTTATATGCTCTGTGAGAACCGATAGCTCTTTTACAGGATGGACGACCTTATCATTCGTCTCTGGCTGCTGTGCAGTATCAGTTTTGCCTTCCTTTTTGTGTTCGCTATCATACTGAAACACGTAAAATAAACCGACTATCACAAGGATTACTAAAATAATGGCTCCTACATTATACCTCATAGGAGTCCCCCTTCTTATTGACTGGTATCCTTTTTGGTTTTTGGTATCTTTGAGAGCAGTCCATCTTGTTCAATGACAGCATATTGTGGCATCTTCTCACGGATAGGGGCGACAGCCTGCCAGCTGCCGAAGTTATGCTGCGTAAAAACAACATAATCTTTTTCAGCATCCGTGTGCTGTATTTCTCCCACCGTTTTAAGGTCCGTCCAGTGCCTGTAAGTAACAGGTTCTCCACTATCCCACTGCCAACTCCCTTCCTTTTCAACATCATTGAGTCCGATCCAAAACGGAGTTTTCTTCTGTCCGAAGACAGAATATATCCACGCTTGTTCTAACGAGTCTTCGATAGAGACAAGATGTGCACCTTGTTCAATTGCTTTCTGTTGTGCATCGTGCCAATCTTTACAGGGTATTTTCTTGTAAGCGTGTCCGTTTTCAGGGTTTATGACCCACACACCCTCTTTTTGGGGTTCCTGCTTTTCGGTTGCTTTTTGCGCGGAAACCCCCAGAGACTCCATTAGGAAGTTACGATTAAAAGGGGAAGCATTCGGAACCACCAATGTAAAGTCAGGATTAAGGTTAAGTTGAGCGTTCGGTATGGTAGAAGTGTGGTCGACAGTTTTGTTGCCATCAAGCGTAATCACAATATTTTTCGGTGCCGGTGTATTTTTATCCAGTTGAAAAGATTCCGCACCGCCAGTAAGGTCATTATATACCACAGAGAGTCGACACACGCCGAGTGTATCGGTATAGTATGTAAAATAACCGTCAGCATCAGTCGTGCTTTGTATATAAAAGGCTTCATCCACCAATCCATTTATGACCTGCTGACATTCAATATTTGCGTATGCGGCCGGTGTCCCATCCGCGAACAGGACGCGAGCGTGTACCCGTAATCGCTGTACCACCTTAATTTTCATATCCGTAATTCTATTTTCAGCTGGTAACATAAACGCGTGCCCTGTCTTCATATAGGCATTTTGGTGTGGTGCAAGCATTTCCAAAACGGCAGATTCCCCCATTTGAAGTGAAACGATCCGCTTATCGGGTTTAGTGACTACCATTGCCATATTCATTAAAATTCCCACTGGCATGCCCGCTGCGTCATTGATATAGTTTTTTATCAACTGTTTCCACTGTGTCAACATATCTGCTTCAATGTGTGGAAGTGGCCATAACTGCATGAATCCTGGGGATATGCCATCAACAGAAAACGCGCCTGCTGCATCTGTGTGAACAAAGGTAACAGGCATTTTGCCTGGGGAGATGTCTAATAAATACGCTAATGCTAAACCTCCGAATACATCTTCATCTAAAAGAGAGACCAAAACCCCGCTGTCATCGAAATGCGCCGCCGGTATCAATGCAAATGAGAAGTTGGGAACAGGATTACCATCTATCCCCACTACCGTGCCTGCCATTCCAATCGGTGCATCTTCTGCAATAACAGTTATGCCCCAAAACGTAAACAATAGTATGAGTGCAAATGTTGTGTATCTTTTCATTTTAACTGCTCCTTTACCGTTTTTCGGTAGTATCGTCAGGTTTAGGCATGCCAACGATAAGGTTCTCTTTTTCTAAAATAGCGTAGGAGACATATTTAGTGGTTGGGGTTCCTTGATGTTCAGCTGTCCATACCCCATTTTTACCCCAAAGCAGCACATTCGCGTCACTGTCTTTTGCAGGTTTCGCGTCGCTGCCTTTTTCAGTGTTAGTTGACTGTGTAGGTGTCACCAACCGTGTAAAGTTCACAGGTTCTCCGCTATCCCAATGCGTTGCCCCAGCTTTTAAGCCGATCCAAAAATTGTTCACTGAATCGTATTGCACACCCAACACTTCAAGCAGATAGTGTTGTTCAGCTGCATCGTTAATAGCGACCAGATACGCCCCCTGTGCTTTTGCTTTTTGTCGCGCTTCCTCAAGCGTTCGGATTCGTATCCGTTTATACGCGTGTTCGTTTTCAGGGTTGATTACCCATGCCTCTTCGCTTACGAGTTGTTGTATTTCAAGGCTCGTAGCGTCGGTTAGTGCCTTCCTCTTTTCTTGTTCAACCGCGGGCAACAACTTTAAGACCACCTCCGCGCGTTGGTGCCTCTCCATTTTCAGAGGAGCAGATTCAGCCGTTAGATCGTTATATGTCACGTTCACAGTATAAGTAGCAGACCGATGATAAATTTCTTCGGTAAACTGCCCTCTATCATTGAGGAGAACATTTCGTTCAGTTGTACCGAAATTCTCATTGAATGACTGTTCTAATTTTACGTTTACTGTTGTGTTTTTTAGCGGTGTGCCATCCGCGGTAACCACCTGCACCCGTATGCCGCTCTTGCGTCTAACCGTTACCTCAATATCTGGGACGGTTGTCCCTGGTGCAATTGAAAACTGAATCCAGGGATCGTGTGGGTTAATACGAAAAGTGACCCCGCCGATTTTGAAGCGCATAAACTCATAATCGTTATCTTGTATTCCTTCGGGAGATGTTATTCCTAACATCATCACAGGTTGTGAAACAACGTTAGTGAACGCAAACGCTCCTGTCTTATCAGATTTGGACACGGATTGTGTGTAAGGCGGGGCATCCGGGGCATTAGCAGGTGGAACGCCCCTATTTATTATAACCTCAGCAAACATCCATGGATACAATTGCTGTACCCACAATTCATGACAGTCTGTTACTAGGTAGACGTTAAACCCTTCAATAGGGTCACCTGTTTCATCAATAACTCTACCCGATAAACTTGCTGTCGGTGCTGCTACGCACTCAAACGCTGTCAAAAGCGACAGCACACTCAATAAAAAAATCAGTTGTTTTAAGTGAAAACGGTTCATTTTTTTCTCCTTATAGCGGATTCTACAATTAACTGGACATCTCAAAATGTCCAGTTAATTCTAAAGTTTACTATTCTCTTTATTGGTGAGATCATAAGATACAAGAAAACCTCTATTATCAACAGTGAAAGCAGCTTCGCCAACATCTTTAATCCGAATGATGAAATAGTTATGATAAACTTCAAGGGTAAAATCCCCTATCTTTCCTTTCGTCCAAGACTCTGGATCATTAACTTGCCCCAGATAGGTAACTCCGTTCTTGTGCAGCAGTATGTAATTTGTCGGTTGTTTATTAAGCTCATAGTTGTTTTGCTTCATCCACTCTAATACAACCTTATGCTGTCCGTCATACCCTCCGGTAGGTGTGTCCTTGTTGATTATCTCCGTAACAGGTGGCGGAAATGACCCAAATCCGTGGCAACCCATCAAAAGCGTTAATACGAAAAAATAGATGATTGAAAAGTCTCTATACGACTTCATTTTATTCTCCTTATATAACCCAAGTTGCTACCTATAACGTGAGTTTGATAATTAGACCTAAATGTAGATGTCCGTTGGGTAGAGCGAAGCGAAACCTATAGGCGTCAATTT
>JAGWBU010000032.1:0-19875 GCA_021295735.1 Candidatus Poribacteria bacterium | reverse complement strand
AGTTGAGTTTCACTCATTTTCCTGTTATTTCGGCATCAAATGGAGAAAAAATCGCTCTTTTATGTCCGATTTTTTGTTTGTTCCGTTCTACCCAACGGACAGTGGTTATTGAATTTTATTATCAAACTCACGTTACCTATAAGTTTTAGACATGGAAACACTGTTTTTAATAGAGAACAATACATATTTCGCAAGTTTTCGTAGTGCAAACTGTTAGTTTGCGGACTAATATGCACAATCTAAATGAAGGTTAAAAAATAAATTCGGTAATTTCAGTCCCGTAGGGACGATATGTTTATAGAAATGTGATAACCTACCTTTAAACCTCATACATTATGGGCTTTTAAAAGTCCACTAAGGCTTGAGTCTCATTCGGTCAACTCATAATGCTCCATTAATACTTTTTCAAAGTCATCAGGATTTGCAATTATCTCGTAAATATTAATTTTATCGTAGCCTTTAATGGTGGCATATTGTGCCAGATTGCGATAAAACGTTGCACCACTGGTCATGAATTCGCCAAATTCACCGGGAATTGATTCATGGGACTCTGCAAGTTTTAAGAGATCGGAAGTACGCACATCACCGTTTGTGTCCACATATTTATTGAGCACCGTTGCCAAATTGTTCATGTCGGTAAGTATGGTAGGACCTCCTGCGGCTTCTTCAAAAAGGCGAACTAACTCTTGCATTTTTTCTGGGTGCGTTGAAGAGTGTATACCTCCACCTATTATATTGCCGATTTTGTCCCAGAGTTCCCGCGCTTTTCGCCGGTTTTCTCGTTTTGCTAATTCTTCAGGCGAGAGCGTTTCCTTCATCTCTTCTTCCGCAGCAACATCCTCAAGTAATTTCTCTACCTCTGCGTCAGAGATTTTTCCCTCCGCAGCAAGTTCTTTGAGAAATTTCTCTATCTCTGCGTCAGAGGCTTTTCCTGAATCAACTTCTCCAGCGTTGACACGGTCAACGTTTACCTCCTCTGGCGTTTCTTTTTTCTTCAGGCTTTCCTCTAACATTTTTTCTGCCTCAGCAGCCTCCTGTTCAAGTTGCCGGATATTTGCGCGATCGTGTCGAACCCACACCACGGCGGCTCCAACGAGTAGAAAAATGAGAGCGGCAAGTCCCAAGTATTGTATGCGTTTCATCGTGTTCCTCCTATAAGATTGAAGTTATCCATTCAGGTCAATTCGGTATAATTACTTGAAAACTTCTTTCGGCGCGCTATGATGAAGTATCAAATTTTACTCAGCATTTCCTAACAGGTAGGATTACCTTTAGATCGGTTGTTTCAAAGCGCGCTTTTGACACAATGCCACTGCTGAACAATATTCAATACTCCATCATGCGCGAATAGCGTCTGTGCTGCTTCTAATCATCCTTTTTTTCCTTTTTACCTTTTTTGGATCGAAGCTCTTGAAGTATCTCAACAACAGTTTCCATCTGTTCCTCTAATTTATTGAGGCGCGGTTCAACAGGATCAGATTTATCTTCCTCTACCTCAACCACTTCAATCGTGGATTCCGAAGATTCATCATCTTTCGAATCCGTTTCCCTCATACTGAAGATTGAGCGACTAACAACTTCGCCAACATCTTTCATAACATTGCCGATCGTTTCCTTCTCTTTCTTAAAATCGAGGTCGAAATCAAATCCCATACCTTCTTTAAGATACGTAGCAACTTGGTGGTATGCATAACCGATGTCACCAATGGATGCATCTTCATTCAAAGGTTCAAATAATCCCTCTGGTAAAGCCTCTAAATCATATAGTCGTGTTAGAGCTCTATTGAATTGACCGATGCACCTTTGTTCACCATTTGTGAAATTGTCTAATAGCCCCTCAATATGAGGTTTTTCAAGAAGCTTTGTTGTCGCTTCTAACATTCGGACAATTCGCCTAATTTCCTTTTGGGTTTCACGTTCATTCGTCATTATAAAATCTCCTTATTATGGACGCTTTTGACACTATAGAGTCTTTGATATACAAAAAGGATAGTAAAATTGTCAAAAAATACAATTTTTCGTTTTCCACCTCCATAATTTGCTATACAGAGTGTAATTATCAACCTTTCTTTAATTCGCCTACATTACGTCTGATTTTGATTGCTGCCTTAATAATGTCTTCCATATCTTCCTCTGTTCCCATCAAGACATTTTGACCAAAGGCGAGTCCCGATTGGCAAATTTTTTCAGTTTCAGGACAGTGAACATCTGAAAAATCAAGGTCGCTACCGAAAAGATTAGAGGAAAGAAACGAAGCACGATACATCGGCGTGTTATACCAATATCCGATAGGTATACCTTCGGCGCGCATCGCACTGATAAAAGTTCCACGTGATATATCTTCAAACTCTTCAGAATCAAAAATTGCTTTGTAGCCGTGGGAACCGCATCGGGTTGCACGAGGATCCAGTGGTGTTACCTTGATACCGGGAATCTCACCAAACCATCCGTCTAACCAGCGCATATTCATGTGTCTATGATTAGTTTCAGCTTCAAGTCGTGTCAAGCGAGAAAGCAGGAGTCCAGCCTGCCACTCTGTCATTCTGAAATTTCCACCAAACGGTTCTATATTACCAGATTCTGCATCAGGCGGTGTGCGTCCGCAGTTGTGGAGTGCCCACGCACGCTCATAGAGTTCTTTATCATTCATCAAAACGATTCCACCTTCACCAGCACAAAGATTTTTAGAGGATTGGAAACTGAAGCATCCGAAATCTCCCCAACTTCCTACACCTCTGCCGCGCCATTCTGCCCCGTGTGCTTGCGCGCAATCCTCAATAATTTTCAGATTGTGGCGATCACCAATCTCTACAAGCGCGTCAAGATCAGTGGGATAACCAGCGATGTGAACAGGTAGGATCGCTTTCGTCTTTTCTGTAATTGCCTCTTCCACTTTGGAAACGTCCAATAGAAAACTATCGCGGGCAGTGTCAACAAAAACTGGTACGGCATGTGTCATCAAAATAGCAACGACAGTAGCTTGAAATGTATATGCGGTGGTAATTACCTCATCACCTGGACCTACCTTAGCCGCTTTTAACGCAATATAGAGTGCGGTAGTGCCGCTATTGACACAAACACCATAGTTTGCTCCTTGGAATTCAGCGAATTGTTTCGCAAATTCAGGAACTTTTGTTCCGCCAACTCCCCATTGTCTGCTGTTATAGATACTCTCAAATGCTTCTATGTCTGCAGGATCAAGAGTAGGCCATGTAGGGTAAGGCTTGGTTCGGATCGGTTCACCGCCATTTATTGCTAAAATAGACATGTCAAGTCTCCATTTTTTATTCAGATCCGAAATTTTTTACAAATTCAGGTGGAAATTTTCCTGACACTACTTGACCGATTAAGTCGTCTAACGCATTTTGGGCTTTTTCTGCTAATTCGGTGGCAATAATACCTTCATCAAGAGCAGTTTCAAACTCATCCTCATCTTGAATTTCATAACTGCCATCGGGGGATACCCATAAATCAAGGAATAGGTCAACAATTTCAAATTGATCTGAACTTCGCTTCACTGGCTTCATAATATCGCAATAATAACCTGTCCATTCGTCATCCAGATTGTATATTTTACCGATGTCATACCACAATCCTGTAAATACAAACCAAACCGCTGTAAAGTTGTCCCCTAAAACTGTCTCACCGTTCAGAATGATTGGGGAAGAAGGTTTAATCTGTTGCGACGTGACAATAACGTCTTCGTCTTCATAAAGCAGTTGCTGCTGAAAATAATTAATCCGATCTGGTAGTCTTTTATATGTCAGGGTTATTGTTTGCATCTTCCGTTCTTACTTCATCAGCTTGTCTAACTGCTCTGATGAATGCCTTAATTTTTTGGTGATCCTTCTGACGTTTTTCTGATTCAACACCGCTGGCAACATCAACAGCGTCCGGCTTAACATATTGGACAACATCTGCAACGTTTTGTGGTGTTAAACCACCTGCGAGGATTAACCTATTTGTGTGATGTCGCGCTTTCTGAGCAAGTTTCAAATTGATTGTCCCAGTTGTTATTGATTTTGGTTTATCTACAAGACAGGCACTTACATTGTAAGCATCTATAGTCTTCAATTTAAAATCGCTATGAAGTTCAAATACTTTTATGACAGGCAATGAAAGTTGTGTGCAAAATTCTGGTGATTCAACTCCGTGTAATTGGACAGATGTGATGCCAGTTTGGGTCGCAATATTTTCAATTACCTTGTGTTCAGCATTTCTGAAAACACCAACTGTTGTAATAAACGGAGATAACGCTTGGATGATTTCAGTTGCATTATCTGGTGTGATGTAGCGCGGTGTCTGTGGTACAAAAATAAATCCGAGAGCATCTGCCCCTGCTGCAACTGCTGTCTCTGCATCGGTAAGATTGGTAATACCACAAATTTTAACGCGTGTTCGCATCAATTGCCTCACGGAAAGCCTTGATATGTGCAGGAGTCGTGCCACAGCAGCCACCGATTAAATATGCCCCCGCTTCTATGAGCTCGGGGACATAGCCTGCCATCTCTGTCGGTGTTTGTGTGTAGACAGTTTTATAATTCTCATCAAGTTCAGGCATGCCTGCGTTTGGATATGCCATCAAACGTTTGCTGTTAATACCTATCTCTGCCAACGCGGTATTCAGCTGCTCGGTACCAGTGATAGCGTAAGGCATTCCCGAATGTTCTACGCGCTTTGATTCTGCGCCGCAGTTTAGACCGATAATATCAACGCAATCTAAAAGTGAGTCTCCATTTGAAAACTCGCCACTGGCAAGGATTTGAAGTAAATCCAAGGCGGAATGTCCCCAGTCGGTTTTATAGATCACTTTGCCGGTGCGGTGTTCTTTTGTCCATTTATATGTCAAGTTTACTGCTATTGGCAGTCCTGTTTCGCGGGCAATATCAACAGCAATTGCTGCTTCTTTCGCGGAAAACATCGTTTCAAGACAGAGAAAATCAACACCTTCCTCTGCAAGTGTGTGGATTACAAGTTTATGTGCTTCCCGAACCGCATCATTTGCAATGCCAAATGTTGTGTCACCACTATCTGCTTCAATTGCCCCTGGCGATGGTCCAACAGAACCCGCAATGTAAACATCTTTTCCGCTCTCTGAAACTGCACGTTTCGCATGCTGAACGCCAAGTCGTGTGAGTCGTTGCGCATCCGATTTATCTTGTCCTGCCATTTCCAGGTGAAGTGGGGATACTACAAATGTATTTGTGCCGATTGCTTCTGCACCAACATTGATATAATCTGCATGAATGTCAACAACATCAGCAGGATGCAGTTCGTTGGCAAGTGCGCTATTGGCAAGTTCTATATCGCGAGCAAATAGCTGCGACCCAAATCCGCCATCATAAAGTATTGGTTTATCAGACTTTAAACGTTCTTGAAAGGTTTTCACGCTTTGTGTCGTTTCTCCTTACGTCTTCGTCATATCTGCAGGCATCGGATTGAATTGGCACCCCTCGACAAAAATTTCAAAAAAATCTGCTGTCGTTTCAAGTTCAATATGCTCAATGTTTTGGACGAATTTTTCAATATCCGCACGTTTTTCCCTTGAAAGCAGGACCGCTTTCGCACCACCTACTGCAGCGTTTCCAATTTTGAAAACCCGATCTTGAGGGACAGGTGCGAGAAAACCTATGTCAATAGCATCCTGCAGGTTAACGTAGTTGGCAAATCCGCCTGCTAAATAGAGTTTTGTGATGTCTTGAGGGGAACAACCGAAATGGCGCAGCACAATGTATTGCCCACAGTAGTTTGCTGCTTTTGCTTGTGCTAAGTTGCTCGCGTCATCGCGTGAGAAGGTAATGCCGTGTTCAGATAAAAGCGGCATTATCCGCTGTTTTCTATCAGCAAAAACACCCTTTGCACTCATCTGATTATGCCGGCGCAGCTCAGCAAGTAGTGAAATAAGTCCAGAACCGCATAGTCCTTGTGGTTTTTCTGCACCAATTGTTTCGTAGTCAATCTTACCGTCAACCCATTTCACAGATTCAATTGCACCCGGATAAGCAGGCATTCCGTATTCTATACCACCGCCTTCAAACGCAGGACCGGCAGGACACGATGCAGCGACCATCCGCTTTGCATTACCAACAACGACTTCGGTATTTGTACCAACATCAACCAGCATAACAACTTCGTCTTGTGATTGCAGGTCAACGGCAATTAAATCTGCTGCGACGTCTGCTCCGACGTGGCTTGCGATTAGCGGCAAACTATACACCATCGCCTTCGGATTGGATCGGATACCGAGTCGACGGGATTTTTCAGTGAGTGATGTCGTTGAACGGATACCCTCGCGATATTCATGTTCAATTACAGATTTATACGGTTTTTGACCAATGCTCTGTACATCTTGTTTAAAAAAAATGTCGCGCATTGTTGTATTGCCAGCAACAACAATTTCGTAAATTTCCTGCCGAACAAAATCGTGCTTTTCACACATCTCCATGATTTGGCTGTTCAATGCTGCTATAAGCGATTTACGTAACTCACCCTCAAATTCACCATCATAGGATATACGGTGCATAATATCACTTCCGCCAAAACGTTGTGGATTTTGAAAGGAACTGACTGAAACTGTCTCACCGGTTTCCAAATCCACGAGATTTGCTACCACAGTTGTAGTGCCGATGTCCAAAGCAAGTCCATAGAGATGTCCGCGAAATCGATCTATCGGTTCATTGTCGTAGTAGACTATACCCTCACGATGTGTGACCAGTGGATTAGGAGATTGAGGTGTATCAAGTTCAGTCACGATATGCGTTAGAATTTTTGGTGTGCGCCGTAGCGGTGTAAATTCAATATGTTCGTCTACATCCAGAACAACGGCTTGGCAAGCGAGGCGATAGTTGTCTCGGAGGAAGGTTTCTGCTTCGTTGGGTGGACGGAGGCTATCCATACCTTGTTTGATCTCAACGATACACTCGTGGCATTGTCCCGTCCTAAAGCAGGAGGTAGGAACTTGTACCGCTAAATCATCTGCGTAGTCAAAGACGGTTTTTCCCGGAGAGAGTTGATATTCCTTGCCTTCGCAGGTGATTGTGCCTTTTGCTTTTTGGTAAGTCTGTATCGTGTCGTCAGTTTCATCTATTTCCCACGCACTGCGATAATCTAATTTGTCATCTCCTACGCAGAGAAGTCCCGTGCCTTCATCAATTTTGCGCTGGTTTCGGCAACCGAATTTAGCAGTGCAGTGGTCAAATCGATTTTTGTAGGGGCAGCGGTAGGTAGACTGCTCGTCTGCATGGACGACGAGTTCTTCAAAAATCTGTGTAATTTTATTGAGCCGTTTTTCGTATTCGGTTTTATCTATTTTTTTCATTTATTTTAGTCAGAACGACAATTATGATACATTTGATCAGCGTAGTGATTTCAACACATCCTGTGAATGTAAGAGGCGCAATGAATTGCGCGACTACAAACGCGGCAAATAAGAGAAAATGGCTTTGCAATCCAGATCACCTATGATAATGTTTCAAAGTGGTTTACCATTCTTCGTCTGTTTCTTCAAGAAAGTGTTTGGCTAATTCCACACACGCCAAGGCATCCTTACCGTATCCGTCTGCACCCATATCATCCGCGAATGTCTGGGTGACTGGGGCACCACCAACCATAATTTTCACTTCTTCACGCAGGTCTTCGTCAATAAATGCATCAATTGTTTTACCCATGTTCGGCATTGTTGTCGTTAGCAGTGCGGACATTCCTAAGATAGGTGCTTCGTATTCTTCCACTGCCTCAATGAATTCGTCTTCGGAGGTATCCACACCGAGGTCATGGACGACAAAACCTGCCCCGCGCAGCATCATAATGCACAAGTTTTTGCCAATATCATGGAGGTCGCCTTTGACAGTCCCCATAATTACCGTGCCTACAGGTTCAATTCCCGAATCTGAGAGAATGGGTTCAATATGTGCCATGCCTGCTTTCATTGCACGGGCACACGCAAGGACTTCGGGGACAAAGATAAAGTTCTCACGAAACTTGATGCCGACGATGCCCATTCCGATAATTAGACCATCGTCCATAATTTCCAGTGCTTCTGTGCCTGCTCCGAGTGCTTCTTGTGTCAATTCATCAACGGTGTGATGGTCACCGTCAATCAATGCAGCAGAGATGTCCTGCATGTCAGGAGTCGCTTGGGTGAACATCTCAATAAAACGTTCTATCTCTTCAGGACGTTCAAGGTATTCTTCAATTTCTTCTCGGATAAATTCGTTCGCGATGTCATTAATTGATGCCACAGGTTTCGTATTCCTCCTTGAAGATATAGGATACCACACCTGTGGAAAAATGGCAAATAAATTGGAGTAATGAGTTGAGGATTGCGTTAAATGGGAAGAATATTGGGCAGAGACATTAATCAACTTACCAACGCATTGCTGCTTCACGATATAACTTAATCTGTTCCATATTACGAGGCACAGTAACCTGCATAGATTTCCGTTTTCTATTCAAATCTTTTAGCACAATCGGTGCGCGAAGCATGTTGGTTAATGTCACAATTCCAGACTCAAAGTAAACCCACATGCGTTGTTCTGTATAGGGGTTCAGAACATACGCTGAATTGAAGTTTTCAGATTGCGCAACGATTTCTGAAAATGAATCGTATTTAGGATAAGTAAGTTCAATGGTTTTGTCATACCCTTCTAAAAATAGTTGATCCGGTGGCGATTTTGGGGAGTAGCCACTTAATTTACATCTACAAAACTGAATTGGTGTGCCTGATTTATTCGTCATAAGGAGCGAAACTACAATCGCTAAGCGGTTATTATCATCACGGTTTATAAACCAAGTATCCTCCTGAATTATCGCTACCGTTAAACCGGGGATTTGTCGCCATCTGTGGTAAACAACCGCTAATGCGATAAAACACCCTAATCCAAGTATTACCCAATTGCCGGTTGGCGTAGCGATAAATTTTAGGAGTTCTTTGAAAGTTTGTTGTAACACATCAACTCCTTAGCAAGCGTTTCGGAGGAAATAACACCCTCTCGGCGAATCTGCGGGGGTGATACGGATATATCGTAGACCGTTGAAGGGATGGGTCCTGGCGTTTGTCCGTCATCTACAATAAAGTCAATTTTTGAAGACAATTCCTGACCAAATTCTTGGGGAGAGGTTGCCGCAGGCTGCCCTGAGAGATTTGCACTTGTGATTGCAAGAGGTCCACCAAATTCTTGAAGTATCTCCAATAGTAGCGGCTGATTTGGAATGCGTAACCCGACGGTGGTTCCACCAGCTGTCAGCTGCGGGAGCAGATTTTTTGATTCAACAATGATTGTTAGTCCACCTGGCCAAAACCTTTCAGTGAGATGAAAAAAGAACCCTGGTAGGTTTTGCGCGACCTGTTGGACATCTTCAACGGAACCGAGAACTAAAGGGATCGGTTTCTCTTCAGGTCTACCTTTTAAGGTATATAGTTTTTGTACTGCCTCTGCATTAAATGGGTCAACCCCCAACCCGTATACCGTATCGGTAGGAATAGCAATAATACCGCCCGATTTTAGGCAATCTACTGCTGCTTTAATACGTAAATCAGATTCCAAGTAACTCTCCTTTTATACCCAATCATTTTAGTTTTCCAACACAGTATTGGGAAAATCGGGCGGACAAGGTCTCCCTCCCACAAGAGTTCTACCGTTATACATCAACAATAGACCCGTTTGCTGCAGCATTAAGGGAAAGTTCGTCTCTTAGTCCCTGCTGATACTTTTCGTAAGCGATTCCAGCAATCATTGCACCGTTATCTGTGCATAGATTAATTGGCGGATAGTAGACATCTGCACCGATTTCTTCAGCAGCATCCTTCAAAGAAGTGCGCAGTTGGCTGTTTGCAGCGACTCCTCCGGTCAAGGTTATAGTGCGCGCACCTGTGGTTTTTGCAGCATGAACGGTTTTTGCCACAAGCACATCAACGACTGCTGCTTGAAAACTGGCAGCGATGTCTTCAATGCTAATTTCTCCGTTTGCTATTGTTCCCGCACGTTCTGCCTTCTCCACAAAATATCGTACGGACGTTTTGACCCCACTAAAACTGAATTGGTAATCACCGCTACGGAGCATCGGACGCGGAAAGTCTATCGCTGTAGGATTACCTTTTTGTGCCAGTTCGTCAATAATCCTACCACCTGGGAAACCGAGTCCGAGATACTTAGCGACCTTATCATAAACTTCGCCTGCTGCATCGTCCTGTGTCGTTCCCAGGACTTTATATTTCCACCCTTCATGCACTTCCACGAGCAATGTATGTCCACCTGAGACTGTCAAACAGATATGCGGGAAAGTCAGGGTATCATGCACCATGTAATTGGCATAGATGTGTCCTTCAATATGATTAATACCGAGTAAGGGTAAATTGTGGCAGTAGGCAAGGCTTTTTGCTGCTGCCACACCAACGAGCAAAGCGCCAATCAATCCGGGGCGATTTGTCACTGCAATAGCATCTAAATTATCAAAAGTGACCCCTGCTTCAGCCAAAGATTTATTGACGATATAGTTGATTGCTTCAATATGTTTGCGCGACGCCAATTCTGGCACAACGCCGCCATATTCTTGATGTGCTTTTATCTGTGAGGCGACTACATTTGATAGGACTTCCCGTCCATTAACGACGATTGCTGCAGCGGTTTCATCACAAGATGTATCAATTCCAAGTATTTTCATAGTTAATTTCTTATAGTAAAATCCTAAACACGTGAGTACGTGTTAGTAGGCACGGTTTGAAACCGCGCTTACTGTAGTGTTTAAATAATTTATGGACTTTACTACATAAATTGCATTGTTTTCATTGCCGATGGTAAGGGCGGGCACAGAGACCCGCCCCTACGATTTAGGGTAATTTGGTATTACAAGGTTTCGACCAAGCAGACACTGTTTTTTAGTGAAAACAAGGATTTTCTGCTGGTTCTGACGTCTTCTGTGATAAATCGGGTTCGAAACCCATCCTACAAGAGCCTTGCAAAAAGGTGGCAACTTAGGTTACAAAAATAGAATAAAAACGGTTATGGAAATTCTAAAGTAACACTTTTCAACTCTATAGGTCAAAGAATTAAGTTGCCAAATCTTACTCTTTATTTTGTAATTTGCGTCTTTCGTCCATAAGCCCAACCAAGACACAAGCACCCATCCCCAATAGCACAATCGCAAACGGGAAACCTGTAACGAGGGAGGCAGCCTGTAACGCTTCTAACCCGCCACCAAGCAGCAGGGCAATCGCTACTAAACCCTCTGCAGTACACCAGAACACGCGTTGCGGGATCGGTGCGTCAACCTTGCCACCAGCTGCAATGATGTCAATAATCAGAGAACCAGAGTCGGATGAGGTAACGAAGAAGATGATTGTCAACAGCATTGCAGCACATGAGAGGAACATTGACCACGGTAGCGCGCCTAACATTTCGAACAGAGCAATTGGGTAATTATATGCCTCAACTTGTTCGGTTACGCCGGTGTAGCCATCGGCTAAGAATTGATGTATAGCAGTGCCACCAAATGCACTGAACCAGAGCAGACACAATAGCGTAGGCAGAAGCAGCACGAAGATGACAAACTCGCGAACAGTGCGTCCTTTTGAAATCCGTGCAATGAATGTGCCGATGAACGGTGCCCAAGCGATCCACCATGCCCAGTAGAAAGTTGTCCAATCGTGTAGGAAACCAGTGTCCTCACGTCCAATCCAGTTGCTAAGCGGCACAATTTTCATGACATAGGTTCCAAGCCCAGTGAAAATATTTCGGAAAATATAACCAGTTGGACCGAGAATAAAAACAGTTACCAGCAATATAAACGCGAGAATAATGTTGAACTGACTGAGACGTTTGATACCTACATTAATTCCAGTCATCACTGATACCAATGCGATTGCCGTAATCACTACAATGAGAACTATCATGGTGAGGGCGTTTGCAGGTATCCCAAATAGATCGTTAAGACCAGAAGTTACCTGTTGCACTCCTAAACCGAGGGAGGTTGCCAACCCGAAGATGCCTGCAAATATGGCGAATGTATCAATGATGTGTCCGGTCCACCCCCAAATCCGATCACCGAATATGGGATAAAACGCGGAGCGAATGAGCAGAGGTAATCCACGGTTGTAAGCGTAAAACGCGAGGGCGAGTCCAACAACACCGTAGATAGCCCACCCTTGTAGTCCCCAGTGAAAGACTGTCGTTGCTATACTCAAGGAAGCCGCCGCTTTAACTTTGGGATCCGCGATGTCAGGAACATTTTTAACACTGTAATCTGCCTCTGGGTCATAAGAGGGATCGTCAATGGCAGGAATATCTTTAGCATTGTAAATTGCTTTTGCTTCATAAACCGTTTCTGTCCCGAGCGGCGAATATTCAACAACACCACTATCCCCCTGAAAATAGGTGACCGGCTCCGACACGCCAAAGAAGAGAAGCCCAATTCCTACCCCTGCTGCAAAGAGCATGGCGAGCCATGTTAAGTAAGAATACTCGGGTTTGGCATCTGGACCGCCTAACCGAATTTTACCGAGAGGTGAAAGTGCTACAAACAAGCAAAATAGAAAGACGAGATTGACAGTACTCATGAACAACCAATCAAGGTTCGTTGTAAGCCAGACTCGGACATTTCCGAAGAGTGTTGTCGCTTGCTCTTGAAAGATAAGTGAGCCTAAGATAAAAACGATAATAGTGATACTGGAAATTACGAATACAGGAGTCAAGTAAATCTCTAAACCGAACAGTTTCTTGTACTTGCTTTCATCTATCTGATGTGGCATCTGTTGGGGTTGTTTTCCTTCTTCGTTCATTTCAAGATTCTCCCTTTAGAGTGGTGAGCGCGCTAACAGAGCGCGTTCACCTTAGGATGGCGTCCGCCAATTAGAAATAGTAACCGAAGTTAAAATTAAGCCGCCAATGCCACATGTTATTTCCGTTTGCACCAACGTGATTAACGCCCGTAATGATATTATTGTAGTCATCTTCCGTGTTCCCAACAAAGAAGTTGCCATCGGTAAGTGCTACATCACTATACAGATACAGCGCGCCTAAGATTGTCCAGCTTGCACCGACTGTCACAAGAGTACTCGGGTTATACTCCTCTACTGTCTTGAGGATAGTGCTCCACTCTACATAAGGTGTAACGCTGTCTATCCATGAAATACCTGATGTATCTATCCCACCATAGCGGAGCGATAGAGCAGGTAACATTCCTTTTGACGCGATGGGCCATGCGAAGTCGTAAGCACCCATCGGAATTAGGTCGCCGGTGCCCCAAGGCGTTTCCTCAGCAATATTATACGCGTAATAGGAAAACTGTGAATAGAGCGTGAAGCCTGCGACGGTGTTTTTCAGGTGTGCGGAAACGGCATAGTGGTTACCGCTATCATCGTCACCTACATTTGTCGCTTTAAGTAATCCGTATTGAAGTGATACGCCAACGTCAGCGGCGTCAGCAAGGGTATAGATAGCACGGAGATTTAATTGATGTTGTTCATCATATCCGTTTTCCTCTGCCCCCCATTCAACTGTTCCTTTTTCATCAGCTTTCTCTTCCCATTTGACCACATCATAACCGTATCGTGAACTGGCAAGACTATTTCCTATCGTCTGGGGTTCGCTCATGAGGTAGTATCCGGCACTAAGCATCAATTTATCAAAAGTGCCATCCCATCTGATACCTAAATCCGGATCGTCTGCGAGTCCAACATAAAAATGCTGGTCAAAGAACCAGCTTGTAGAAACGCCGTAAGCAGTCGGTCCGAAGGGTACCCGCACAATACCTGCTTTGAGTGTGCCGATATCACCTAAATTATATCCTAACCACGCGGTGTGTATCATGCTATAGCCGTCATACCATCGATATTCAAGCCTACTGGTGATGTTTTGGTAGTCAAGGTCGGCATTCAGACGGAAAATCTCAAGGTCCGCATCACCGATTTTTCCCCTCGGGGATGTGGGTTTTCTTCATCGCCATAACTGCCGTAGACGTAGTTTACCCGCATCGCCCCGCCGATTTTTACAGGACTTTTCTTGGGTGCTTCAACCTCAGCTGCTTCTGCGGTTTCTTCGGTTGTATCAGCCATCGAGAATGAAGCAAAAATTAGCAAAAACGCGACACCGAAACCAAAGAAATATTGATACTTCCGGTTTTTCATGAAAAGGCGGATTATGAAACTTTTATGTTTATACACCAGCTTATCTCTTTAGGTAAGTAATACTCTCTCAGAAGGTTTTGCCTAAATAACGAAGCAGAAGCGGACGTTCCCTCTCAACCGCGCGCCACCACAAGCAATTTTGATATAATACCATAAACACCAAAAAGTTAAATAAAAAACTCGCCCACAAAACTTTGTGGGCGAGTTAGCAACAACTATTGCATCTGTCCCATTTGAGACATCAAAACAACAGTTTGAATCAACTGCTTGAAATCTCCAAGAGTGATGAGTAGTTTAGCACCAACTCCACCATCTTGAACTTTACCCGAAAAACCGATGCTATAGGTTTCTGGAATACCCGTTAGGATAGTTGAGAACATCTGCATTTGTGCAGCTACGTTGGGGTCTGACTCTGCTGCCAGATTCATGATACCTTTTGCCAAGGTTAAAGGAGAAATTCCAAAAAACAGGTTGTTATCGCTCCCCAACTTTTCGAGAAGCTTTTGGTAACTCACGTTTTCAGCTATGCTTTCACCTATTTTGGCTTTGCTGTCAAGCGCTGATTTTAGCAGCATTGGATCACCTGTACCGAAGAAGAGGTGTCCTTCTGAAAAAGCATAAGACCATTGCCATTCCTGGGGAATAAGATTTACAGTTTCGGGGGGCATATCAACGAAAATAGCACCGAAATTGGGAAAAACGAGTGTCTTAATTTCAATACCGTTATGCATTATTGGGTCTCCAATATAAACACCATCGTACATACTGAGCTGCGGCATATCCCCCATCGTATCTTTCATAATCTGCATTGTCTTTTGGAGATTATCCAAGAACTGGTTTTCATAATAGTCTTTTACCTTTTGCTCATCTTTCAATGAGTAGATAGCGAGATAATCAGGAATAAAACTATCTTTAAAATTAGCGGAGAAACTCCACTCATCCCCCATAAATTCATAAACATCTTTCATCTGTTGGAGAAGATCCTCAAAAACTTTAGCCTGTTCTGTATTTTCTTTCAAAAAAGGCTCCATCCAAGACATGCTCATATCTGCCAATAACTGTGGGTTCCCTTGGAATGCCCCATTAATGAAAGCAATGTTAGGTAAGTCATTAAGTAGGACTAATCCATCAGGAGTCATGTCTTTTAATTTCGCTTGAATTTGTCCATCAGTTTTGAATTGGAGGAACGTTGCAAGCTGCACATCAGTTCCTTCAACTTGCAGTGTTGCACCAATAGATTTTAACTCTTCAACAAAATCTATAAACATACCAAACATATTTTCCATCATTGGAACCGCAGCCATAGATCCAGGATCACTTTCAATAGTATCGATTGTTGATAGCAATTCTTCTTTGATTGATTCACTAAAGGGGGCAATAATAGATTCCAAGTTGAAGTGGGCTGCTAACTGATCATTACCCTCTATGATATTCGTTAGGAATGAAGTGTAATCAGGGTTCTGTGCAATGGATTCCATTGTACCTTTACTAATATCGATAACATTCTGACAAACCTCTGGCAGTTGTGAGAAGACCAGTGTGTTTTCCAAAATAGCGAAACTTCCGCTACCTTCAGGGGAACTCCAGTAGGTTACGCCATTATATTGGATAGGCGCACTTCCTTCCGCTTCAGTCTCAATTTCCTGCTTCATTGCCTCTGGGTCTGTTAGATGAACAATTGCAGATAGACTCATCGGATCTAAACTGGTAAGAAAAACAGCAAAATCTTGGTTCAAATCCAAGCCAATCACCTCTAACTCGGCTAAACTTTCAAATCCAGCGCCGAATGCCCCTGCTAAGATTTTTGCCAGAAGTTCTGGTGATTCGCCAGCTTGAGGGACCAGGTCCGACGCTACTGCGTTAATTCTGTATTCCAATTCCTGTATGCTGGGACAATAGATTACACCTAAGGCGGTTTCAGGGATTAAGTGTAATACACTGTTCTCGGGAATATTAAGAGGTGCAACCTCAGATTTTTGGGTAGTTGTGTCACTTTGGTGACTATCAGCCTGTGCAACGTTAATTGGTTGGGTAACAAAATAAGTGCCAAATAAAATAGTTGCCAAGAGCGAGATAACGATAAGTGGAAAAGTGAAACGTTTGTTCATTTTCTTTTTCTCCTTAGAGCAAGATAAGCCAGTAGCATATCCGCTCTGAATGAGGGTGTTATTTTTTATTTTCTGCAATTTTTGCTTCAAGTGTATCAATCTCAGCGTTGGAGGTTAACACGCTGATTTCGACTTCGTAGTGGCGGCGACCGCCAGGTTCAATATGTTGTAAGGTTCCGCGTTCGCGTTCTGATGCCCTACCGTCAACTCGGCAGTTCGATGGTTCTAAACCCATCACATAGGCACCTTGTCCACACATTTTCCACTGGACAAAGTTGGGAAATTGTGTTTTGTGGTATCGCACAGCGATTCCGATGCCTTGACCGTCCTTAAAATTCCGGTTGATAAGTGCAACCCGAATGTGGTTGTCAACATCAGGTTCCATTTCATGATAGTAAACCTGTTCTTGAAAATCAACAGTGGGTGGTTCACCAAAATTATAATTTGACAAATTGTCTTTCGCGTGGTCATCCCGCGGTGTTACTTGGGAGGAGGGTGCCAAGAGTTCACTTCCATCAGCAAGTATTGGGAAACCGATATTAATATGGAAAAGATACATATGTGGACAATCCTGATATCCAAGGTTTTCGACAATATCTTCAATATGCAGCTTATTCGATCCTAATTCCGTCCAGATACGGCGGGTGCGGCATAAATGTACACCTAATGCAGAGGTTTCTGTAACTTTTCCTTGTACCCATAAGATGTAACGGTCCCCTTCCCAACGGCTATCAACCCAAACGTTCTTCGCTGGAATATGAGAAACTCTCCCGTGGAGTCCGAGCTCCTCGTCTCCATCTTTGTTGGGTGCCCCTGCTTGTGTCATGCCACATGTTGTAAGCAACCCGCCGTAGAATCCACGTAACCATCCGAGTCCTTCAGGTTCATAATACGCAGCTGCTACATCACCGGTACCTGAACGCCAACATAGTGGGATTCCGTTATAATCTGCGTTAGATATATCCAGACCACGGTTCGGCAGAACAGTGAAATTCAAACCTGAACCGGTCCGGAATCCGATTGCATCCGTGCCCTTTTCGTTTCCATCAGTCAGTTGGTAAACCTTGGCTTCGGCTACTTGTGATATATCCCCCAAGTGGCGAAGCAGTTGTATTCTATCATAAGCTTCTCCAAATAGATGTATCAAATCATCATTCTCCTTAGCGTTACAGATGTGTGGATCAGATCAAGCAATTTTCAGTTGACGGAATTGTAGCATAAACGTATAGAAAACACAAGCACGGATTCTAACCTGGGTGTATAAAGTTTTTGTAGAAATCCGCACAACTCCTATTGTAGGGGTGGGTCCCCGTGCCTGCCCGTTGCATGGCACGTCCTGTACAGTGGCGGGGCACCAAATCAAAAAATCAACGGTATGAATAACATTTAGTTATTCACCGGGTATGAATGCCTTATGACATTCCCCGGGACCCCGCCCTACAGTGTACAGTGGAAAACGCCGCGTAATCATTGCAAATTGAACCTATGTAACCAAATATTTACACACCCTTCTAACCTTATTGAGAAACAACTATGGAAAAAGATAGTAAAAAATAGAAAACCTTATACTTCTGAACGCAAAATCTCTGCTGCTTTATGTATAGTTTGCAGCTTCTGCACAGCAATTTCTATTGTATTTACAGGACGATCAGCAAATGTGCCGAAGCCACAATCTGGATTGAGATATATCTGTTCTGGATTACGATGTTTTAAAAGTGATCGGACCTTGGCTAACACGAAATCAACAGATTCTACTTCTGTGGTGCGCGGATCAACAACACCGAGTCCAATTTCCTTATCCGTAGGAAGTTCACTCAAAACATCAATGCTGCCAGCGCGTTCTGTAGCATATTCCAACACAAACTGATTGACATTCATCTTGCTAAAATAGGGTATCAGCAGATCGTAAGAGCCTCGAAGCAGGACATCTTCCTGTTGACTCCAGTTGCCGCGGCAGACATGGAGTGCAGTTCTCATTTTTCCATCTATTCCTTCAACGACACGATTCATCAGTTGGACTGCGAAATCAAGTTCTTCCTCTGGACTGCTCTTCTCTGAAAGTGCGGCACACATAAACGTGTGCGTTTCATGCGGTCCTGTAAAGGCGACTTCGGTCAGCACAGGTTCATCAAATTGCACAAATTCACAGCCTGCCTCTTGTAAATCGTGCAATTCCTGTCGAAGTATTGCGACAACATCATCGCCCAAGGATTCTTTGTCAGGATAAAATTCATAGGAAAGTTTCTTTACCCACATTGAACGGGTTAAAAGATAAGGACCGGGAAGTGTAACCTTGATAGGTTTTGTTGTGTGCTGTTTGAGAAAAATAAAATCGTTCAAGACAAGTGGGAAAGTACGTTTCAACTTTCCATCAACGACCGGATTTTTTAGGGCAAACGCTGGAACATCAAGCGCGTTAAGCAATTGTTCAAATGCTGCTTTGTCTTCAACATAGTCAAGCATTTCCGCAAGAGTCATCAATCGAATGCCATCAATACATCCAGTGATGAAGGAATAGAAATTGTCGCGACGTTGCTCACCATCACTGACGATATTGACTCCGTTTGCTTCTTGCAATTCAAGACTTTCCAGCACTGCCTCGTCTGCTATGGTATTGAAGTCAGCATCTGTAACGCGTCCCTTCTGCTTGTTTCGCAATGCCCGTGACACTAATTTTGAACGGGGCATGCTTCCGACGACGGTCACGGGGAATTGTGGTAAATTGTTCATGGTTAAATTCTCCTACATTCATTTTACTTTAACATTAATGGTATGTAGACTAATATGAGTACTTTGATAGTGTTGGTGAACGTCAAAGACTCGTTTGAGTTTTCTTATCTTTTTATTCAACTAATTTTCTTTCCAAAACAATGATCACTTTGTTTGAAGAGGTGCTGTTAAATATCGGCAGGATTGTATCACAAAGCCTCCATCCTACTTTTCCTTCAGTATTTAACGTAGTTTTTAAATCTGGAACATCAAAAGACTGAAATCCTAATAACCCTTTTGATTCAAGCGTAACGTCAAGTTTTACCGTTTTATATTCGTATTTCGTCATTGCAATACCTTGTTAAGACTCTTTTACATAAGGACGTTTGTCAAGGTAATAGACAAGATGCCCTTCGTTTTCATTGAAACCAATTGAGCGATAAAATGCCTCTTCACAATTTTCAACGATGTAACCTGTGATGAAAGTCGCTCCCATTTTTTCAAGTTCAAGACATAGGCGTTCACCCAACAGAACCCCTAATCTGCTATTATCTGATTCAATTAGCGATCCGTTGTTGTATTTCAGGTTATCTCCTTGATAGCGGACGTCAATGGAAAATTCCATGATGTGTGCGGAAAGTCCGTCAAAGGTAGCGCGTGCAAGTCCGATGAGTTCAGTTTCAAGGTAGGCGGCTACGATGAGATGCGGATGTTCCAGTATCCGTGCTGCGACTTCTTTACCAAACCCTACTTCACAAATATTGTTTCGTTTATAGAAGTTGAATAACGCATCGGCAGTGATAATGGGATTAACTTGGATGTTTATGCGTTGTGGTGTCATAGTTCCTTTATTATTTTCGCAATTAGTAGTTTTGGACTTGGATTTTTTCAGTTTTTTCAAGCGTTCCATTTTACGTCAGTGAACCAACATGCTTT
>JAGWBU010000031.1 GCA_021295735.1 Candidatus Poribacteria bacterium | reverse complement strand
GGTTTTTTGTGTAAATAGTGGTCTGAGCCCGTCTACATCCCACAAGCTGAAGCATGGGGATTTGACGGGAAGGTGTTAAGAATGTACCAGTACGCGTATGCCATCAATGCGGTGAAAGGTATTATGAGGCAGCAATTTTAGATCAACTTGATACCTTAGCCCAGAATAGTGAGACTGCGCAGGAAAACATATCTGTGCCAATCATGGTATTGGATACCTAATCTGCAAACTTTGGACTATGGATAAATCCTCTCCTATTATCACCCTAACAACCGATTTTGACACAAGTGATGTGTATGTCGGTGTGATGAAGGGTGTTATCCTAAACATTAATCCGAATGTCCAGATTGTTGACATAACACATGCTATCCCACCGCAAGACATACATGAAGCTGCTTTTGCAATTCGCGCTGCATATCGCTATTTCCCCAAAGGCACAATTCATATCATTGTAGTAGATCCGGGTGTCGGTAGTGATCGACAAGCAATGGTTTGTAAAACTGATGGCGCGTTTTATGTGTGCCCTAACAATGGCGTATTGAGTTATATACTACAAGACATTGAAACTGAAGAAACCTGCAAACCTGATGCAGTGAACATCGAAAACCCAGCTTATCTTTTACCGCAAGCTAGCAATACTTTCCACGGCAGAGATATTTTCGCGCCTGTAGCTGCGCATCTTTCGCTTGGTGTTCCGCTTGCACAGATCGGGGCACCGATTCGAGACCTTGTCCGGTTCCCTGTCCCTGGGATATGCATTTCAGATGGGACATTGACAGGACAAATTATCAATGTTGATAGTTTTGGAAATTTAATAACGAATATTTCGGAAAACGCGCTTGTCTCTTTCTTGCTATCGTCTGTTTCAAATGAGGATGCAGTCGAACAACTTGATAAGCAAATGGTGTCTGCAAAATTTGAAATTATAGCAGGTAATACGTGTCTTAAAAAACTGAATGGTGCTTACGCTGAATCAGGCGCGGGAGAACCGCTGGCAATTATTGGGAGTTTTGGGCTACTGGAAATTGCCATTAACTTAGGAAATGCCGAAGCACGTTTGGGATTAAAAAATGGTGATACTGTTATGGTGCATAGGTTTGATTGACATCCCCATTTCTGCAAGTTATAATAGAAATAGAACAAACAAAGGAGAACCGAATTGAAACAGATCGCTTTAACAGGAATAAAACCGACAGGACAGCCGCACATTGGCAACTATCTCGGTATGATCAAACCTGCACTGGAACTCGCGCAAGATTATCAGGCGCTCTATTTTATTGCCGATTACCACGCACTTACCACAGTTAAAAAGAAAAAAGAATTAGAGGATTTGACATATCAGGTGACAGCGACATGGTTAGCATTGGGATTGAACCCAGATGATGTCATTTTTTATCGTCAATCGGATATTCCAGAGGTGTTTGAATTGGCATGGGTATTAGCCTGTTTCACATCAAAGGGGTTGCTCAACCGCGCGCATGCCTACAAAGCAATTGTTGACGACAATGTTGAGGCAGGTCGTGAAGAGGACAAAAACATCAACGCTGGGCTGTTTACATATCCTGTTTTGATGGCGGCAGATATCTTGCTATTCGGCACACATGTTGTTCCCGTAGGACTTGACCAACAACAGCACCTCGAAATTACACGCGATGTGGCACTCACTTTTAATAAGAATTATCGGGAAGTCTTGGTTGTTCCAGAGGCAGTAATTCGGAAAGAGGTAATGACTATCACTGGACTTGATGGTAGGAAAATGAGCAAAAGTTATAACAATGTCATCCCACTTTTTGCGCCGTCAAATCAAGTTCGTAAACAGGTTATGCGTATCGTGACCGATTCCAAACGCCCTGAAGAACCGAAAGACCCCGATGAATGTAATGTCTTTGCCATCTATCGTCATTTTGCAGATGCGGATGCTGTTGAAGCGAAGCGGCAACTCTATCTTGATGGCGGACTCGCGTATGGCGATATGAAAAATGAACTGAATGAGTTGTTAGAGACAACCTTTTCCGCACAACGTGAGCAGTATGATGGGCTTATGGAAAGTCGTGATGAATTGGATAAAGTGCTTGAGAAAGGTGCGGAAAAAGCGCACGATATCGCTGTGCCAATTCTGCGAAAGGTGCGGAAGGCGGTTGGTGTGACCGGAAACCGGTAAAACGCATTATTGCTATAGAGCGAGGCTATTTTGAGTGTTCGTATGCTACGACGCGCTTTGTGCTTTCAAACGTTCAAGTTCCTCTCGGAGTCTCGCTGCTTCTGCTTCAGCCTGCTTTCTAATCTCGGTTTCTTGGTCCGCTCTTGCAGCTTCTTGGTCCGCTCTTGCAGCCGCTGTATCTGCTGGGGTTTCTAACCACTTCAACGAAACTGTATCGTAAAAACCGAGAATATTCCCTCTTAAACGCAGTTCTAAATTCAATGTTACAGACATAACACTTCCATCAGTCCCCGCCGGTATTGGAACATACTCCCCATCAACGAGACGAAAACCCATGAGGGGTGTCGGTAAATACTGCCTTTCGGGATCATACAGAAAGTATTCTTGCACACCTATTGAGGCATACAGTAGTTTCTTTTCATTTTGGTCTGTTCTATGAGTTTTCTCACTTGAAAATTCCAACACAAAGTCTGGGGGTTTACCCTCTTCCCAAACGCGATATGTGCGACGTAGCTTTTTACCTATACCAAAAGAAACAAATACATCAGGTGAAATTGACTTCTTAGGGTCTCCTTCAACATAGTACATCATCATATTTCCTGAAACGCACACATCAGGTTTATCTTTAAAAGCCTCAATAAGGATTATCAGCGCATTTATAAGCGCATCTCGGTGCAGTTCTGTTTCTGCCATAGGTTTCCCATCTGATTCAGGATAGATAATTGCCCCATTCGTCGGCGCATATCGTATACGAGATGTGGAAATATCAGATCCAGTTTCTTCAATAACTTCTTTATCAGCCACAATCGTCCCTCCTTTATTTCCAAGAATTACAGGGGGTTAGAACAATTGATAGTTATATTTGCGTCCGTTTACTGTCAGCATTCTTAAACCGAACTCACGTTAAGCTTATACTAATTTTCCTCAGATGTCAAGGGTAATGGAGTCATTGGCAGGGTTATTTAGTTTTAAGAGTTTTCCGTTATTTCGGTTTACTCAAAGTTAATAACCAAGGGCGGTAGGTGCGGTTTCCTAACCGCACCGCATCTTCCAGAGCAAGTCACTATGAAGGTTTTTGATCCAAAATCGGTGCGGTTAGGAAACCGCACCTACCCTTCTGGGGTATATAGCAAGTGTTAAAAATTCGTCCGAAAAACCGAAAACTAAATTGCCCTGAGTCATTTGGTGTGTAAAGTTTTTGGCAAAATAAACCCACTGTTATTGTGGGTGTGTGTTACTGTTCCCACTTAGGTGTTGTCTTTAGGCACTTTATTATTTGAAATATGCCATTCAGTCCCTACGGGACTAAAGAGAACAAAAGTTTGTGCCTCTGTGCCAAAAACTTTACACACCCTGAGTCATTTGGTGTGTAAAGTTTTGGTTGCTGTCTGTAGGGGCGGGGTCTCCCCGCCCCTACAGTAGTTTTACGCGGGCGAGGAAACCTCGCCCCTACGATGTCCACGGTTCCCTAATGTCAGGCAATCTTCAATAAAAACTGGACACACGCCCCTTAACATCAGGGTTTCTACAAAAACTTTACACACCCGTTTGTTAAGTTTATTGGTGAATTAAATATTATTTGGCATTACCAACTACAGTATAACAAATTCCAAAAACCGATGCGCCTCACGTAATGTTGCCTCTACCGCTTCTGGTGTCTCGGCGCGGGCGAAAATGAAACCGAGGTATTTATCACCTTCTGGCAACGGCACAATCTCTTCTCCGATAGGAATTGTGATGTTAACCTCCTCAATGCCGTTAACATTACGCGCCTTCTTTCTACCGCGTACTTCACCTAAAATACCCATTTTCGGAACGGGAATCATCATCACACCAGCTGCTTGTTTCTCGCGAGAGAAAATCTGCACGGGTTGTCCAATTGCGTGCCTGATAACCAGTTCCTCCAGGGATATTCCAGTGCCAAATCGCAAGGTCCGGGAACAGAGTCCACCAATCGTCCGCGCAGCAATTTCAATCAGATGTGCGCCTTGTTCATTGTATCGCAATTCCGCATGCACAGGCCCGTGTTGAAGTCCTAATGCATCAGAAGTCTCTGCTGTTGCAATATGCAATTCATCTTGAATCTCTTTTGACAAGCGGGATGGTGTGATGTAAAGTGTTTCTTCAAAAAAGGGACCTTCAAGCGGATCGGGTTTGTCAAAGAGAGCAAGCGTCTTGAGTTCTCCTTTTAAGAGGATACCTTCCAATGCTACTTCTATGCCCGGTATGTAGTCTTCAACCAAGAGATATTGGAAAGAATCGTTGTTTATATTTCTGGATTCTTTTACTCTGTTGAGAAGTGTAGTGATACGATGGAAAGCCTCTGTAAATTCAGTTGGATTGTCTGCTCGGATTACGCCACGGCTCGCTGAGAGTGACAGCGGTTTGATGACACACGGAAAATTAATCTGTGTGCTAATTTTCTTGACATCGTCTTGAATCGAAAAACGTCTGTAGTTCGGCACAGGCACACCGTTTTTCTCAAGTGCCTGTCGTAAGAGGTATTTATCGCGTGTGGCTTTTGCAGATGAAATTGGGTTGTGCGGAAGCCCAAGCGCTGTGGAGGCAGTTGTCGCGAGCATAGTTGTATCATCATCAACACCAATAACAGCTGCAATAGGGTGTGTCTCAGCAAATTCAACGATTGTTTGTGTTGCGACTGTTGGGTTGCGAAAGTCAAGCATCAAAGTGTCGCGTGGGGAAAGTTCTGCTGTCGTAGCGGGCTTTTCCGATGCAACAGCAACCTCTACATCAAGCTTGAGCGCGGCGTTAAGGAAATCGGTTGCGCGGTAGGTACGTGTCGGAAGGAGTAGGAGGATTCTCAGTTTTTTGGAAGGTTGCTGTGACATGTGGAAACCTGTGTGACGAAAAAAATAGGCGGGTGCCAACAATGGAACGATTAGTAATCGTCCCAGGACCCGCCCTATGCCAGATAATTGTTTTATATTACTGTGCCTGAGTTCGGAGGTGTTTCTGATACTCAGCATGGGCAGTCTGCGGATCAAACTCTCCATCAAGCACACAGCGAAGGCACTGCACAAAACTGATGGGATCATCTTCACCGAAGATAGTGCGACCAAATAAGATGGCGCGCCCACCGTTCTGCACAACGTTATGTGCAAGGGCAAATGTGCTACGCGCATTCTGCCGTGGTCCACCTAAAGCTCCAATCACAAGAGTCGTATCAAACTGACATAACTCAGTCCAGACGTCAACCGTTGTGTAGGCAGTTTTGATAAACCGAGGTCGTTGGTGTTTGCGAAGATAACTCATCGTGCGAACAATTGAATCGGCAACGTACATACCACGTTTTTCTTCATCCATTCCCGGTAATTTAACATTTGGTAGAAAAACCTCTAATAGATGATCAAACCCTTCGATTTCACCAACAACATGGGCAAATTGCACATACGCCTGTAGCATCCGCTCATCAACAATCGGATCATTATTGAGGGTGATTGAATATAACCCGAGACTGACTCGGCAATCCAATGCCGGACCGATAAGATTTTCACAATACCGCTGCATATCTTCTGGGAAAACTGTTTGAAAAGGCATTGATGGTCGCGAAGTGTAAACACCAAAACGCGGGTTCCAAATAGCGGTTTCCGAATTCATTCGGACAATAGGTGTGATGGGAGTGCTTTCAAAAAGGTTCTCATCAAGTGCAAGTGCTTCTGCATCCGCTGGTGTCATCAAAATCCCATCAAGTTGTCCATCTGCTGTTAGGTCGCGTTGCAGTTGTAAAAACTCTGCGTGGGTGCGATAGTGCGGTTTTGGATGTTGAACTTGTCCAAGTCCTTTGATACCTGCGGATGCAAGTGGATCAGCAGCAAAAACAAGAATAGGACTTTTCCCAAGTAGTTCTGTATCAGCAAGTTTTTCAAATATCCGGTTACCCATATATGATTAATTCCTTTAAAATAAGTGTAGGGTGATTCTGCGTGATTTCCCTACACACCAAGTTAATTTAGTATTACAACGTATTGGTTGGATCAATATCTATAACACATTCAACAGCGTTTGATTTTATTGCTGGTGGCAGATCATCATTTAAGCATTGAAGGAGTTGAGAGATTTTTTCCACATTCTTACTTCGGAGTAGGAAACGCCACCTAAACTTTCCATCAATTTTTGAGAGTGGTGCGGGGGCAGGTCCTAAAATTATTACCTCTGGAAACTCGTCGGTTTGCCAGATTTTTAGATGACCACTCACAGTGTTCGCAGCATCAATTACTTCATTCTCATTTTTGCCTCGTAGTAAAAGCGTGGCGACGTGTGAAAAAGGCGGATACTCAAAGACACTTCGTGCTTCAACCTCTTGTTCATAAAAACCGACATAGTCGTGCGTCTGTGCGGCTGAAATGCAATAGTGATCTGGCATATAGGTTTGTATAATAACCTCACCTGCGACTTCGGCACGGCCCGAACGTCCAGCAACTTGCGTGAGCAAACTAAATGTATGTTCCCCCGCTCGGAAATCGGGTAGATTTAAGGCTGTGTCCGCTACAATGACGCCAACAAGCGTCACGTTTGGAAAATCTAAGCCTTTTGCCACCATCTGAGTGCCTATTAATATATCAATTTTCTGATGTTGGAAATCCTCTAAAATATGCTGATGTGCGTTTTTCTTTGCCGTAGAATCAGCATCAAATCTCTTGATGTTTGCTGTTGGAAACGCTTTTTGTACTTCTCGTTCTACGGTTTCAGTGCCGAACCCTCTACGTCCGAAATAGTCAATTGCAGGGCTGCCACAATCTGGGCATGTGGGGTGCGTATCGCGTTTATGACCGCAATGATGACAAACCAACTTTTTTGTTTCGAAGTGGAATGTCAATGAAATGGAGCAGTTTTCACACTTTTCTGCATAACCACAAGTCCGACAGAAAACATATTTTGAATGCCCGCGCCTATTAAGAAATAGGATAATTTGCTCACGTTTTTTGAGTCGGTCAGCAATTGCACTTCTAAGACGTTCGGAAAAGATTGTGCGATTCCCTTTTTTTAACTCATTTCGCATATCAATGATGTGAACTTCAGGCATTTTTCGGTCCAAGATACGGGAAGGAAGGCTAAGGAGTTTGTATGTGCCTTTCTGTGCATGAAAAAAACTTTCAAGAGAAGGCGTTGCACTGCCGAGTATTAATGGACAGTTGGCAAGTTCGGTACGTTTTTGCGCTACTTCTCTGGCATGGTAACGTGGTGCTGTATCTGATTTGTAGGAATCTGAATGTTCTTCATCAATAATCAGTAAACCGAGTTCCTTGACCGGTGCGAAAACAGCAGAACGGGGTCCAATGACAATATCAGCATCCCCTTTTTGGATGCGGTGCCACTGGTCAAAACGTTCGCCGTCGCTGAGACGACTGTGAAGCACAGCCACACGGTCTCCGAAACGTCCGATGAACCGTGATGCGGTTTGCGGTGTAAGAGAAATCTCTGGTACAAGGATGATAACTGATTTGCCACTGTCAAGTATTTGTGCCATTGCCTGCATATATACTTCGGTTTTGCCACTACCCGTTACGCCGTGAAGTAAGAAAGTCTGATTTGAACGGTTTTCGGATTGAAGTTCTCTGAATGCAGCAGATTGTGCTGGATTTAAAGGGAGTGGTTGAGTAGGCGGGACAGGTTGGGCACTCAATGGGTTGCGTACTGCTGCGGCGCGCGTAATTTTAATGAATCCACGCCTTTCAAGTGTACGAAGGAGTGAATCGCTTGTCTTTACCCGTTTTGTCAATTGAGATGTGGCTACTGGTATATCTTCGTCCAGCAAGATTTGTAGGATTTCAGCATGTTTAACAGCAGCTGCATGTGGGATACGTTTGGCGTCCTGATGAGTTGAGCTTCCATACCCATCTTCGCCGGATGTTAATGCAGCAATCTCAGCCGCAATATCAGCAGGTGGTAACGCTAAAGAGGTAACATTGGTAAACTGAGCAGTCGCTTTTGGTTTGTGGGTAACTTTAACATCAACAACACCATTTTTTTGAAGTGCTGTAATTTGAGGGCGGAGTTTTGCGGGACTCCTGTTAATATGATGTGCAAGTTGATGTGGAGAGAGAGCGCCTTCCGTTTCCAAAAGTGTAACTATCTGTTTTTGGACTTTTCCTGTGGGGGCAATATATTCAGACCGCAGTTGTATAAGTTGTTGTTTTTGGTTCCGCACGGCTGCCGGAACAGCGCAAAAAAGCGCGTTTCCCCACGATGATAGGTAGTAGTCTGCCATCCATTTGGTGAGTTCGAGTAGTTCTTCGGAATATGTTGGTTCCGCATCAAGACAATCTGAGATTTTCTTGAGTTTTTCAGATTCCACATCGGTTTCATCTACACGTTCAACAACAACCCCTTCCTGATTACTCTGGTGGAAAGAGGCTAATACACGGACACCCGGCTGCACAACCGCATCCAGATGTTGCGGAACGGAATAAGTAAAAAGTTGGTTGACTGATATAGGAAAAGCGACGTTGGCGTAACTCATTTGGTTTACGTGTCAGAGGACATATCAATTTTTATTTAAAAGTTCCATCACCTGTTGCATATCTTCCCAAACTTCGCGCTTCGCGTTTGGATTTCGGAGCAAGTATGCTGGATGATAGGTCGGCATAATGACAGGTGGACTATCGCTCTGTTGGGCGAGAGCATACTCATGGAATTGCCCGCGGAGTGCCGTAATCCCTGTTTTCGTATCAAGCAACATCTTAGCTGCAAAACTACCAAGCGCTACAATGACCTTTGGTTGAATTAGCTCTATTTGTCGTATTAGGTAGGGGCTGCATGTTTCAACCTCATCTGGTTTGGGGTTTCTGTTGCCAGGGGGACGACATTTAAGAACGTTAGCAATGTAGACATCATTACGAGCTAATTTCATCGCCTCAATGATTTTTGTGAGCAATTGCCCCGCTCTGCCGACAAAAGGTTCACCTTGCTTGTCTTCATCAGCACCGGGTGCTTCGCCGATAAACATCAGATCAGCATCCGGGTTTCCTACGCCAAAAACGACGGTATTTCGTCCTTCATGTAATCCACATTTGGTACAACCTCGCGCATCCGCATCTAAGGCAGATAAGTCTAAGCCAGCGAATTTAGATTCTGGTTCAGTTTCATTTTTTTCTGTTTCAAACAAACCGAGTTGAAGTTGTTCTGCCACGTGTTCCCTCACAGTTGCAACAAGTTGTAGATATTCTTCTCTGAGGTGATCTCTATCCATTTTTTCCCTTATACATCTATCAGTTGCGCAGGCCATGAAACAAGGTTAAGCTATCAAACCAGGTGATATATAGAAAAAATGCAATGAGAAGGATAAAGCTGACTTGTTGAATGATTTCCTGCGCTTTCCGTGGTACAGGTCGTCCACGGATTTTCTCCATAGCAAAAAAGAGGAGATGTCCACCATCAGCAATTGGAATTGGTAGTAAATTAACGATAGCGAGATTAATACTGATAAACCCAATGAAAAACAGAACACTGGTTAAGCCGACCTTTGCTGTCTCACTAGTAATATGTACAATACCGATCGGTCCCGAAAGTTGATTCGGTGACACTTCTCCGTTGAGTAACCGTTTTAGGATTCGAGTGATAGCTGTACACGTAAGCCAAGTGGTTTCAAGTCCTTTTCCAAATGCAGAGAATAAGTTATACTTTTGCGTCGGTATTTCTGGGGCATTTAGTATCATACCACTCAGAGAGGGGTTCCATTTTAACCCGTAAAAAGTTCCTTCTACGTCAGGTTTTGTAACGTCTGCAGGCGAAAGCGTTACTGTTTTTTCAACTCCCTCTCGTATTAATCCAAGCGTTACCGAATTATCCCCTATTGCTTTTAGTTCAGAATGAAGGGATTTACTATCAACCACTTTTCCATTAAAAGTGGCAAGGATATCCCCCGTTTTTATACCCGCCTTTTGTGCGGTGCTATTTTTCTCAACATCTACCTTCATTTGCAATTGCACAGGAAGTTGAAAGGAAAGTGTATCATCACCACGTCGAATCCCAAGATTAAGTGAATCTCTATTCTGATTAATATTTTCATAAATAGTTTGGTATTTTTTTATAAGCCAATCAGATTCAGGTTGCCAAATTCCTGGTACAAAATATGGAACGCTATATATTTTTTCTCCGTTGATGGTATCAATTTGATCCCCTACTTTGATGCCTTCTTGCGCAGCCAAACTTCCCTCATCAATTTCTGCCACGATGACATCGTCTTGTTTCAGCACATTAAGCCTGCCGTATTCACCTCTTGGATTAGATACTGCTTCAGGCACTACAGTGAGAGTTTTCAGATTTCCATCCCGTTGCACAACAAGTTCCAATTCCTTTTCAGGGTTAAGTTGAATTTCCTGGCTGAAAGTTGCCCAATTTGAAATTCGGTACCCATTTACTGAAACAATTGTGTCTCCAGACATCACACCTCCGACAGCAGCGGGACCATCATCAGCGAACCAACCTATCTGAACACCCTCTTGAGTTTTGTCAATAGATTGCCCCGTAAATACGTTGTAAAACCTGACAGCATCAGCGTTAAGACCAACACCGAAGACAAACCAATATGCCAATAAACCAAACAAAAGATTCACAGCAGGACCGGCGATAACAACAAATGCACGCTTACCGAGCGAAGCACTTGCGAATTCGCCTTCAGCACCTGTCTGTTCACTTGGATTTTCACCTTCCATTTGTACATACCCACCAAACGGCAACCAAGAGATTTTATATTCTGTTTCTCCTCGTTTAAACCCAACAATTCTTGGACCAAAACCGATCGAGAAAGTGTTTACCTTAATCCCCGCCCGTTTTGCAGCGAGAAAGTGTCCGAGTTCATGAATAAAAATAAGAAAACCGAGCGCAATAATTGCAAGAAGTACTGCTTTGATGCCCGGAATAATTGCGAGAATTGGTTCAAAAAATTCCATTATTATCTCCTATTTATGATTGCAAAATTTGGTATTTATTTCAGTATTTGAAACAATGTGATTTATCTTTTGTCTTTTATGACTGAACGGGTAGTGGATTTTGCCCATTGGTCAACTTCAAGAACGTCCTCAAGTGAAGGATCAGCAATCACAACATGTTTGTCCATAACACATTCTAAAATAGCAGGAATTTCCATAAATCCGATCCGTTCCTCAAGAAAAGCGTCTACCACAACTTCATCCGCACTGCTCAATACCACAGGAAGTGTGCCGCCTACTTCTGCAGCCGTGTAGGCAAGTGAGATACATGGAAACTTATCTTTATCAACCGGTTCAAAATGCAGCGTCCGAGATTCACATAAGTCTAACCGTGGTACCGGTGTTGAAAACCTGTTCGGGTATGTTAAAGCGTATTGAATCATAATTCGCATATCCGTAGGGCCCAATTGGGCAAGTGTTGAGCCGTCTGTCCATTCAACCATAGAATGAACGATACTTTCTCGGTGGATAACAATGTCAATTTTATCAAGTTCAATATCAAACAACCACTTGGCTTCAATAACTTCCAGTCCCTTGTTCATCATGGTAGCAGAATCAATCGTAATTTTCGCTCCCATATCCCAATTGGGATGACGAAGCGCCTGTTGCAGTGTTACTGTGTAAAGTTTATCTTTTGGCGTATCACGAAACGGTCCACCTGAAGCAGTTAATATCAACCGATGAATGTCAACTTGCCTGTCTCGTGCTCCTTCTAAACATTGAAAGATGGCACTCATTTCGCCATCTATAGGTATTAAGTTCACCCTGTTTTTTTGAACTGCGTCCATCACTATGGGACCACACATCACCATCACCTCTTTGTTCACAAAGGCAATGTCTTTCCCCGCGTTGATGGCAGATAGTGTGGGTAACAAACCTGCGCTTCCACCCATTCCGTCCAAGACCTGGTCCGCTTCTTGAATAGTTGCTACGGCTTGAATCCCTTGAGTGCCAGAAAGGATTTCAGTGCTGTTGAGATCATGAAGACGTTCACGAAGACGAGCAGCTGCATCTGGTTCATTAAGCGCTGCTAACCTTGGATGAAACTGGCGGATTTGGTGTTCAAGTGTGTCAACATCCTTGTTTGCGGCGAGCGCGACAACCTTAAATTCTTCGCGATGTGTTTCAACAACATTAAGTGCATTTTTCCCAATAGAACCGGTACTACCCAAAATGGCGATGTGCTTCATATGTATTGACTGTGGTGGCAGTGCCGTAGCACACGCCTTTTTTATTGGGGATCCACATTTTTGTCCGTGTTGCCGACCTTTACTGTGAAGATGGGTGAGACAAGCAAACAAAATCTGCTTTGAGCGGACTTATGTAAGAATCCCCGTTAATGCGAGATAATAATAAAGGATAGGTGCGCTAAAAATTAAGCTATCACACCTATCAAGAAAGCCACCGTGTCCAGGTATGAAATCGCCGGAGTCTTTGACGCCAGCGGTGCGTTTCATCAGCGATACGCTCAAATCACCAAGTTGTCCCAAAATACTCAATAGTAATCCTATAAAAGCTGCGTTTGCCAATGAAAGGGTTTCAGATAAGAAGATCGCACCAAATCCTATGCTGATCAAGGTTCCCACGACTAAACCTGCAATAGTGCCTTCAACTGTTTTACGAGGACTGATTGGTGTGCTGAGTTTATGTTTGCCGACAGCTCTACCGATTAGATAAGCACCAGTATCACTACACCAAATTGTTCCAATTAGCAAGAAAATAAGCTGCATGCCCACAGCATCTGCTTTTCTTAACAAGATAAAGTGGTAACCGAATGCCCATCCAATTGTAAGGATACCTGTAAGTTTTAAAGTGACGGCAAGTAACTCGCCTGCAACTTTTCCTCGGTATATGCTTGATGCAAAAGCATAGATAAACACAACGATAAAGAAACTGAACATTAAGAGCGAGGTGTTTGCATTTTCTATCGGTGTAGGTAGGAAAAACGCGAACAAACAGAATGCCACCGTTAAAATCGTAGGGATAATAGGATTCAACTTCCCCCCGAAATTACCCGCTAACCTACAGTACTCAACTTGCATCATTAGAACCGCGGCGGTGATGAGGAGCAGATAAAACCAACTTCCCAAATAGATAAGCAGCAGGATAAGCGGAACCAGTACAACAACGCTCAGAGTTCGCCGCCAAAACATAATTAGTTCTCTAACAGTTCAGATTCTTTTGCATCAGCTAAATCGTTAATTTGGTTAACGTAGATATCGGTTAACTTCTGGATCGGGTCAGCATCACTGCGTCCACCTTTTTTATCACCGCCTCTGCCTTTGCTTCTTCGGCTGCCTGAACCCGCATCACCGCCTTCAAGTTTGCGAATGGCATCGTTTGCATCGCGGCGTATATTCCGAATAGCGACTCTGCCTTCTTCAGCTAATTTTTTTACTAATTTCGTGAGTTCAACGCGTCTTTCGGTTGTCAATTCTGGCACTTGGACTCGAACAATGCTACCATCGTTGCTTGTGGCAAGTCCTAAATCAGAATGTGCGATTGCTTTTTCTATTTCTGTAATTAACGTTTTATCCCAAGGCTGAATAACGAGCTGATGTGGTTCCGGTGTGGTAATTGTCCCGACCTGATTTAATGGGGTTTTACTACCGTAGTAATTGATCGTAACTTGGTCTAACAACGCCGTAGTAGCACGACCTGTTTGGACATGTGACAACTTTGTTGCTGTCGACTCGACCGTTTTCTTCATTCGTGATTCAGCATTTTTCAGTACTTCTTGCATCTGAATTCCCTTTTCCTTTCTGTTTCGCTGATTCCGATGTAAGGTGTCTTGTCTGTAATGGTTTTACTGTCCGAGGACGTAGAGCACAAAACGTTTTACAACGATGTTTTCACCGAGTTGCGCGATCGCATCTTTGACAAGATCCTCAATAGTTTTATCGGCATCGCGAATGTACGGTTGTTTTAGTAGACACGCTTCCGAGTAAAATTTAGAAAGCCGTCCTTCAACAATTTTATCAACAATATGGTCAGGTTTACCCTCTTGTAGTGCCTGCGTTTTCAAAATTGCTTTTTCAGCATCAAGTTCACCGGCGGGAACATCATCTTCGCTGACATATCGGGGTTTTGCAGCGGCGACTTGCATTGCGATCTCAGTTGCTAATTTTTGAAACTGCTCTGTCCGAGCAACGAAGTCGGTTTCGCAATTTAATTCAACTAAAGTCCCAATGCGGTTCCCTGGATGGATGTAAGAGATAACAAGCCCTTCTTCAGTTGCACGACCACCTTTGATTTCAGAAGCGCGCAAGCCTTGCTCGCGCAATTTCTTAATCGCAGCGTCTATATCTCCATCCGTTTCTGCTAATGCCTTTTTGCAGTCCATAATTCCGGCACCAGTACGTGAACGTAGTTCACTGACCATTTTTGCTGTAATTGCCATATTTCCTCCGGTTTAGATTCAAATGGTTTTTCAACCACCATATTTTGAACACTAAAGTTAAAGACCTATAGTTTCGTATTTAGTTGTTTGTAACTACCATTCTGAAAATTTCTGAGTATGAAACTACTATGAGGTCCTTCGTGGTCGTCCTATTCTTCTTTTTGGACGCGGTTGACGCGGTTGCCGTTGTTCTCCATCACCAATTGCTTCAGGTTCAGCAGAAAGCTGCTCTGCATCTAAAATCTGTGCTGTTTGCTCCTCATGTCGTTCAGCTTCAGCAACTTTATCAATCTGATTTTCTTCAGACTGCATTTTTTCTTCTTCAGTCTGTTCGCCTTCTAACGCATCGCCACGGCCCTCAATTACTGCCTCTGCTAAAACAGCACAAATTAACCGAATTGAACGGATAGCATCATCATTACCTGGGATCGGTAAATCAATCGGATCAGGATCACAGTTCGTATCTACTATTGCAATTATCGGAATGCCGAGTTTATTTGCTTCCGCAATAGCAGTGTGTTCTTTTCGGGTATCCGTGACAATAACGACTTCGGGGAGGATAGACATATCTTTGATGCCAGTGAGGTTATTCGCCAATTTCCCTTTTTCTCGCATCAGCCGGATAACCTCTTTTTTCGGACGTTTTTCAAGTTCACCACTTGTTTCTTCAGCGTCAAGTTCTTCAAGTCTGCTAATGCTTTGACGGATTGTTTGGAAGTTTGTCAACATGCCGCCGAGCCAGCGGTGATTGACATAATACATGCTACATCGAACTGCTTCCTCTAAAACAGCTTCTTGAGATTGTCGTTTTGTTCCTACAAAAAGTGCTGTGCCGCCGCTTGCTGCAACGCCTTGGACAAATTCTACCGCGGTTTCGAGCATTCTCAACGTCTTCTGTAAATCAATTATATAAATTCCGTTCCGTTCAGCGAAGATGTACTCTGCCATCTTCGGGTTCCAGCGTCTGGTTTGGTGACCAAAGTGAACGCCGCATTCAAGGAGTTCTTTCATTGTAACTGCCAAAAATAACCTCCTGGGTTTACTGGAGCCGCAAGACTCCTCATTGGGTTTATACTTCCACCCCCTTCATATTTGCATCAGACTCTCATAATGAGAGAACCCGCCGTGCAAATCTGGAGGTGTGTATCTCTGGTAATACCATTTTATACATGTGATCAAATTTTAATAATTATACCACGTTTGTAGCAGGCATGCAACATTTTTCTTTCGTTAGCAACTATTTGCGTGGTGTGAATTTTGTTAGAGACGTTCCAAATCTACTCTCAACCTAAATACTGCTACAACGTCTATTTTGCAAAATCTGGAGTCCAAAATGCAAGAATTACTTAAGCAAATAGCAGCACATTTCCAAATCAATTTAGCTGCGATTGCAGTTCAATCGATTCACCACGGTAAACGACAAAAGCAGAACGTCTGCCGCCTGAGAATCAGAAGGAAGAATTATCTACTCAAACAGCACGAGATTACCGCCCCAGTTACCAAATCGGGTTTCACACCATTTCAGATTGAGCAGTTCACATTGTCGACACTCTATAAGGGTGGGTGTCTCGTACCGCGAATTATTTGGGAATCTGAACAGCATCATGCGTTGTTACTGGAATGGCGTGGGGAGCAGACACTTGATTCTTTAGCACAGCTTGAATCAGTGTCAAATCTCATGCCTGATCTATACACTGTCCTTTCTGTATTCTGTCATATTGAGGAAGTCTTTAGAAAAAACGAGACACAATTCAGACCTTATGTATTCCGTTTTGAACTCATGCAGACCTTACGACACCTACTTAAACAAGGCAGGAAAACAGTCAGTTATCTGCAACATCTGAGTAAGATACCGCTCACCGCACCACAAGTAGCGCAGCTTGACACAGCATGGGATTCTCTTTCAAATCGGCTGCTTGAAGCACAGCCGACTCTGGGTGGTCTTGATTACCAAGCACGTAATATTGTGTTTGACAGGGAACTCCCATATTTCATTGATTTTGCGAGTGTTGGTTGGGATTGGCAGGAACGAAGGTTAGTGCAATTTTTTAATAGTATTGGCGCGTCCCAGGAAGAGGCAAACTTTGTTTCTTTATTGAACCGTGAATTGGTTGATGTCTACGCAGAACGGGTAGTCCAACATCGCGAAAAATGTTCCACTGCTGATGTTGCTGCGCGTGTTGATGCACATCAACTACTTTTTTATCTCTCAATTCTGCATCGCATTTTACACGCGGTTGCAAGACCAGAAACGTCTGAAAGTCAGATTCTATTGGAAGCTTGGGGAGATGCACGGTTGAGGTTTCAACGGGCGATTTCACTGATTGTTGATACTGATTTGAGTGATGATGTCTATACTACGCAGATCCGTGAAATGATTGGCGGATTTCACGCGGATATTTCGTAGAATGGAAACCTACTCATCAAGGAAAATTGTCTTTCTAAGTTCTGTCAGAAACGCCTCTACTTCAGGGGTTGACGGCTTAATTTTTTCTGTTGATAATCCAGGGTTGTGAAATTTTGTTTGATATGAATTGAGTAACTCATAAAGAGGTTTTAGGTCAATTTGCCGATTGTGAATAGCATCACGAACATTGTCAAATTGTTCCTCTACTGTTTCTTGTGGCACACCGTCTGGGCGGTTTGCTATGAGAAGTTTTTCAGTGCCGTTTAAGGCGCGTATTGCCATCCAGTACCGCATGCCTTCAGCACCTCCGACTCGGTTGTAAACAAACAATCCGATACCTATACCTGCAATGAGAATTACAAAGAAAAAAATAAGAACACGTCGGTAACAACCGCTAATCTTCTGTGCTATGAGTGACATCTATAGAATTTTTCCTTCACGAATCGTTAAAACGGCATTGATTTTCTGAGTGCCGATAAATTTTGTGTCGTGTGCATCATAGAATTCAAATTCGCCATCAATCTGTTCCAAAACAGCAACATCCGCTATTGTCCCAATTTTCAGATTGCCGAGTTGTTTTTCGCGTTTGATGGCTTTGGCAGCATTGAAGGTTGCTTTTTCAATCACTTCCTCAAATGAAAGTCCAAGATGCATCAGTTTTGATAATGTCGATGGCAAGTCATAAACGGGGCCATTGATATTGCCCGTATGTAGGTCGGTGCTGATAACATCAGAAATAAAACCCTGTTCCATAGCACGTTGTGCGATTTCATAATGGAAACTTCCTGCACCGTGTCCAACATCAAAGATCACACCATCCTGCTGTGCCTGCCAGGCTTCTGGAATTACCTTGCCTTTTTCGTCAACGATGTTATCGCCATTTCCTTGAAAGCAGTGCGTAATTACATCACCCGGTCGCATCAATTCTAAAACATCTGGAAGCGGAACACCTTGACCGATGTGACACATCACAGGCGTTCCAGCCTGCTCGGCTGCTTGGATAGCAAGTTTTAGTGGTTCTACGCCGTTATCACCTACCTGCATTTTGCCTTGTCGCACTTTCACACCGACGGTGATGTCCCGATTAGCTTTTAACGTATCAGCAACGCGATCTGGATCGGCATAGGCGAGGTCATGCATCTCTCCGACAGGACCGTAGACAAGCCCAATACCAGAAATGTGGATGTAGTTTAATATGTTCGTTTGCGCAGGTTCCGCGATGAATTCACGGAAGCCTGGGAAGGTTGCCCAACTGGCACTACCAGCATCAACAAAAGTTGTTGTGCCTGAAGTGGAACATACGTTGTCTGCTTTGATACCCCACGTTGTGACACCATAATATACATGCGTATGGATGTCAATTAACCCTGGTGTAATGTATCGATTTTTGACAGAGATAGTCTGTTTAGCCTCGGTTTTTGGAATATCTTGGTCAATTGCGGTAATAATTCCATCTTTAATCGCAACATCACGAAACGCATTCAATCCTTGTGCAGGGTCAATGACAGTCCCGCTCTTAAGTAGAATATCATATTTCATGTGCTATACACCACGTTTTTCACCCCAGATATCAACATGCACGCGCGGTGAATAGCGATACCCATTTTCTTTGCAAAGTTCAACTAACCATTCCTGCTTCTGATTTAGCACCTGTGGGTTTTTGCCTTGAGGCATCAACATGATTGTTTCAGACGGAATACCAATATCTGCTTGCAAGGTTTGAATTTCTGAAAGGTCATCCGGTGTATCTACGACAAACTTTACTTGACACGGATAAGTGTCTAAAAACTTACGGATAACATCGGGGCAGATCCGTCCTCGTTCGTGTCGTTTATAAAAACGATTATCTGAGGAGGGATTGGAATTGTGCAACTTTGGACTCATCGAAATTAGGTGTGCAGCAACTTCTGCGAAAAGCGTTGCATTTGTTTCAATTGTGATATGGTGTCCTTGTTGATCTAACTCGCGACAAAGGGCTATCAATTCCTTGGTTTGAATGAACGGTTCACCGCCAGTGATGACGACATGCTTACATCCGAATTGTGTAATTGCTGCAACGCTTTCGGCAACTGTAATACTTCTGTTTTCAGGTTGCCAAGATGTGTATGGTGTGTCGCACCAAATACACCTGAGATTGCAGTAACTCGTTCGAAAGAAAACAGATGGAACCCCTATGAGCTGCCCTTCTCCCTGAATTGTATGGAAAAGTTCGCTATATTTCATAGGAGATCTCACTGTTGGAATTAGGAACAAGGATGTGCATTATCCACCAAGAGTTACCTAAGCCTCAATGAGTTCAATCTGAACGTTATCTGGCCCCTTGAAAAATGCCATCATGAGTCCGGAAGGTTTTAGGTCTTCAAGTTCTGCGCCTTTTTCTTGTAATTCGGCAACGGCAGCGTCAAGGTCTTCTACCGTGAAAGCCAGTTGATAGACACCCCATCGGGGATTGCCGCTCGTCGGTTCAACATCTATATCGCCAAATTTGGGTGAGAGAAAGATTCGTTCACCACCGATTTCCATTCGCACAATTTTTAATCCTCTGACTTCAACGGTATCGGTAACCTTTCCGTCAAACATCTTTTCATAATATTCGATTGCACCGTCAAGGTCTTCACATCTGAGATGTATATGATGAAATGTAAATGCCATAAAAGGACTCCTCATCTAAAAATGTCAATGTGTTGTATAAACTACTTTGCTTGCTAAGTATTCTAAAGGTCAGGATAATGTACATAGGTTCAATTTGCAATGATTACGCGGCGTTTTCCACTGTAGGGCGGATTTCTACAAAAACTTTACACACCCATTCCCTAAAGCACCTTTGACAAAACTTATAAATGCTGTTATTATACCACATACGATAAATGAAATCAAGAGTGGTATTTATGCCGTTAGGCGGATATACGACGGTTCAACCCAAACATGTTGAATTGTTAGCATCAGAACTCGCAAAACGAAAGTTACCGGTAATTGACCACTTTGAGCCAATTGCCGATTTTGAAGAACTCCTTACCTTTGCGGAATCAAATCCCACACCAATTGAATTTGCTGAACAACATCCCGCATGGCGACTTGAATCGGTAGCAGCACGTGTAATTGAAGCGATTGCTATTGCAGCGCATGAAACCCTTGACAAAGCAGAATGGGAAACGTTTACCCAAATACTTTTAGAACATGTAGAGTATCTCTATACATATCCGGAAGCTCCTACAGCACGTGAAAAATTGGCAGCGGGGAGTGCGTTGGCATTAGCAGGTAGCGTTTGTGCAATGTTGCCACAATCCGAACTATGGCACCTCACAGGATTTGGACGGATTGCTGCGAATCTCGCTGAAGTTGTCCCAAAATCTGCCGATTCCCATGTTATTCATCCAATTGAAGCAGCATTGACCCTTGCCAATAAACTAAACCTTCCAATTCTGGATCCCGCAATTGAATGCTATAACACGGTTCTGAACTGCAATTTTACTGCTAATAACAGGCTAAAGTTTCCGTTAAGTGATAAGACGTTCTTCCATTATCTGAACTTGGAGTTTGGCGGGTTGGAAGGTGTTAAATATAATGTATTAGCGGGTAACATAGCGGCTGCAATGTCCGAATATACAATCTATCGCAAGGAGTACTCAAGGAATTTTAAGGATATTTCACACTTAGAGAGAACAGATACCTTTAGTACTGCCAAAGTGTCCCTTGAATGTTTGCTGAAATTGTCCATTTATCCAACACCCTCAATTTCTGCAACTACGCAAATCGGTATTGCAGCACTCCTCTTCCCAGAATTTCGGCGTAGTGACCAACTTCTCAAGTTGGCATCTCGTCGCTACAAATGGATAGTTGATACGTTCTTCTACCCAGATGGTTTTCACAAAGATACCTCGCTGCATTCCCAAACAGAAGCAATTACAGATTTTGCCAGATTTTTGCATACTTATGACAGAGTCAAGCACTCCTGCCATTTTGAGTGTGCTGAAGATATGAAAGCGTTGTTAGAGAAGCAGTTAGAAGCCTGTATCTATATTAGCCAACCCGATCTGTCTTTCCCACCTTTCGGTGCTAATGTTCCTGATAACTTAGATGTTGTTGAACTGTGTAATATCAATAATTTTAATCAGAGAGATAGTGAACCGCAGACATTACCCTACGCGCTACCCTATACTGGCTACTATGTAATGAGAGATAGTTGGGAATCTGACGCACAATATCTACTTTTTGATAGCGGTCCGTTGGGAAAACCGGGGTATGAAGATAAGTTGAGCTTTGTGTTGTACGCACATGGACGACAACTGATTACACACGACCATGGAAATAGATATGGCGATTCTTCCCGCACGGTAAGCGAAAGACACAACGTGATTCTGATTGATGGAAAAAGACAACCGACTGAACCGGCAATTGTGCCAGACCCTGATACACGATGGATAACGACTTATGTATTTGATTTCGTGGAGGGATGGTATAAAACATCTGATTATCAGCATAAACGATCCATTTTTCATGTTAAAGGCGAATACTTTATTTTGCATGATGTCGTTCTCGGTGTCGGAGAACATCTGCTGGAACAGGTTTTTCACCTTAACACATGCCGTGAACAATTTACTACGCCATATATTGTGCCAGATATTGGGCAGGCATTGACGCGAGAACCTGGGCATAGTAATATATTTATCGGTGCAGTTGATGCGACTAACCTTCACGTTAAGTTGAATGGTAATCGGCTTACTTATCACTTCCAGCGTGAATTGCCTGTAGTTTTGAATATAATTCTGTTTCCAATGAAACCCAACATGGAACAACGTCCCACGACTAATGCCGTTTCTGTCAATGCTGATCCAGATGTATTGGCTACAGGTTTCACTGTCCAATCTAATGGCGTAACTGATACATATCTAATCTCTGATGATGGTTTCGCAGCGATGTCAACTTCTGAGACAGACGAAAATATTGAATTTGAAGGAGAATATCTGTTTTTGCGTGGATACAAATTCGTGATGCTTAATGCGAGGTATCTTAAAGTAGGAACAAAAATCCTTGCCGAATTAGATGAACCTTGCGACCATTATATGAATTAGGATTTGTCGTTTTTACCGTATACGTAAACGGTATGGGGGTGTGTAAATATTTGGTTACATAGGTTCAATTTGCAATGATTACGCGGCGTTTTCCACTGTAGGGCGGGCGGTGAATAACTAAATGTTATTCATACCGTTGATTTCTTGATTTGGTGCCCCGCCACTGCGCAGGACGTGCCATGCAACGGGCAGGCACGAGGACCCCGCCCCTACAATAGGAGTTGTGCGGATTTCTACAAACTTTACACACCCACGGTATGGTAAACAATTGAGATTAATTTTGAATTCTGTTATATTAACTGACACAAGACTTGTTATACTTAAAGAGATATTATGCATTATTTACGTAGGATTGTGGCGTGGTTCGCCTCATTGGAATCGGTTGAACCTTTTCAAAAATGGATACCAATTTTCCTCAAAATTTTGGGTGTGGTTGCGTATGTTTTTGCCTTTGTTTGGAGTATTGTGCTTTTCGTTGGAGTATTTTTGGGAAGGGATAATATTGAAATAAGTTCTTTGGTCCTTCACCTTATTGGATCAAGTCTGATGGCGTTATTCAACGTTTTAATTGGGACAGTCCTTATAATGTTATTTTGGAACAGATCCAATAAAATCAGTACCCTTCATAATGAATCTGATTTTACTTTATTACAAATTGCAGTTATCCTGATAAGGTTATCGGGAGAAGCAGCATTCATTGTACTCATTACCACAGGTATACATGGATTGATGGCAGGAATTTTCGGAATCGGAATTCCAGGTGTGATAAATTTTCTTTATATCCCCAGCAGCGATGTTGACATGTCCATTGCTGTTGACTTGGCTTTTGGAGTAATTTCAATCATTGCGTCCACAATATATGGAATAATCGCATTGATTTCTTCTTATATTTTTGCTGCGTTGCTCAATTTGGTAGTGGGAATGGCAAAAGATCTTAGAAAAATTGACACGACGTTGTCAACTGACGAAATTTCATCAGAGTCATAAATTTTGGGTATTGCCAAATTAGGTGATACTCACGGCGGAAACATTGAGGTTTAACTTCCAACCCTGGTTTCCATGGAGGAGAATCATGGCTGAATAACACCACGAACTCGCCCATGTTTTTATTGATCCATCACAAACCGTTAACAATACGAGATGCTGCTTCACCGCGACCTCATAAGCGTTAATTTAGGGATTTATTTCAAGGTTAGACGCCACTTAGCAAACCTACAATCCACCGTTATTGTAGGGGCTAAATCAACGCCAAATGTGCTTTTTGGCATTTAGTGGGTTTCTTTGTCCGCCCTTTGCCTGGCATACGCTATGCGATGATGGCAGGGTACAGAGACCTCGCCGGCCAATGGAGGAACAGCGATGAAAAAGTACCGAAAATGGCGAGATATAGTAATAGAACAACTTGCCATCGACTGGGATGCAGCACTTGATTATATCCAATTCACAATGGAAGAATACCAAGTTGATAGGGACGCTACTGTATTTCTGTTGGCACTTCAAACATTTGTAGAATCGCAGGGCGGGATTGCTGAACTTGCCAATAAAACCGGCATGGATGAGGAAATGCTCTCAAAAACACTCTCATGTGAGAAAGCACCGCGGATTGATACACTTGCAACTATTCTTACTGCGCTTGGATGTCAACTTTCAATTGAACCAAAAGATGAGGACTGTAGTGCAGAAAGCGCTGGCAATGTTTCAGTTGCACCGTTAGAGAGTGTCAAGTCCGAGATGGCACCTGCTACAAATAACAAGTAGATGCACTTTGAATGCAGCATAGAGACATTCCAAAGAGGTTTTGAACGATGGACACATATATATTCTCGCAACTTACAGAAGAAATACTTAAGACACTTGTAACATTGAACGAAAAGTATATTGCTCCAGAAAAATGGGAGAAAATGCAAATAGCCCTCACTGCAGAGGAGTGCAGACGGCTTGAAGATATCAAATCGACCCTGTACCGTCGTCATCTGGTCGTCATGAACGAGACGACGCTCTGGGCACGCGCGATTTATCCAATGTTGATGCTTGCAGAACGGGAACATATTCAAGCATGGAGCAGCGTACCACTCAAAGCTACCTACCCTAAGTTTAAATTGGAAGGTGAAGCAGATGGTGCACTCGCCCCCGCACTCGGCGGGCAGATACGTCCACCTTATCTTATCGTACACGAGGCGAAACGCGGCATTCAGGCACCTGAACCCCAATTCCAACTCTACGGGGAAATGCTCGCCGCTGCGTGGCTCACTTGGCAAAAAAGCAGTGAAACAGCCGTCAACCCTGATTCCGTAACAGAACAAGAAATTTTTGGATGTTACACCGTCAATGACAGCTGGGCGTTCGTTCGCGGTGCCGTCAGCGACATTGAAACCGAAAAACCAACCTTCACACTTGAATTTTCACCAGTATACAACGGAATATGGGATGCGGAACATATCGTCCGACTTTTGAAGTTTATCGTTGCGAAGCACTTGGAGGCAATAAATAATGGCTGAACAACACCACGAACTTGCTCATGTATTTACTGAATCATCACAAACAGTTAACGATGCACGGGGTGCTGCTTCACGCGACCTCAACACACCGTACACTTTTCCAAACTACACCAAAGCAGAATGGACTGAAAAAGCTGCCGCATTACGCCAACAGATTCGTGTTGCAAACGGTTTGCTCCCAACGCAAGAACCGACTCCACTCAACGCGCAAATCTTTGGAAAAATTGAACATGAAGATTACACCGTAGAAAAGGTCCATTTTGAACCTTTTCCCGGCTTCTTTACTACGGGAAATCTCTACCGTCCAAAAGGGAAAACTGGTCCGTTTCCGGGTATTGTAAGTCCTCATGGGCATTGGGAACATGGCAGGTTAGAAGATATAGAACGTGGTTCGATTCCTGCCCGTTGTATCAATTTCGCTAAACAGGGTTACGTTATCTTTGCCTATGATATGATAGGCTACAATGATAGTGGCAAACAGATAGAACACCGTTTTGGTGGTGCGCGAGAAGGTCTTTGGGGTTTGAGCGCGATGGGACTCCAACTTCAAAACGGCATTCGTGCCATTGATTTCTTGCAAAACCTACCAGATGTTGATAAAGAACGCATCGGTTGCACAGGTGCGTCGGGTGGTGGAACGCAAACCTTTATTTTGACAGCAGTTGACGAACGTATCAAGGTTTCCGCGCCTGTCAATATGATTTCTGCAACGATGCAGGGCGGTTGTCTATGCGAAAACGCACCGAATTTGCGGTTGGAAGCAAGCAACCTTGAAATTGGGGCGTTGATGGCACCGCGTCCACTTCTGCTTGTTTCATGCACGGGTGATTGGACAGTGAAAACACCAACGGTTGAATATCCCGCTATCCGAAGCATCTATGCTCACTTTGATGCAGCAGACAAAGTGCATCAGGTTCAGGTAGATGCTGAACATAACTACAATAAGGAGAGCCGCGAGGCAGTATATGCATGGTTTGCAAAATGGCTTTTGGGGGCAGCGGATACGTCTGCGTTCAAAGAGGTGTCTTATGAGGTTGAATCGGATGAAGCATTGTTAGTTTTTTCTGATCGTGATATGCCTGCACATGCACTGAAACAGGACGAAATTCTGCCCGCTTGGGTAAAACATTCCCAAGATACGATTGAAAAACGTAAACCGACAAATGAAGCTGAGCATCAGAAGTTTACGGAGGAGATGAGTAGTGCCTTGCAACATTCACTTGGATTGCACTTACCTAACAGCAGTGAGGTAACCCTTGTTGAGCCAGAAGGTGCTTTTCCAACAACCTATCAGACACACTATTCTGCGCAGCACGTTGTCATCGGCAGACAAGGTATCGGAGACGCTATTCCTGCCGTTCTATTTCGGACAGAACCACTTGTAGGACATGACCCTGTCGTTGTCATCGTGCATCCTGAAGGGAAAGAAAAGTTAATAGATTTGGAGACGGGTAAACCTTTGCCAATTATAACTGATTTGGTAAGTTCTGATCGTAAAGTTCTCATTATTGATGTGTTTGGAACAGGGGAACATGGTGAGTATGAGAGGTCGGAGAATACAAAATTTTTCACCACCTACAACCGCACAACTGCGGCGTTACGTGTGCAGGATATTTTAACAACGTTGCTCTATTTCTCAACCAGAGGTGATGTTTCAGAAGTCAGCTTAATCGGAATAGGTGAAGCAGGTTTATGGGCATTGCTTGCAGCGGGATTCACGAATATCAAAAACGTCGTCGTGGATGCGGCACAATTTGATAATGGTAACGATGAAGCTTATTTGAAAACTTTACCGATTCCAAGTCTGCGCAAAGTAGGTGATTTCCGTACTGCGGGGACACTTGTAGCACCACGAAATCTTATTATCCACAACACCGGTGATGCTTTTAATACCGCGTGGATTGAAGAGGTGTATCAGAATATTGGGGCAGAACAACATCTGCTTGTGAGAAACGAAATTATGTCAGACGCGGAAATAGCAGGAAGGATAGCTGAGTTATAATCTGGTAAAAATTGGACAGACAGAATTTCCCGCCTGCCTCTATCTATTTGTAGGCGCGCTTTACAAGCGCGCCTATTCTTGTTAGGAATTTTACCTCGTTAGAGGTTATAACCACGTTCGTTGTGCTGTGAGAGGTCAAGCCCCTGTCGTTCGTCATCTTCTTCAACGCGTAAGCCAACTGTGGCATCCACAATTTTGAGGATGATAAACGAGAGCACACCACTCCAAACGAGTGTAATGATAATGCTAAGGAACTGCTTCCAAACCTGTAAACCAATGTTAATTTCCACAAGATCTCCGGCACTATTCTCTACTCCGGTACCACCTAAAGCTATAGCAGTAAATACACCAGTCAATAATGCACCAACAATTCCGCCGATGCCGTGAACACCAAATGCATCAAGCGAATCGTCATAGCCAAGTTTTGCTTTCAAACTTGTTGCACCCCAAAAACAGACAGCACCGGAGACGAACCCGATAACGAGCGCGCCAATTGGTCCAACTGTTCCTGAAGCAGGTGTAATTGCAACCAAACCGCCAACGGCACCTGTAACTATGCCCAAAACACTCGGTTTGCCGTGTTTGCCCCATTCAATGAACATCCATGTGACAGCAGCAGTAGCAGTTGAAATCTGTGTGACGAGCATCGCCATGCCAGCGGTGCCATTAGCAGCAAGAGCACTTCCAGCATTGAACCCGAACCAACCTACCCAAAGCATTGATGCACCGACCACGGTAAGCGTCAAACTATGCGGCGGCATTGCTGTTGTCTGGTATCCGATCCGTTTTCCAACTAAAATTGCAGCAACTAACGCAGCGATACCTGCATTAATATGCACTACATTTCCGCCTGCAAAATCAAGGGCACCGATAATATCACCAAACAGTGAACCATCACCTGACCATGCCATGTGGCAGAGGGGTGCATAGACAATTAACGACCAGATTGCAGAGAAAATCAGCATGGCTGAGAACTTCATCCGTTCTGCAAACGCACCGGCAATAAGGGCGGGGGTAATAATCGCAAACGTCATTTGGAAAACAACAAAAACGGTTTCAGGAATAGTCCCCCTTAATGTATCTACGCCGATACCTGTCAAGAAAAATGTACCGAGTCCTCCAACAAAAGAGTTGAATGTAATTGTCCCTTTCACCATGCCAGCGGTGTTAAAAGCAAGACTATACCCAATAATAATCCATAAGATTGTGATAATCCCTGTCAATGCGAAACACTGCATGAGCACAGAGAGTACATTCTGTACGCGCACAAGTCCCCCGTAGAAGAGCGCGAGTCCCGGAATAGTCATAAACAGCACGAGTGCAGTTGAAGTTAGCATCCAAGCGGTGTCACCGGAATTGAGTGATGATTCTGCCTCCACTTCAGTTGTCTCATGCTGGTCTGCAAACACATCTTGTGTCAGAATTAGACTTGACACACCAGATATCAATAAAAATAGTATGAGCGTTCCAATTAATGCGTAACTAAAACGCTTCCTTGTCCAATGCGATGCACATCTTTGTTGCATCTGTATCCTCCTTAGTATTAAACAAGTGATGGTACTTGTTCAGTTATTTTCTATAAAGGTAGACAACCTTGTCCACCTTCCAATTTCAATTTGAAGAAAAAAAATTATCCGTCCTACTAACGCTTCTTAAAGGGTCTAACTTCTACGAGTATTGATTTAGCATTCTATCAGAATAACAGTGATACCACCCACTACCTAAAGGTAGGGGCTTCGGTTTCATCGCGACTGCGCTGTTTCCGAAGAAATCAGCGTCTTACTTTCGCTCCACCAGCAGGCTCTTATTCCGTATCAGAACGGTTTTATCGTGTTACACGGGTACCCCCCAGCCTGCAATATATTGATAGCAGCGTTGATGTCTCTATCGTGATGCGTCTGACACCTTTGGCACGTCCAGTGCCTATCGGTGAGTTGTAAATCGTTGTTGTTGTGTCCGCAATGATGACACGGTTTGGTTGTGGG